>JBMOQZ010000396.1:0-45516 GCA_049322475.1 Myxococcota bacterium | reverse complement strand
CCGCGCCCGCCCCCGCGCCCCCGCCGGCCCCGCCCGTCGACCCGGACGATCCGTTCGGTTTGAACGACATGTGAGACGCGGGGACGGTCGGCCGCGGGGAGGGTAAACTCCCGGGCCGACCCCCCCCGGAGGCCCGATGGCCCGCGTACTCGTCGCCCGCCTGCTCGCGGGCGCGCTGCTCCTCGCGCTCGCCGGGTGCGACGACCCCGAGCCCGCCGACTCGAAGGACGACACCGCCGTCGTCGCGGACGAGGACGGCGACGGCTACACCTCCGACGACGGCGACTGCGACGACGGCGACGCGGCGATCCACCCGGCGGCCACCGAGGTCTGCAACGGCGTGGACGACGACTGCGACGACGAGCTCGACGAGGGCGTGCTCCGCGAGTGGTTCGCCGACGCCGACGGCGACGGCTGGGGCGACGTGAACGACGCCGTGTCCACCTGCGAGGCGCCGGTCGACTACGTCGCCAACGCCGAGGACTGCGACGACGGCGACGCCGCGATCAACCCCGACGCCGCCGAGATCTGCGACGAGCTCGACAACGACTGCGACGGCGAGGTCGATCCCGGCCTGCTCGCCACCTGGTACGCGGACCTCGACGCCGACGGCTACGGCGACCCCGCCTCCACAACCGAGGCCTGCGACGCCCCGCAGGGCTGGGTGGCCGACGCCACCGACTGCGACGACGCCCTCGCCGACGTGCACCCGGGCGCGGCCGAGCTGTGCGACGGCGTCGACCAGGACTGCGACGGCGAGACCGACGAGGGCGAGGCGGAGGACGCCCCCGCGTGGCACGCCGACGCCGACGGCGACGGCTTCGGCGACCCGCGCGCCACCGCCCGCGCCTGCACCGTCCCCGCCGGGTACGTCGCCGACGCCGGCGACTGCGACGACGCCGACGCCGCGGAGAACCCCTCCGCCACCGAGGTCTGCGACGGCGACGACGACGACTGCGACGGCGTCGAGGACGAGGCCGACGCCGCCGGCGCGCCCACCTGGTACGTCGACGTCGACGGCGACGGCTACGGCACGCTCGCCGGCACCGCCGTCGCGTGCGACGTGCCCTCCGGCTACGCGGCCACCGCCGACGACTGCGACGACGGCGACCGCGACGACAACCCCGGCGCATCCGAGCGCTGCGACGGCGAGGACGACGACTGCGACGGCACCACCGACGAGGCCGACGCGGTGGACGCCGCGAGCTGGTACGAGGACGACGACGGCGACGGGTACGGCGACGCCACCGCCTCCACGCGCGCCTGCGACGCCCCCGCGAACACGGTCGCGAACGACGACGACTGCGACGACGCCGACGCGGCCGTGAGCCCCGCGGGCACCGAGCTCTGCAACTCGGTGGACGACGACTGCGACGGCACGACCGACGAGGCCAGCGCCACCGACGCCCCCACCTGGTACCGCGACAGCGACGCCGACGGCTACGGCACGTCCACCGCCACCCGCGTCCAGTGCACCGAGCCGAGCGGCTACGTCGGCAAAGACGACGACTGCGACGACACCCGCGCCACGGTGAGCCCCGCCGACAGCGAGGCGTGCTCGACCGCCTACGACGACGACTGCGACGGCACCGCCAACGAGGACGGCGCCACCGGCTCGGTCACGTACTACGCCGACGCCGACGCCGACTCCTACGGCGACGCCGCCTCCTCGCGCGCGGCGTGTACGCGCCCCGCCACCTACGTCACCAACGACGACGACTGCGACGACACCTCCGCGTCCGTCAGCCCGGCCGACTCCGAGGTCTGCAACGACGTCGACGACGACTGCGACGGCAGCGTCGACGAGGCCGGCTCGACGGGGACGACGCGCTGGTACCTCGACGCCGACGGCGACGGCTACGGGGTCTCGACCAGCTACACCAACGCCTGCGACGCCCCCAGCGGCTACGTCGCCAGCTCCGGCGACTGCGCCGACACCGACGACACGCGCAACCCGGCGGCCAGCGAGTCCTGCGACGGCGTCGACAACGACTGCGACGGCACCACCGACGAGGCGAGCGCGGTCGACGCGTCCACCTGGTACCGCGACAGCGACGCCGACGGCTACGGCGTCTCCACCACCACGAGCGTCGCGTGCTCGCAGCCCTCCGGCTACGCCGACAACGACGACGACTGCAACGACGCCAGCGCCTCGATCAGCCCCGGCGACGCCGAGGTCTGCTACGACTCCACCGACCAGGACTGCGACGGCACCGCCGACGACGGCTGTCCGACCTGGACGCGCCACTGCGGCAGCATCACGTCGAGCGAGACGTGGGCCGCGGGCGACCACTACGTGTACTGCGACGTCACCGTCGGGGGCGGGGCGTCGCCGACGCTCACCATCGCCGACGGCGCCACGGTGTACTTCGCCTCGGGCGCGGGCCTGCTCGTCGGGCAGAGCACCAACGGCAAGGTGCTCGCCGACGGCACGACCTACGGCATCACCTTCACGAGCGAGGACACCTACGGAGGCGGCACGCCCGCCGCCGGCGACTGGGACGGCATCTACGTGGGCACCTACGACCGCGGCTCCACCTTCACCAACGTCACGATCGAGTACGGCGGCGCCTACGGCTACGGGAACCTGTACGTCACGGGCAACTCCAGCAGCACGGTGACCGTCACGGACTCGGTGCTCGCCGAGAGCTCCAACTCCGGGCTCTACGCGGCCAACGGCAACGTGGACGTGACGGGCAGCACCTTCGCGGACAACGCCGACTGGGGCGTGTACCTCGACACCAACTCCGATCTGCTCGCCGCCTTCACCGACAACACGCTCACCGGCAACGCGCTGGGTCCGATGGCGCTCCCGGCCGCGTACGTCGACTTGCTCGACACCACCTCGTCCTTCTCGGGGAACACCGTCGATCAGGTGTACGTGTTCGCCGGCACCATCTCGACGACCGCGTCCTGGCCCGGGATCGACGCCGACTACCGCATCCCCGGCGACCTGTACGTGCAGGGCGCCGCCGCGCCGACCCTGACCCTCGAGGACGGCGCCTCGCTCCTGTTCGACGCCTACGCGGGGATCACGGTCGGATCGAGCTCGGCGGGCAAGCTGGTCGTGGCGGGCAGCACGCTCGGCGTCACGCTCTCGTCCTCGGACACCGCCGCGCCGCTCCCGGGCGACTGGGACGGCGTCTACCTCGGCTACTACGACCGCGGCACCTCGATCACCGGCGCCACGATCGAGTACGCGGGCGGGAACGGGTACGGCAGCCTGTACCTGTACTACACGGCCTACACCTCGAGCAGCAACGTGGTGACGGTCGCGGACTCCGTCATCTCCGACTCGGCCAACTCGGGCATCTACGCCATCTACTACAGCGCGCTGGACATCTCCGGCTGCGACGTGACCGACAACGCCGACTACGGCGTGTACCTCGACTCCACCTCCTCGCTCTGGTCGACGGGCGGGCCCACGTTCACCGACAACGCGCTGACGGGGAACGACCTCTACCCGATCTCGCTGCCGGCCGGCTCGGTGGGGCAGCTCGACGCGACGAGCACGTTCTCGGGCAACGGCACCGACTACGTGTACGTCCAGGGGGCCACGGTCTCGACCACCCAGACGTGGCAGGCGCTCGACGCCGACTACAAGATCGCGGGTGACGTCACCGTGGCCGGCGGCGGCACGCCCGTCCTCACGATCGAGGACGGGGCCGTCCTGAAGTTCGACTCCTCCGCGGGCCTCACCGTCGGCGGATCCAACTGGGGCGTGCTCGACGTCCAGGGCACCACGCTGGGTGTCACCTTCACGTCCTCGCGCGCGTCGCCCGCGGCCGGCGACTGGGACGGCGTCACGTTGTCCTACTACGACCGCGGCAGCACGATCGACGGCGCCACGATCCAGTACGGCGGCGGCAACGGCTACGGCAACGTCTACGTCTACTACACCAACTACTACGACACGACGGCCGTCGTGTCGATCACCGACTCCACCCTCCGCTACAGCGGCCGCAGCGGGCTGTACGTCAACTCGTACGCCTCGGTGGAGGTCACCGGCAGCTCGCTCTCCGACAACACCGACTACGGCCTGTACGCGGCCACCGACACGGGCGACCTCTACCACTCCGGGACGGGCGGCTCGTTCGCGAACAACGAGGTCACCGGCAACGACCTCTCCGCCGCGTACGTCCACCCGGACAACGTCGGCGAGCTCGACGCGTCCTCCACGTTCGGGGGCAACACCTACGATCGCGTGCAGGTCCCCTACGGTACGTTGAGCACCACCCAGACGTGGCAGGACCTCGACGTCGAGTACTACGTCTCCGGCGACGTGTACGTGGGGAACTCGGCGAGCTCCGCGACGCTCACGATCGAGGCGGGCACGCGCCTCGAGTTCGCGAGCACCGCGTCGCTCCTCGTCGGCTCGAGCACCTACGGCAAGATCACCGCGGTGGGCACCTCCGCGTCGCCCATCGTCTTCACGTCGGCGGCGAGCTCGCCCGCCGCGGGCGACTGGGACGGCATCCAGGTCGGCTACTACGACCGCGGCAGCACGTTCGACTACACCTCGATCAGCTACGGCGGCGCCAACGGCGTGGGCAACCTCTACTTCTACTACTGCAACGCCGCGACGACCGTGTCCAACAGCTCGATCTCGTACTCGTCGCGCTACGGCATCTACCGGTACGGCTGCTCCCCGTCGATCACGGGGGTCACCTACACGTCCAACTCCTCCGGCAACCTCTACTGAAGCGGAACCCCATGCCACGTTTCGCGGCCCTCGCGCTGCTCCTCCTCGCCTGCGACGACGGCCCCGCCACGAAGGCCGACGACACCGGCCCCGCCGCGGTCGACGAGGACGGCGACGGCTGGCTCTCCTCCGAGGGCGACTGCGACGACTCCGACGGCGAGGTCCACCCCGACGCCGTCGAGCGCTGCAACCTCGCCGACGACGACTGCGACGGGCAGACCGACGAGGGCGTCGCGACCGCGTACTGGACCGACGGCGACGGCGACGGCTACGGCGACCCCGACCTGCCCTTCTTCGCCTGCGCGCCCACGGACGGCTCGGTCGCCAACCACGACGACTGCGACGACGCCGACGCGGCGGTGAACCCCGACGCCGCCGAGGTGTGCAACGGCGTCGACGACGACTGCGCCGACGGCGTCGACGACGGGCTCCTCGGCTCGATGTACGCCGACGCGGACGGCGACGGCCACGGCGACGCCGACTCGCCGGTGGAGTCCTGCGAGGAGGGCGAGGGCGTCTCCGCGCTCGGCGACGACTGCGACGACACCGACGCCGCCGTCTTCCCCGGCGCCGACGAGCCCGACTGCACCGATCCCACCGACTACAACTGCGACGGCTCGGTCGGGTACGCCGACGAGGACGAGGACGGGTGGGCCGCCTGCGCCGAGTGCGACGACGGGAACGCCCGCATCCGCCCCGACGCGAACGAGGCCTGCAACGCCGCCGACGACGACTGCGACGGCGAGATCGACGAGCCGGGCGCCGACGGGGCGGAGGTCTGGTACTGGGACCTCGACGACGACGGCTACGGCGACCCCCAGGCCTCCATCGAGGTCTGCGAGCCGCCCGACGCGCTCGTGCGCGACGCCACCGACTGCGACGACGCGGACGCCAAGCGCCACCCGGGCAACGACGAGACCTGCGACGGCGTCGACGAGGACTGCGACGGCGGGATCGACGAGGACGCCGTCGACGCGCCCACCTGGTACGCCGACGCCGACGGCGACGGCTGGGGCACCGCCGACGCGCCGCTCGCGTCGTGCGACGCGCCCGCCGGCTACGACGACGAGTGGATCGACTGCGACGACGGCGACAAGGACGCCTGGCCCGGCGCCGACGAGACCTGCGACGGCGACGACGACGACTGCGACGGGCTCGCCGACGAGGCCGACGCCGTCGATGCGACCGTCTGGTTCGCCGATCTCGACGGCGACGGCTTCGGCGACCCCGCCTCGCCCGCCCTCTCGTGCGACGCCCCGGCGGGCCACGTCCCCAACGCCGACGACTGCGACGACGCCGACGGCGCCGTCAGCCCGCTCGGGGCCGAGTCCTGCAACGGCGTCGACGACGACTGCGACGGCGACGTCGACGAGGGCGCCGCCGCCGGCGCGACCGCCTGGTACCTCGACGCCGACGGCGACGGGTACGGCAACGCCGACGTCACCGAGGACGCCTGCGACGCCCCCGCCGGGTACGTCGCCGACGCGACGGACTGCAACGACGGGGCCGCGACGGCCTCGCCCGCGGGCACGGAGACCTGCAACGGCCTCGACGACGACTGCGACGGCGACACCGACGAGGAGGGGACCACCACCTTCTACAAGGACGCCGACGGCGACGGCTGGGGCGACGAGAGCGCGCCCGAGACGGGCTGCACCGCCCCGGCCGACCACGTCTCGGTCGCGGGCGACTGCGACGACCGCGACAACGCCGTGAGCCCCTCGTCCGCCGAGGTGTGCGACGGCGCCGACAACGACTGCGACGGATCCACCGACGAGGCGGGCGGCACCGTGTTCTACGCCGACGCCGACGGCGACGGCTACGGCGACGCCGCCGTCGTGAGCATCGGCTGCACGGCCCCGACCGGCTACACCACCGACGACTCCGACTGCGACGACGCCGACCCCACCGTGAGCGGCAGCGTCGCCTGGTACCGGGACGCCGACGGCGACGGGTACGGCACGTCCACCACCTCCGTCACGTCCTGCACCGCCCCCACCGGCTACGTCGACAACGACGAGGACTGCAACGACGCGTCGTCCGGCTACTCTCCGGCCGTCGCCGAGACCTGCAGCGACGGCCTCGACCAGGACTGCGACGGCACCGCCGACGGCGGCTGCCCCGACGTCATCGAGCACTGCGGCACGATCTCCTCCGACGAGACCTGGCTCGGGGAAGACACCCACTACGTCACCTGCGACGTCTACGTACACGGCAGCACCGCGCCGCTGCTCACGATCGAGGACGGCGCCACCGTGGAGTTCGCGCCCGGGACGGGGCTGATCGTGGGCTTCTGGAGCTACGGGGAGCTCTGGATCGACGGGCACACCGACGGCGTGGTCCTGACGTCGGACGACCGGCGGCCCTCCGCCGGCGACTGGGACGGCCTCACGTTCGGCCAGTACGATCGCGGCAGCTGGATCGAGGGCGCCACCATCGAGTACGGCGGCGGCAACGCGGTCGCGAACGTCTACGTCGCGAGCGCCAACCTCGTCACGGTCCTCGACAGCACGATCACGGACTCGTCGGTGAGCGGCGTGTACGTGACCGGCTCGGGCGCGTCGCTCGACCTGTCGGGAACGACCGTCGCCGACAACGCGTCGTACGGCGTGTACCTCGCCTCGAACGCGGACCTGTACGCGACCGGCGGCCCCACGTTCTCGGGCAACACGATCACGGGCAACGGGCTCTACCCGCTCGTCGTCCCGGTGGCGTACGTGCCCCAGGTCACCGACGACCTCGTCGTCAGCGGCAACGGCACCGACCGCGTCTACGTGTACGGCGGGTACGTGACCGCCGACGCGACCTGGGTCGGGCTCTCCGTGCCCTGGGAGATCAACGGCGACGTCCTCGTGGAGGCGGGCGGCGGGCCGCGCCTGACGCTCGAGGACGGCGTCGAGCTCGCCTTCGCGTCGGGCGCGGGGCTGTCCGTCGGCGTCGGCAACTACGGCGAGCTCTCCGTGGAAGGCGCCACCGAAGGGGTCACGTTCACGTCGTCGCGGACGACGAAGCGCGCCGGCGACTGGGACGGCTTGCGGTTCGGGAGCTACGCGCAGTACGCGTCGATCGCCGGGGCGACGATCGAGTACGGCGGCGCCAACCTCTACGGGAACCTCTACGTCCACAACACCGACAGCACCGACGCCGTCTACGTCGCCGACTCGACCATCGCCGACAGCTCGAAGAACGGCGTCTACGTGTCCTGGTACGGCCGCGTGGACCTCGACCGCGTCACGCTCGCCGACAACGCCGACTACGGCCTCTACGTCTACGACGTGGGGGCGCTCAACGGCGACGACAGCTGTCCCGACCTCGTGGTCACCGGCAATGACGTCGGGATCTCGCTCCCGGGCCAGGACGCCGGCGCGATCGGGGGTGGCTCCACGTTCTCGGGCAACGTCACGCGCGACCTCGAGGTCCGGGGCGACACGATCGTCGACGACACCACTTGGCAGGCGCTCTCGGTGCCGTACGTCGTCACCGGCGATCTGAGCGTCGCCGACTCCGACACGCCCAAGCTCATCCTCTCGGACGGCGTCCGGGTCGAGTTCGAGACCGGCACCGGTCTCACGGTGGGCAGCAGCAACTACGGCTCGCTCATCGTGAACGGCACGTCCACCGGCGTCACGCTCACCTCCGCCCAGGCGGTCCCCGCCGCGGGGGACTGGGACGGCGTGCACCTCACGTGGTCCAACCGTGCCTCGCGCATCGATGGCGCCACCATCGAGTACGGCGGCGGCAACGGCTACGGCAACGTGTACCTCTGGCCCGCGTCGTACTGGGGGGGCACCTCCGCGATCACGGACAGCACGATCCGGTACTCGAGCAACAGCGGCGTCTACGCGAACGACACGACGGACATCACGCTCTCCGGCAACACCATCCGGGACAACGCCGACGACGGCGTGACCTTCGCCGGGTCCAGCGAGCTCGAGACCACCGGCGCGCCGACCTTCACCGACAACACGATCACCGGCAACGGGCTCTACCCGGCGGTGTTCTCCGCCGTCTCGCTCGCGCAGCTCGACGCCAGCTCGACGTTCACCGGCAACGGCACCGACCGCGTCTACGTGTTCGCCGACACGATCACCGAGTCCGCGACGTGGCAGGACGTCGGCGTCCCCTACTACTTCAACGGCGACACGCTGATCTACGCGGCGAGCGCGCCGACGGTGACGATCGAGGCGGGCACGACGCTCCTGTTCAACTACTACGCGGGGCTCCACGTCGCGCCCTACAGCTACGGGAAGCTCGTGGCGATCGGCACCAGCGCCGATCCCATCGTGTTCACGTCCTCGCAGGCCACGCCGGCGCCGGACGACTGGGACGGGCTCACGCTGAGCACCTACGACACCGGCAGCACGCTCCAGCACGTCGAGGTCAGCTACGGCGGCGACAACGGGTCCGGGAACGTGCTCGTCTACGCCAACAGCACCCGCGTCACGATCGCCGACGCGGAGATCGCGTACTCGTCGACGTGGGGCATCTACCGATACGCGGCGTCGCCGACGGTCTCGGGCATCACCTACACGGGCAACACCTCCGGGGAGATCTACTGACATGGTCCGCGCGCTCCTCGCCCTCGCCCTGCTCGCCGGCTGCGACGGCGACGCGCCCACCGGCAAACGGGACGACACCGCCGCCGTGAAGGACGAGGACGGCGACGGCTGGGGCGCCGACGAGGACTGCGACGAGTCCGACCCCGAGGTGAACCCCGACGCCGTCGAGGCCTGCGACGGGATCGACAACGACTGCGACGACGGCATCGACGAGAACCTGATCCAGAGCTGGTGGCCCGACGCCGACGACGACGGCTACGGCAGCGCCGCCTCGAGCCAGGAGGCCTGCACCGCCCCCGTCGGCCACGTGACCAACGCCGACGACTGCGACGACACCTCGCCGGACGTGAACCCCGACGGCGTCGAGATCTGCGACGGCGAGGACCAGGACTGCGACGGCGACGTCGACGAGGGCGTGCTCCTCACCGTGTACGTCGACGCCGACGGCGACGGCTACGGCGACGACGCGCTCGCGACGGAGGCCTGCGCCGTCGAGGCCGGGTGGTCGCTCACTTCCGACGACTGCGACGACACCCGCGCCGACGTCCACCCCTCCGCCCAGGAGTCCGACTGCACCGACCCCGTCGACTACAACTGCGACGGGTCCACGGGCTACGCCGACGCCGACGGCGACGGCTTCGCCGCCTGCGAGGACTGCGACGACCTCGATCTCTCCGAGAACCCGGAGGCGGACGAGATCTGCGATGGCGACGACGACGACTGCGACGGCGAAGTCGACGAAGCCGACGCCACCGACGCCGCCACCTGGTACGCCGACGCCGACGCCGACGCCTTCGGCGACCCCGCCACGGCCACTCCCGCCTGCGACGCGCCCGCCGGCTACGTCGCCGACGCCACCGACTGCGACGACGACGACGCCACCGCGTTCCCCGGCGCGGTCGAGGTCTGCGACGACGCCGACGACGACTGCGACGGCGCGATCGACGACGCCGCGAGCGACGCCCCCACCTGGCACGCCGACAGCGACGGCGACGGCTTCGGCGACGCGGCGGTCGCCGAGGTCACCTGCGACGCGCCCGTCGGCTACGTCGCCGACGCCACCGACTGCGACGACGGCGACGCCGGCACCTCCCCGAGCGCCGACGAGACGTGCGACGGCGAGGACGACGACTGCGACGGCGACGTCGACGAGCCCGACGCGGTCGACGCGCCCACCTGGTACACCGACGCCGACCTCGACGGGTACGGCGATCCCGCCGCCCCCACCGTCGCCTGCGAGGCCCCCGCCGGCGGGGTCGCCGACGCGTCCGACTGCGACGACGGCGACGGCGCCGTCCACCCCGCGGCCACCGAGTCGTGCAACGGCGTCGACGACGACTGCGACGCGCTCGTCGACGAGGCGGGCGCCGCCGGTGAGGCCACTTGGTACCGCGACGCCGACGCGGACGGCCACGGCGACCCCGCCGCGACCGCGCTCTCGTGCGACGCGCCCTCCTCCTACGTGGCCGTCGCGGGCGACTGCGACGACGCCGACGCCGCGGAGATGCCCGGGGCCGTCGAGACGTGCGACGGCGACGACGACGACTGCGACGGGCTCGCCGACGAGGCCGGCGCCACGGGCGAGACGGCCTGGTATTTCGACGGGGACGCCGACGGGTACGGCGACGCCGCCGCGAGCGTGGTGGCCTGCGACGCGCCTCCCTCCTACGTCGCGACCTCCGGCGACTGCGACGACGCCGACGGCGCCACCCACCCCGCGGCGACCGAGACGTGCGACGGCGTGGACGACGACTGCGACGGCGTCGCGGACGACGCCGCCGCCGACGCCTCCACCTGGTACCGCGACGACGACGGCGACGGCTACGGCTCCGCGACGCGCGTGTCGAGCTGTGACGCCCCCACCGGCTACGTCGCCCTCGCCGGCGACTGCGACGACGTCGTCGCGACGGTCAACCCGCTCGCCACCGAGGTCTGCGACGGGATCGACAACGACTGTGACGGCGCGGCCGACCCGGCGACGTCGGCCGACGCCACGACCTGGTACCGCGACGGCGACGGCGACGGCTACGGCTCCTCGACCTCCACGACGGCCTGTTCGGCGCCCTCGACCTACGTCGCCTCGGGCGGGGACTGCGACGACACCACGAGCTCCGTCAGCCCCGCCGACGCCGAGGTGTGCGACGACGCCGTCGACCAGGACTGCGACGGCGTCGCCGACGACGGTTGCCCGACCGTGGTCGAGCACTGCGGCACGATCACGGCCAGCGAGACCTGGAGCGGCGCCGACACGCACTACGTCAGCTGCGACGTCTACGTGCAGGGCGCGACGGCGCCGGTCCTCACCATCGAGGACGGGGCGCTCGTCGAGTTCGCGGCCGGCGCCGGCCTTCGGATCGCGCAGAGCAACTACGGGAGCCTGCGCGTCGAAGGCACGACCACGGGCGTGACGTTCACGTCGGTGTCGGCGACCCCGGCCGCGGGCGACTGGGAGGGCATCTCCGTCTACCAGTACGACCGGGGCACCACCATCGACGGCGCCACCGTCGAGTACGGCGGCGGCAACACCTACGGCGGCATCCAGCTCTACTACACGATCTACGCCAACCCCTCGCCGGTCACCATCACCGACACGGTCGTGCGCGAGAGCTCGAACTCCGGCCTGTACGCGCGCAGCAACGCCTACGTGGCCATCTCGGGCTCGACCTTCGAGGACAACACCGACTACGGCGTCTACCTCGACTCGACCTCGGACCTCTACGAGACCGGTGGCCCCACGTTCACGGACAACGTGGTGACGGGCAACGCCTGGCCGATCTACCTGCACCCCGACTACGTCGATCAGCTCGACGCCAGCTCGTCGTTCGCGGGCAACACCGACGACTGGGTGTACGTCCAGTCGGGGACGGTCGCGGGTACGGGCACCTGGCAGCACCTCGACGTGGACTACCGCGTCGTCGGCGACGTGATCGTCGCCGGGAGCCTCGCGCCGGAGCTCACGGTCGAGGACGGGGTGACGGTGGCGTTCCAGTCCGGCACGGGCCTCTCGGTGGGTACGACGAGCTACGGCTCGCTCGCCGCGGCCGGCGCGACGCTCGGGATCACGTTCACCGGCACCACCGCGTCGCCGGGCGCCTGGGACGGCCTCACGTTCTCGACCAACGACATGGGCTCCACCCTGTCGGGGGTCACGGTGGAGTACGGCGGCGCCAACACCTTCGGCAACGTGTACGTCTACAACACGCCCGCCGCCGTCACGATCGCGGGTTCGACCATCCGCGACGGCAGCAACAGCGGGGTGTACCTGAGCACGACCGCCATCGCCGACATCTCGGGCACCACCGTCGAGGACAACGTCGACCACGGCGTGTACGTCTCGTCCAACTCGACGTTGTACGAGCCCACCACGGGCGCGTCCTTCACCGACAACGTGGTCACCGGCAACGGGCTGTACCCGGTGTACATCCCGGTGGACAACCTCGGTCAGCTCGACGGCACCAGCACGTACACGGGCAACGGCACCGACCGGATCTACGTGCAGTCGGGCACGGCCAACTCCGACGCTACCTGGCAGGACCTCGACGTCGACTACTACGTCGCCGGCGACATCTACTTCCAGCACTCGAGCACGCCGGAGCTCACGATCGAGGACGGCGTCACGATGGAGTTCGCGACGGGCGCGGGCTTCTCGGTCGCGACGAGCACGTACGGGCTCGTGCGGGTCGAGGGCTCCACCCTCGGGGTCACCCTCACGTCCGCGCAGAGCGTGCCCGGCGCGGGCGACTGGGACGGCCTCACGATCGGCACCTACGACGGGGGCAGCGAGATCGTCGGCGCCACGGTGGAGTACGCGGGCGCGAACACGTACGGCAACATCCGCCTCACGAGCTGTGACTACGTGGGGACCGGCGTCCTGATCGCGGACTCCGTCGTGAAGGACGGCAGCAACAGCGGCATCTACGTCAGCTCGTGCACCGTCGAGATCGCCGACACGGTGGTCCGCGACAACGCGGAGTACGGCGTGTACCTCGACAGCAGCTCCCTGCTCGAGCCCCTCGTGGGGACCACCGGGTTCTCCGGCAACACCTTGACGGGGAACGACCTCTACCCGATCTACCTCTACGCGAACGAGCTCGACGAGCTCGACGCCACCTCGAGCTTCTCCGGCAACGGCACCGACCGAATCTACGTCCTCGGCGACACCGTGGACCACACCGGGACCTGGCGGGACCTCGGCGTGCCCTTTTTCGTGAACGGCGACGTGTACGTCCGCGGCTCGGCGCGCCCGGTGCTGACCGTGGAGCCGGGCGTCACGATGGAGTTCACCACGTCGTCGGCGTTCTCGGTGGGCAACTCGAACTACGGCGAGGTCTACGCGGTGGGCACCTCGGCGGAGCCCATCACCTTCACGTCCGCGCAGGCGGTGCCCTCCAACGGCGACTGGGACGGCATCGGGGTGTACTCGTACGACCAGGGCAGCACGTTCCAGTACGTCACGGTGGCGTACGGCGGGCAGACGACGAGCGGCGCCGTCTATCTCAACAACGCCGACTACGTCAGCTTCACGGACAGCACGGTGTCGTACTCGCGCACGTACGGCATCTACCGGTACTCGTGCGCGCCGGCGATTTCGAGCATCACGTACGTCGGGAACACGAGCGGCGATCTCTACTGACGCCTACTTCTCGAAGAACCGCTCGCCCTTCTCCGCCATCTTCACGAGCAGCGGCGCGGGGGCGTAGCGGGGGCCCCACTTGCGGGCGGCCTCCCGCATCTCGGCGACCAGCGCGGGGAGGCCCCGGCGGTCCATCCACGCGAGGGGGCCGCCCGAGTTGGGGGCGAAGCCGACGCCGAAGATGGCGCCCACCTCGGCGTCGCGGTGGTGCCGGAGGACGCCCTCGTCGAGCGCGCGCGCGACCTCCGCGACCTGCACGAGCATCAGCCGCCGCGCGAGCACGGCCACCCCGGTCTCGGCGGGCTTGCCCTTCGCGAGCTCGGCGAGCCCCGGCCAGAGGCGGCGCTCGCCGTCGTACTCGTAGAAGCCCTTCCCGCCGGCCTTTCCGGTGCGGCCGAATTCCTCGACCATCTTCCGCACGAGCTCGACGCCGTCGAGGTCGAGGCCCTCGCCCGTGACCTTCGCGCGCGTGCGGAAGGCGTGGAGCCCGAGCGTGAGCGTGACCTCGTCGAACTCCTTGAGCGGGGGCACCACCATGCCGGTGGTGCGGGCGGCCCACTCGATGAGCACCGGGTCGTGGCCCTCCGCGACCAGCTGGCAGCCCTCGAGGATGTAGCTGGCGAAGAGCCGCGTGGTGTAGAAGCCGTAGCCGTCGTTGACGACGATCTGCGTCTTCTTGATGCTCTGACCGAAGGCGAGGGTGCGCGCGAGGGTCTCGTCGCTGGTCTCCTTGCCGACGATGACCTCGAGCAGCGGCATCTTCTCGACGGGCGAGAAGAAGTGCGTGCCGATGAAGTTCCGCGGACGCCTCGACGCCTTCGCGAGCAGCGTGATGGGGATCGCGGACGTGTTGCTCGCGAAGATCGCGTCGTCGCCGAGGAGCTCCTCGACCTCCCGCGTGACGCGGGCCTTCAGGTCTACGTCCTCGATGACGGCCTCGATGACGAGGTCGGTGCCCCGGAGGGCCTCCAGCTCGAGCGTGTAGACGATGCGCGCGAGGATCGCTGCTCGCGCGTCGGCGTCGAGGTGCTTGAGCGCCTTCGCCTCCGCCTCGCAGTGGGCCCGGGCCTTCTCGAGGGCGTCCCGGCGGATGTCCTTGAGCACGACGGTGTAGCCGCGCTGGGCACAGATGAAGCCGAGCCCGGCGCCCATCATGCCCGCGCCGAGGATCGCCACCTTGCGGATGCGTGGCTCGGGGGATTTCGGGAGCCCGTCGAGCCGCTCGACCGCGTTCTTGTGGTACCAGAACGTCCGGATCATGTCCTTCGCCTGGTCGCTCGTGGCGAGCTTCGCGAAGAGCCGCGACTCGATCGCGAGCCCCGCGTCGAAGGTGACGAGGAGGCCGTCGTGCACCGCGCGGATCGCTGCCTCCGCCGCCGGGTAGACGCCCGCCGTCTTCTTCACGAGCATGGCGGCGCCGGCCATGAGCAGGTTGCGGAAGTCCTCGGTGTTGGGCTGCGGGCCGGGGATCTTCGCGCCGCGGTCCCAGGGCTGCTTCGCCCCGGGGTTCGCGCGGAGCCAGGCCGTCGCCGCCTCGATCGCCGCCTCGCGGGAGGGCGCGAGCGCGTCGACGAGGCCCTTGTCCTTCGCCTTCGTCGCCCGCAGCACCTGGCCCTGCGCGATGACCTCCAGCGCGGCCTGCACGCCGATCATCCGCGGGAGGCGCTGGGTGCCGCCGGCGCCGGGGATCACGCCGAGGTTCACCTCGGGGAGGCCGACGCTCGCGTCTTCCGTGGCGACGCGGTGGTGGCAGGCGAGCGCGAGCTCGTAGCCGCCGCCCAGCGCGGAGCCCGTGATCACCGCGGCCACGGGGACGCCGCTCGTCTCGAGCCGCCGGTACAGCGCGTTCAGGTCGGCACAGACCGCGCGGATCCTCGCGGGGTCGCGCTCGGCGAAAACCATGTCGAGGTCGGCGCCCACGCAGAAGTCGCGGTGGCCGCTGATCAGCACGATGCCCTTCGGCTTCTGGGCGAGCGCGGCGTCGAGGCCGCCGGAGAGCGCCACGCCGAAGTCGGCGTTGATCTTGTTGACCTTCGGGAGCGCGAGGGTCAGCGTGACGATGCCGTCGTTGTTCTCGAGGGTGTACATGTCAGACCCGCTCCACGATGGTGGCGATGCCCATGCCGCCGCCGACACACAGCGTGACGAGGCCGGTCGAGAGGTCGCGATCCTCGAGCGCGTCGATGACCGTGCCGAGCAGCATCGCGCCGGTCGCGCCGAGGGGGTGGCCGAGGGCGATGGCGCCGCCGTTCACGTTGAGCTTGTCGTCGGGGACGCCGAAGGCCTGCTGGAAGGCGAGGGGGACGGCGGCGAAGGCCTCGTTGACCTCGTAGAGGTCGATGTCGCCGGCCTGCATGCCCGCGCGGGCGAGGGCCTTCTTCGTGGCGGGGATGGGCCCGTCCAGCATGAGCACGGGCTCGTCGCCCACGACCGCCACCGAACGGATGCGCGCGCGCGGCTTCAGCCCGAGCGCGGTGCCCTTCTCCTTCGACGCGACGATGACGGCGGCGGCGCCGTCGACGATGCCGGAGGAATTGCCGGCGTGGTGGACGTGGCGGATGCGCTCGACGTGCGGGTAGGCGCGGCGGGTCAGGCTGTCGAGGCCGAACTGCTCGCCCATCATCGTGAAGCTCGGGTTCAGCTTGGCGAGCGCCTCGAGGTTGGCGTCGCGGCGCGGCAGCTCGTCGACGGCGAGCACGACCTCGCCGTTGAGATCGCGCACCGGGACGACGGAGCGGGCGAACGCGCCGGCGTCGATCGCGGCCACCGCGCGCTGCTGCGAGCGGAGGGCGAAGGCGTCGGCCTGGGCCCGGTCGATGCCGCGCAGGGTGGCGAGCAGGTCCGCGGAGATGCCCTGCGGCACGAGCCCGAGGTCGAACGCCACCTGCGGGTCCCAGAAGGCGCCTCCGTCGCTGCCCATCTTCACCCGCGACATGCTCTCGACGCCGCCGGCGACCACGAGATCGTAGTAGCCCGAGGCGACCATCGCCGCGGCGTGGTTCACGGCTTCGAGGCCCGAGGCGCAGAAGCGGTTCAGGGTCACGCCGGGCGCGTCGGTCGACCAGCCGGCCTCCAGGACGGCGATCCGGGCGATACACGCGCCCTGGTCGCCCGCCTGAGTCACGCAGCCCAGCACCACGTCGTCGACCTCCCGCGTGTCGAGTCCGTTGCGCTCCCGGAGCGCGTTCAGCGTGTTCGTGAGCAGCTCCAGCGGCTTCGTCGCATACAGCGAGCCGCTCTCCTTGCCGCGCCCGCGTGGCGTGCGGACGGCGTCGAAGACATAGGCGTCGGGCATCGAGGAGGGCCTCCACCCCGCGCCTTAACTGAATGGCGATTCAGCGCACCCGCCGCCTCGGCCAAAGGCCGAACTATTCGGCGCAACCCCGCACGAGCGGGTTCCCCTCGTCGCCCTGTCCGACCCAGGGTTTCTCGGTCACCCAACGACACACCCGGTCGCGCAGCTCGTCGGCCAACTCGCGCTCGGACTCGACGATGTTGGTCAGCTCCACGGGATCGGCCTCGAGATCGTAGAGCTCCTCGGGCTCGCCGGGGTACGGGTTGACGGCGTCGTAGTGCTTGCAGGCGGCGTAGCCGGCGTCGGGATCCGACACGTACTTGTGATGACCGTAGACCACGCCGGCGGTCTTGTTGCCACGCTCGAAGAACGCGGCGCGGACGGGCTCCTCGCAGGCCCGCACCTCCTCCATGAGCGACAGGCCTTCCTGCGGGCCGTCCCACCCGAGCCCCACCACGTCCGCCAGCGTCGCGACCACGTCCGTGCTCGGCACCCACCCGCGGAGCACCTCGCCGCCCGCGATGCTGCCGGGCGCCCGGAGCGTGAACGACGAGGCGATCGCGCCGTTGTAGGGCGAGCACCCATGGTAGAAGTAGGTCGAGCGCCGGGCGAGCTCGTCGCCGTGGTCGAAGCCCACGAAGACGACGGCGTCGTCCCAGCGCCCGGCGGCCGCGAGTGCGTCGACGAGGCCCTTGGCGAGCTCGTCGGTCGCCCGCAGCTGGCTGGCGTAGACGGCCTCCACGTGCCGGCGATCCTCGTCGTTGTACTCGGCTCCGTCCGCGATGGTGGCGAGCACCTCCTCGTTGGGCTCGACGTAGGGCCCGTCGTACGGCTCCGGGTGGAACTGCTCGTACCAGGGGTCGCGGCGCTTGTAGGGGTCGTGCGGGTCCATGAAGTGGACCCACGCGAAGAGCGGCGCGTCGGACGGCAGCGTGGAGAGCTGGGCGACGAAGTCCTCGACGAGCAGAGCGTCGCCGATCTCCTGGGTCACGTCCGCCATCTCGTGCGACCAGGTGCAGTAGCGGTGGTCGACGTCGCCCATGACGAAGCACATGTTCGCCCAGATGCCCCAGGTGGCGTACCCCACCTCCTTCGCGCGGGAGAACAACGTGGGGACGTCCGGCGGGTAGGGCGCGATGGTGTAGTCGGAGGTGTCGGGCGCGGTGTTGTCGCGCAGCGAGTGGGTGCGGGGGTAGGCGCCCGTGGCCATCGTCGCGATGGAAGGGCCCGAGAGCCCGCGCGGCACGATCACGTTGTCGAACCGCACGCCTTCGCTCGCGATGGCGTCGAGCGTCGGGGTGGTGTCCCACTCGGGGTGCCGGTGGCCGAGGAAGTCACGGTTGACCGTGTCCGTCGTGATCATGAGCACGGTGCGCGGGAGCGGGAGGGACTCCTGGGGGCGGTCGTCCGGGCACGCCGCGCCCTCCGACGAGACGGGCTCAGCCGGGAAACGCGCGCAGGCCAGCAGGATCAGCGAGAGAGCCAAACGTCCACCCACGCGGCCGTGTCACAGGAGTACTCGGCGGCGGGATCCGCCACGAGCGTCAGGGTACCCTGCGAGACCTGCACGTCGAACGGCACGGCGGCATCGTAATTGGCGACCCCGTCGCTGCGCCACAGGGTCTCGCCGGCCTGCTCGATCGCGAACGTCGCGCCGTCGCCGCACTGCTGGTTCCAGTCCTGCAGGCCGGCGGCGCCCGTCAGGCGGGCGTAGCCCTCGGGCACGGTCACGGTCACCCGGCTCGGCGCGTGGGCGAACAGGCCCGTGCACGCGTGCTCGCCCGCGACGTTGAAGCCGGGGCCCCAGTAGGTCTCGTCGACGAGCAGCTCGCCCCAGCCCACGGTGCCGGCCGGCCCGAGCTCCCCCACGGCGAGCGCGTCGGCGGGGCGAGGGCAGTCGGCGACCTCGCCGCCCGTGAGCGCGGACAGCCGCGCGTGCAGCCACAGCCGCACGTCCGCGGCGCGCTGATCGAACGACGGGCCGTAGCCGAGCACGTCGGCGTACACGTCGTCGCGGATCAGCGCGGCGGCCGCGGCGGCCTCGGCGTCGACGGTCTCCCAGGCCATCGCCCCCTCGGTGAGCTCCGCGATCAGCGCGTCCACGTCGAGCCCGAGCGCGAGGTTGCGCTTCAGCACGGGGTCCTCGTAGTCCGCGCCGGTGACCGCGTTGTAGCTCCACGGCGAGGTGGCCCAGGGTTGCGACGCATCCACGGTCAGGGCGGTCGAGAAGTAGTAACCGCCGAGGTCGACGTCGAAGTCCCAGGGGACGGGGTGCCAGACCCCGTGGTCGTCGTAGAGGTAGAAGTTGTTCCCGTCGGCGGAGAACGCGTCCATCGAGCCCATCGCCGAGCGGGCGACGCTCTCGCGGGCGAAGGCGGTCAGGTCGAGCGCGGCTGCGAGCTCGGCGTCGCTGCCCCCGGCGACCACCTCCGCGAGCGCGACGAGATCCGTGCCGTCGCCGTCCACGGAGGTCTGCGGCTCGTACCAGGTGAGCCCGTCCTGCATGGGGTTGAGGCCCTGGCCCCAGTACCCGGAGTTCATGCCGTAGAGCACGCCGTCGTCGTGGCCGAACCAGCGCTCGACGAAGCGGTCGTCGATCGACTCGAGGATCACGAAGAAGCCGGCCGGTTCGCCGTTGACCTCCACCCGCGCCCAGCCCGTCCGCGCGGCGGGGACGCCGAAGCGGCGCAGGATCGCGGTGGCCAGCCGCTCGTTGAGGAAGCCCACGTCCTGGGAGCTGTTGTCGAGCTTGAGCTCGTCGAGGTCCCGCCACTCCTGCCCTTCGACCCACTTGTCGAACGAGAGCTTCAGCGAGGGCTTGCCGGCGATCTCGCTGCCCTGACCGAAGGCGCGGATCCCGATCGTCTCGACCCGCTCGTCGCCGAAGCGGAAGTCGGCGACGTGCCACGTCTCGGCCCAGGGGTTGTCGCGGACGTCCAGCCAGGACGTCGCGTCCATCTCGAGCGCGATCACGTGGACGCGGTCGGGGTCGAAGACGGCGACCGTCGGGTCGGTCTCCTCGGGGGTCGTGCCCGCGATCGTCTCGGTGACGGCGGTGTCGCCGGCGGAGTCCGTCCGGGCGAGCCGGACGTCGGGGGAGGCGCAGGCGACGAGAAGCACGCGCCCACCTTACAGCCGGAAGGCGTCGTCCAGCAGCGCGAGGAGGCCCGTCGGGTTGTCGACGTGGACCCAGTGGCCCGCGTCCGGGAGCACGTGTACGCGCACGTTCGGCCCGAGGCCTTCGAGCTCGGCGAGCGTCTCGGGCGTCCAGCGGTCGCTCCGCGCGCCGCGCACGAGGTCGACGGAGGCGGACGTCGCGCGCAGCCAGGGCGTGAAGTCCTCGCGCGCGTAGTCGGCGAGCATCTCCTCGATGGCGTCGAGATCGAAGCGCCAGACGTAGCCGTCGCCCTCCGGCCGGAGGTTCGTCGTCATCCACTGGGCGATCGCCGGGCCGTAGGGGGCGAGCGCGCGGGCGACGTCGTCGCGGCGCGCCACGGGGAGGGGGATCGCGCGCAGCGCGGCCAGCACGCCCTCGACCTCGCCGGCGACGGGCGCGGCGAGGCCCGGGACCGCGTCGAGCACCCACGTGCGCGCGACGCCGTGCGCGCGCGCGTAGGCGAGGGCGACCTTGCCGCCGAAGCTGTGGCCGACGACGACCTCGGGCGAGAAGGGCAAGCGGGCGAGGTCGTCCGCGCACGCGCGCAGCGTGTGGGGTGGCGGCGCGCCGTGCGAGTCGCCGTGGTTGCGCAGGTCGACGAGCACGAAGCGCCAGCCGGGGTGGCGCGCGGCGAGCTGCGCGGCCATCCCCCGCCAGTTGCGCAGGCTCCCGAAGATGCCGTGCAGCACGTACGCGACGCGGTCGCCGGCGCCTTCGACGCGGTGGGCGGGGACGAAGCTCACCAGCGGTAGAACCCCTCGCCGGACTTCTGTCCGAGCTTCCCGTCGGCCACCATCCGCCGCATCAGCGCCGGAGGCTCGAACGCCGGGTTCTCCAGCGTCTTCGCGAGGTACTCGCCGATCGCGAGGCGCACGTCGAGGCCGACCATGTCGGTCAGCCGCAGCGGCCCCACGGGGTGGCGGTACCCGAGCACCATCGCCTTGTCGATGTCCTCGGGGCTGGCGACCCCTTGCTCGACCATCCGGATGGCTTCCATCCCGAGGCACACCCCGAGCCGCGACGTGGCGAAGCCCGGGAAGTCGCGCACGGTGATGCTTTCCTTGCCGATGCGGGCGCCCCACTCGCGCACCCGCGCGAGCGTGGCCGGCGAAGTCCCGTCGTGCACCACGATCTCCAGCAGGGTCATGATGTGGACGGGGTTGAAGAAGTGCGTGCCGATCACGCGGCCGGGGTCCTTCACCGCGCCGGCGATCGCGGCCACGGACAGCGACGAGGTGTTGGTCGCGAGGACACAGTCGGGGCGCACGCGCGCTTCGAGCTCGCGGAACAGCAGCTGCTTCAGGTCGAGCTTCTCGGGGACGGCCTCCACGACGAGGTCGCAGCCGGCGAGCGCGCCGAGGTCGGTGGCGCCGTGCAGGCGGGCGAGCGCGGCGTCGCGGTCGGCGGCGGCGACCTTGCCCTTCTCGACGCCCTTGTCGAGGTTGCCCCGGACCTTCGCGATGGCCGCGTCGACCCGCGCGCGCTCGATGTCGTAGAGGTGGACCTCCTGCCCTGCGAGCGCGCAGACGTGGGCGATCCCGTGGCCCATCGTGCCGGTGCCGACGACGCCGATCGTGTTCATGGGACTCCTTCGGACGACCGACCGCCTAATCGGGCGGGGGGATCGAGGGGAGCCGGGGACCGAGCAGAGCCGGCCCGAGCGAGACGGATCCGGAGCAGAGCCGGTCCGACTGGGAAAAAAGCGGCGCGCCGGCACCGGGGCCTGCGCGAAAATCGGCGTTCGGCCGTTCCGGGAGTGCGGGAGCGGGGGGCCTGGTCCTGGTCGGCCGGGCTCTGCTCCGGAAGTGTCCTGGTCGAGGGGGCTCTGGTCCGTCCGCCGCTTGCGCCGCCGGGGGCCGGGACCATGGCCGTCGCGAGGTCGCCCCGAGCAAGCGTCCACTGCCCCTCGGACCACCGCGGGTGCACCGCCGCGCGCGCGGGCTCGCCGCTCCTGCCGAAGAGCGCGACCACGGACACCGCCGCGCGGCGCAGCGGGTCGCCGTCGTCGCGCACGGCCGGGGGACCTGAGCGTCAGGTGGCCGACTCGTGCACGCCAGGCGCGCACCGCGGGGGGACCTGAGCGTCAGGTGGCCGGCTCGTGCACGCCAGGCGCGCACCGCGGGGGGACCTGAGCGTCAGGTGGCCGGCTCGTGCACGCCAGGCGCGCACGTGCGGCGCGCCGAGCGCGACCGCGGCTCGACGCGCGAACGTCGTCTTGCCGGCCCCGGACGCGCCGACGACCGAGAGCCTCACGCCCGGTAGTACCGCGCCACCATCACCGCGATGTCCAGCTCCGGCGCGCGCACGGCCTCGACCGTGAGCCCCGTCTCCTCCTCGATGGCGGCGCGGGCCTCGGCGTTGCCGGGGTCCTTCATCGCGACGAGGATCGTCGACTCCGTGCGCTTCACGGGCAACACGAGGAAGCGCTCGACGATGTCGCGGGGGAGGAGGTTCAGCACCACGTCGGGGATGCGGGTGCGGTGGAGGTCGATCTCGCCGGGCTTGACCGCGGCGGGGTCGCGCCCGGTGCCGAAGAAACCGCCGGCACCGAACGCCGCGTCCTGACCCACCTCGTCCTCGCCGAAGTCGGCGAAGTCCTCGAAGCCCTCGAACTGCTTCGACGACCGGGGCGTCGCCGGGTGCCCGATCTCCGTGGAGCCCTCCACGTCTTCGCGCGTGGGGGGCGCGGCGGGCAGCGTGGTGGAGACGGGCTCGCTCGCCGGCTTGGGGGTGGGCGACGGGGGTGGGGGCGTCGGCTCCTTCGGGTGCGGGGCGGGCGTGGGGTGCGGCGCGGGCGAGGCCTGCCCGGTGAAGCGCGGCGCCCGCTTCTCGAGGAAGGCGGCGAGCCCTTCGCGGGCGTCCGGGGCCGAGAAGAGCCGCATCTGGAGCTCCCGCTCCAGCGCGAGGCCGGCCTCCAGCGACAGGTCCGCCCCGCCGTGCACCGCGCGCTTGACGAGCCCGACCGCCTGCGCGGCCTTGCCGGGGCGCGTGAAGCCCTGCGCGTACGCGAGCACCGCCTCCCACCACCCGGCGGCGGGCAGCACCTTGTGCACGAGCCCGACGGCGAGCGCCTCCTCGACGGGCACCTTCGTGCCCTCGACCATCCACTGGAGCGCCCGCGCTCGCCCGAGCACGCGGGTGAGGCGCTGCGTCCCGCCCGTGCCCGGGAGCACGCCGAGCTCGACCTCGGGCAGGCCCACCATCCCGCCGCCCGCGCGGCCGACGCGCAGGTCGCAGGCGAGCGCGATCTCGAGCCCACCGCCGACGCAGTGGCCGTTGATCGCCGCGATCACCAGCTTCGGCGTGTTCTCCAGCCGCAGGAGCGTCTCGTTGGCGTGCAGGCAGAACGCGTACTTCTCGTCGGGGTCGAGCGACTGCAGGTAGGCGACGTCCGCGCCCGCGCAGAAGAACTTCTCGCCGGCGCCGCGGATCACGATGACGTCGCAGCCCTTGTCCATCCGGAGCGCGACGACGTGCGCGTCGAGCTCCCGATGCATCGCGTGCGAGTAGCCGTTCGCCGGGGGGTTGGTGAGCGTCAGCACGCTGACGCGACCGTGATCCTCACGCGTGACCAGACTCATGCGACCTCCACCATCGTTGCCACGCCCTGCCCGACCCCCACGCAGAGCGTGGCGATGCCCGTCCGGGCGCCCCGCGCGCGCAGGGCGTGCACGAGCGTGCCGACGATGCGCGCGCCGCTGCACCCGAGCGGGTGGCCCAGCGCGATCGCGCCGCCGTGCACGTTGACCTTCGCCTCGTCGAGCCCGAGCTCGCGGATCACCGCGAGGCTCTGCGCGGCGAACGCCTCGTTGAGCTCGAACAGGTCGACGTCCCCGAGGCTCCGGCCGGTGCGCTCCAGGAGCTTGCGCACGGCCGGCACCGGACCGATGCCCATCACCCGCGGGTCGACGCCGGCGCTGGCCATGCCGACGATCCGCGCGACCGGCACGAGCCCGAGCTCCTTCGCGCGGTCCGGGTGCGCGACGATCATCGCGGCGGCCCCGTCGTTGAGCGAGGAGGAGTTCCCGGGCGTGACGCTTCCGTCCTTGCGGAAGGCGGGCTTGAGCTTCGCGAGCGTCTCGAGCGTGGTGTCGGCGCGGGGGCCCTCGTCCTTCGCCAGCGGCTCCAGCTTGCCGCGCGGGACCGCGACGAGCTCGGCGGAGAAGTCGGCGGCGAGCGCCTTGTGGTGCGAGCCCAGCGCGAAGGCGTCCTGGTCCGCGCGGGAGATGCCGTGGCGGTCGACGAGGTTCTCGGCGGTCTCGCCCATGCCCTCGAGCGGGAAGAGCGCCTCGAGCTTCGGGTTCGGGTAGCGCCAGCCGAGCGAGGTGTCGAAGGCCGTGTACGCCCCCATCTTCGGCGGCGAACGCGGCAGGGAGAAGGGCGCGCGCGACATCGACTCCACCCCGCCGGCGACAACGACTGTCGCATCCCCGCAGCGGACCATGCGCGCGGCCTGGTTGACCGCCTCGAGGCCCGAGGCGCAGAGGCGGTTCACGGTGACGGCCGGGACGCTCTGGGGGAAGCCCGCGAGCAGCGTGGCCATCCGCGCGACGTTGCGGTTGTCCTCGCCCGCCTGGTTCGCGCAGCCGGCGAACACCTCCTCGACGAGGGCGGGATCGAGGCCGGCGCGGGCGACCGTTTCGCGGAGCACGAGGGCGAGCAGGTCGTCGGGGCGCACCTCCGCGAGCCCGCCGCCGAAGCGGCCGATGGGGGTGCGCACGGGCGCGCAGATGACCGGGTGGATCACGGGGCCTCCGGGCGAGGACGTTTAATGCGCGGGGGGGCGAGGCGACGGGTGCGTCCGCGCCGCGTGTCGGCTACCGTCTCGCGATGCGAGTGGTGATGCTCCTCGCGCTCCTGCCGGCGTGTATGGGGCGCTTCCAGACGGATCCGAAGACGGGCGACTGCCCCCCTCCGGTCGAAGACGACGAACCGACCGACACCGGCCCGCTCGAGGGACCGCTCGTCGAGCACGTGGTTGTGCTCGTGATGGACGGGGCGCGCCTCGAGGAGACGCTCGCCGTCGCGGGTACACGGTCCGACGCCGCCGACGCGGACGTCGAGGAGATCATGCCGGCGGTCCGCGAGCGCCTCGTCCCCGCCGGCACCATCGTGGCGCCGGGCATCGCCGCGGGCATCCCGATCACCGGCCCCGGCCACAGCGACATCCTGACCGGCGTGCGCCAGTCGTACGGCCACTTCCCCACGCCCGAGGGCGGCGGGTGGTACCGCCCCGAGCTCCCGACGTTGTACGAGCTCTGGACGGGTTTTGCGGAGCCCGAGGCCGGCCAGCTCGTGCTCACCGGCAACACCGAGCACGTCGAGCCCCTCACGCACAGCGTCTACCCGGGCAGCGGCGAGGCCTACGGCGCCGACTACTCGCTCGTGCTCCACCCGGAGGACACCGACGGGACGCGCCCCGCCGACGTGGACGCCCAGGTCGTGGAGGCCGTGCTCGCGCGCCTCGCGAGCGATCGGCCCGCGCTGATCGTGGCGAACCTCCACGGCATCGATCGCGCCGGCCACTACGAGACGGACACCAACCCCACCGCCTACGCGGACCGCCTGACCGGCGTGGACGAGTCGATCGCGGACGCCTGGGACGCCATCCAGGCCGACCCCGACCTGAAGGACCGCACGCTGCTGATCGTGACGACCGACCACGGTCGCCACGAGTGGGGTGACGGCGCCACCATCGAGGTGGAAGGCGAGGACGTCCTCGCCTACAGCGCGCACGGCGACCAGTGCACCGGCTGCCGCGAGATCCCCATGCTGATCCTCGGCCCGCGCGTCCACGAGTACGTGACCGTCGAGCGCCTCCACACGCTCGAGGACGTCTCCGCGACCATCGCGTGGGCGCTCGGCGTGGACCACCCTTACACGACGGGCATCGTCATCGGCGAGGCGTTCGACTGCGAGGTCCCCGAGGGCCGCACCGGCGAGATCGCCGTGGACGCCTCGGGCGAGCTCCGCGCAGCCCAGGTGTGGAACACCGACGCGAGCGCGCGCAGCGCCGTCGTCGTGGACGGCGAGACCCTGTCGACCGAGGACGCGTGGATGGCCGAAGCGCCGCGGGTGCTCTCCGCCGCCGGGCGCGACTTCGCCTGCTGGCGCGAGCTCGCCGGCGAGCCCTCCGACGACGTCGACTGGCCCTGGACGGCACAGTGCCGCCTCCGTGCCGACGGCGGGGAGTGGGACGACATCGGCTTCCCCGTCGAGCAGGTCTACCCGCTCTTCGAGGCCGCGATGACCGTCGACGGCGACGGCGCGTTGCTCGTGGCGTGGGCGGACAACCCGAACGCGACCACCTACTCCGACACCCGCGCGTGGATCCGGCTCCTCCGGCACACCGACGCGGACGGCTGGACCGGCGCCGAGGAGGGTCCCGGCGCGGTGTTCCCGACCTCCCCGTCGGTGACGACGATGGGCGGCAAGGCCTGGGTGGCCTGGGCCGCGAGCGACCTCGGCGGCCGCTCCGGCACCAGCAACGACCCCGGGCGCTACACGCGTCACGTCGCCGTCGCGCGCGTGAGCATGGGCGCCGACGGCGCGCAAGGCTGGACCGAGGTCTGGCGCACGTACGACGAGGCCTGTCCCGACGAGGCCCAGTGCCAGATCACGGTGCCGACCCTCGACGCCGAGGGCAACGAGTACGGTCGCATGGAGACCCCGGCGATCGCCGCCGGTCCCGACGGCCTCCTGCTCGGGTTCGTCGCGTACGGCGAGGAGGTCGGGAACACGATCCTGTTCGCGTCGAGCGACGCGACCGGCGAGACGTGGTCGACGCCCGAGCGCGTCGACGCGAGCGAGCGCGTGTTCGGACACCTCGCGCCGCGCTGGGGCGACGGCTGGCTCCACTGGGCGAGGCTCTCCGACGCGGGCGAGGCGGAGGTGTGCCGCTGGCAGCCCGGCGTCGTCGAGGCCGAGTGTCAGGGCGTCGGGAGCTCGCGCGTCAACGGGCTCGCCCCCGTCGAGGGCGGCGCCCTCGTCAGCGTGGACCGCGGCGTGGGCCAGTGGGCCTCGGAGACGGTGAGCTTCTAACGAGACAGCCGCGTCGCCATCTGCCGCAAGAGCCGCAGGGCGATCGCCGGTTCCGCGACGAGGACCTCCTCGAGCTGCGACGCGTTGAGCGCGCGGATCCACACCGTGTCGAGCGCCCGGAGGGTCGCCGTCCGGCGCCCGCCCGTGAGCGCGGAGATCTCGCCCATGAGCATGCCCTCCCGGTCCTCCGCCGCGAGCACCACGCCGTCGCGCTCGATCTGCACGCGCCCGCGCAGGAGCACGAAGACGTGGTGGCTGGGGTCGCCCTGCTCGCAGAGCGTGCCGCCCGCCTCGACGCGCCGGATGCCGCGCCGTTCCGGGGCGAACATCGCGGCCCACAGGGGGTCGACGAGGTTCTCCACGATGCCGTCGGCCTCCTCGGGGGACACGGCTACGCCGGGCACGGCCGGCGGGATCGACGCCGGGTCGGCGAGCCGATCGATGAAGGCCAGCGCGTCGGCGGCGCTCCCGAGGCGTCGCGCGGGGTCGGTGGCGAGCAGGACCCCGAGCACGCGGTCGAACGCGGGCGAGCACCCCGGGCGCACCTCGGACGGCGCGGCGAGCCCGCCGGTGGCGGTCGCCCGCTCGAGCAGGGGCGCCGCGGACGCGCGCGCGAGGTCCACGCCGGTCCACGCCGCCCAGGTGGTGGCGGCGGCGCCGTAGAGGTCGGTGCGCATGTCGATGCGGTCGGCGAGGCGCTCCCGCTGCTCCGGCGCCTGATAGCCGACGGTCCCGAGCCCCAGCGACGCGAAGTGCGCGCGGCTCGGACGGGCGACGCCGAAGTCGGCGAGCACCCAGCCGCCGTCGCCGTCGGCGAGCACGTTCGACGGCTTCACGTCGAGGTGCAGGACCGACGCGGCGTGGGCGGCCACGAGCGCCTCGAGGAGCTGCCGCAGGAGGAACCACGCGGCCGGCTCGTCGAGGGCGCCGCTGGCGGCGAGCCGGTTTCGCAACGTCCCCCCGGGGTAGCGGTGCAGCGCGAGGAACGGCACGGGGCCGAGCGCGCCGTCGTACACGCGGGCGACGCGCGGGCTCGAGAGGGCCCGCAGGGCCGAGAGCTCGGTGCGGGCGTGCTCGCCGCCGAGGACCTTGACCGCCACGGTCTCGGGCGGCCCGTCCGGGGGGCCGCCCGGGAGCGTGCGCGCGCGGTAGACCCAGCCGGAGGCGCCCTCGCCGATGCGCTCGACGAGGCGATAGCGCCACCGGCCGACGATCTCGTCGCCCTCGGCGACGGGACCCGGCTTCACGGCGCGACCCGCGCCATCGCCCGACCCAGGGCCGCCACGCACGCGCGCAGGTCGTCCGCCGTCATCGCGAGGGGCGGCATGAGCACGACGGCGTCGCCGAGGTTGCGCAGGATCACGCCCTCGTCGCGGCAGGCGAGCGCGACGCGGTGCCCGACGCGCGCCTGCGCGGGGTGCTCGCCGACGACCACCGCGGCCATGAACCCCTTCTGGCGCACCTCGCGCCCGAGGCTCGCCAGCGCGTCGGAGAGGGCGGCCACCTTGACGGGGAGGCCCTCGAGGACGCGGTCCTCCTCGAAGACGTCGAGCGTGGCGAGCGCGGCGGCGCAGGCGAGCGGGTTGCCCGTGTAGGTGTGGCCGTGGAAGAAGGTCCGCGACGCCGCGTAGGGGCCCCTGAACGCGTCGAACACGGTTTCCGTCGTGATCGTGGCCGCCAGCGGGAGGTAGCCCCCGGTGAGGCCCTTCGCGACGCACAGGAAGTCGGGCCGCACCCCGGCCTGCTCCACGGCGAACATCGTGCCGGTGCGGCCGAAACCGGTGGCCACCTCGTCGGCGACGAGCAGCGCGCCGGCGTCGCGCGCCATCGCACACAAGGCGCGCAGGTAGGCCGGCGAGTGCATGCGCATGCCGGCGGCTCCCTGCACCAGCGGCTCGAAGACGAACGCGGCGAGGGTGTCGCCGTGCTCGCGGAAGAGCGCCTCGGCGCGGGCGAGCAACACGTCCTCGCCGTCGCAGCGGGTGGGGGTGGGGATGCGCACGGCGTCGAACAGCAGCGGCCTGTAGACCGCGTGGAAGAGGTCGATCCCGCCCACGCTCACCGAGCCGAGGGTGTCGCCGTGGTAGGCCTCGGCGAGCGCGGCGAAGCGCGTCCGGCGGGCCTCGCCCCGCTGCTGCTGGCACTGGAACGCCATCTTCAGCGCGACCTCGACCGCGGTGGAGCCGGAGTCGCTGTAGAACACGCGGTCCATCCCGGTGAGCGCGCACAGGCGCTCGGCCAGCGCGATCGCGGGGGGGTGGGACAGGCCGAGCAGCGTGGAGTGGGCGATCCGGTCGAGCTGCGCGCGCACGGCCGCGTCGATGCGGGGGTGGCGGTGGCCGAAGACGTTGCACCAGAGCGAGCTGACGCCGTCGAGGTAGCGGCGCCCGTCCACGTCCACGAGGTGCACGCCCTCGCCGCGCTCGACCACGATCATGGGCTGCGCGTCCCACTCGTCGTGCTGGGTGAACGGGTGCCAGAGGTGCGCGCGATCGCGGGTGTCCCAGCGCATGGCGCGTCGGTAACGCACGGCATAGGCACGAGCCCCTTTCGGAGTGCGCATGTCCCTCGTCCCCGTGCACGGCGGCCTCTCGAGCCCGGTCGACCGCGTCCTTCCCTTCAACAAGCGCCACCAGCTCGTCACCGAGGCGAAGGGCCGCCCGCGGATCGCCGTCACGGACGCCGACCTCTCGGTGGTCTACCGCATCGCCGACGGCACCCTGTCGCCGCTGACCGGCTTCATGGACCAGGCCACCTACGATCGAGTCCTGGACGAGAAGAACGTGCTCGTGAACGGCAAGCCCTGGGCGTGGACCATCCCGCTCGCGCTGCCCGTCACCGAGGCCGAGGCCGCCGCGCTGAAGGTCGGCGAGACGGCCTTCCTCGTCGACTCCACCGGCGAGGTGTTCGGCGCGATCGCGGTGAAGAGCGTGTTCGCGTGGGACAAGCAGCGCTACGTCGAGAAGGTCTACGGCACCGCGCGCCTCGACCACCCCGGGGCGGCCATCGCCACCGAGGACAAGCGCGGCACGCTCGTGGGCGGCGAGATCTCCGTGCTCCCCGCGCGTCGCAACGCCCACTACGGCGATCTGATGCTCTCGCCGACCCGCACGCGCGGGCTCATCGCCGACAAGAAGTGGGAGGCGGCGCTCGCCTTCCAGACCCGCAACCCTCTGCACCGCGCGCACGAGTACGCGCTCGTGTACGGCGTGGAGACGCTGACGCGCGCCGGCCTGTACGCGGGCGTCGTGCTGAACCCGCTCGTCGGGCAGCTCAAGAGCGACGACGTCGACGCCGTGACGCGCGTGCGCTGCTACCGCCGCCTCCGCGACGACCGGCTCCTCGGCCAGGGCGACAGCGACCGCTCCCTGTGGGACAGCGTGGGCTACGACCTCAACGACGTCTTCGAGCTCGTCTGCCTCGACCAGAAGATGTTCTACGGCGGCCCCAGCGAGGCGGTGATGCACAGCATCTACCGCCAGAACCACGGGTTCTCGCACATCGTCATCGGCCGCAAGCACGCCGACGCGCCCTACTTCGACAAGACGGCGATCTGGGGCGACTTCGACGCGCAGGAGATCTTCGGCGACCTCAAGGGCGAGCTGCACACCCGGCCGGTCAAGGTCGGGTTCGCGGCGTACTACGAGAGCATCGGCCGCGTCGACCTCACCGAGAACCACAAGGGCGAGGAGCCCTACAGCATCTCGGGCACGAAGATGCGCGAGCAGCTCGTGGGGGGACAGCGTCCGGATCCGCGGATCATCCGGCCGGAGATCGCGGACGTGTTGATCGAGGCCTACCGGGGGCGCTAGGTCTCGGGTACACACCGGATAGTCGGCCGACAAGGCCGAATATTTTCTTGCTCGCGGATCTTCGGCCCCATAAGCCCGAAAGCGAGCAGGCGCCGGCGCGCCTGCCGCATTCGGAGGCTTCGTGCATCGCAATTTCGACTGGGATCGGCACAACATGGGCGGCGGGGACTTCGGGCGCTCGGATCGCGACACGGCTCGCATGGACCGGGGCGACAACCGCTTCGACCGGGACTGGGACCGCGGCGGCATGGGCCGCACGGATCGCGACTACGAGCGCGGCATGACGGGCGGTCGCATGGACCGTGACTGGGACCGCGGCATGGGCGGCGGCGGCCGCTTCGACCGCGACTGGGACCGCGGCATGAGCGGGGGCCGCGTCGACCGCGACTGGGACCGCGGCATGGGCGGCGGCTACGGCGGCGGGATGAACCGGGACGTCGAGGGCTGGATGCGCGGCCGCGACACGTCGGGGATGGACTTCGACCGCTCGGGCGGCGGCGGCTACGGTGGCCAGTACGGCGGGCAGTACGGCGGCGGCTACGGCGGCCAGCACGGCGGCGGCACCTACGGCGGGCAGTACGGCGGGTACGGCGGCGGCTACGGCGGCCAGTACGGCGGTCACGGCGGCGGCTACGGCGGCGGCTACGGCGGGCAGCGCTTCGGCGGCGGCCAGATGGGCGGCGGCTACGGCGGCCAGACGGGCGGCGGCTACGGCGAGCCGACGGGCGGCGGCTACGGCGGCGGCGGCGACACCGACCGCTGGGGCATGGACACGGAGCGCGGGCGCGGCGGCTTCACCGGTCGCGGCCCGAAGTCCTACACGCGCTCGGACGACCGCATCAAGGACGACATCTGCGACCGCCTCATGGGCAACACGGGGATCGACGCCGAGAACATCGACGTCAACGTGAAGAACGGCGAGGTCACGCTCACCGGCACGGTGCGCAACCGCGACGACAAGCGCCGCATCGAGGACATCGTCGAGAACGTCCTCGGCGTGAAGGACGTCCACAACCAGATCCGCCGGCTCGGCCAGTCCGAGAACCTCGGCGCCTTCGGCGGCGGCGAGCGCAACACGGGCACGCAGCAGACCCAGCAGACCGGGCAGAAGCAGCGCGGGAAGCAGCTCGTCGACACGTAGTCGGCGCGAGGGGCGGGCGGGGACGCTCGCCCCTCGTCACCTCAGAGCGCGCTCCACCGCCTCCACGAACCCGTCGATCTGCTCGCCCGTGTGCGCGGCGCTCACCGTCACGCGGATGCGCTCCCGGCCCTTCGGCACCGTCGGGAAGCGGATCCCGGGCGCGTACCAGCCGGCCTCGAGAAGCCTCCCGGCGACCTCCATCGTGCGCTCCCCGGTGAGGATCGGGACGATGTGCGCGTCGCCGAGCACCTTCGCTCCGATCTGCCAGAGCCCCACGCGCAGGCGGCGGGCGTTGGCGGCGAGCCGGGCTCGCCGCGCGTCGTCCGCGAGGTCGAGCGCGACGAGAGCGGCGGCGGCCACGGGCTCGGGGATACCCGTCGTGTACACGAAGGCACGTCCGGCGCTCACGAGCAGCGCCCGCAGCTCGGGCGGTCCGACCACGAACGCCCCGGCGACGCCGAGCGCCTTCCCCAGCGTGCCGACGATGAAGTCGGGCACGACCTTCTGCGTCGCGGCCGCTCCGCGCCCGCCGGGCCCCATCGCGCCGAAGGCGTGGGCCTCGTCGACCGCGAGCCAGTGGTCGCCGAAGTACTTCGCGAGCGGGGGGCTGTCGCCGTCCATCGAGTAGAGGCCCTCGACCGCCACGAGGCGCGCCCCGGCGGGGATCTCCGGCGCCCCGTGCGGGAGCACGACGCGCTCGGCGGCGGACAGCCGCACGCCGTCGATGATGGACGCGTGGTTGAGCGCGTCGGACGCGACGAGATCGCCCTTGCGGAGGACGGTCGCGTACAGGGCGAGGTTCGCCGCGTACCCGCTCGCGAACAGCGTCGCGGGGCGCCCGAACAGCGCCGAGAGCCGCTCCTCGAGCGCGACGTGAACCGGCCGGTTGCCGCTGATGAGCCGCGACGCGCCCGCCCCGGCGCCGCGGTAGGCCGCGACGACGTCGGGGTGATGCGCGAGGCCGAGGTAGTCGTTCGAGCAGAAGAGGCACGCCTCGCGCCCGTCGACGCGCGCGCGCACCCCGTCGATCGGCTCCACGACCCGCAGCTCGCGGGCGAGCCCGGCGCCGCGGAGGTCGTCGACGCGCTCGGCGAGCGGCGCGTACCGACTCAGCTGCGGACCCCGTTCGAGTCCGTGCCCTCGGCGCGAACGCCCGGGCGCAGGCTGGGCGGGTGCGGCTTGTGCGGAGGTGGACGGATGACGAGGCCCTCGCGCTCGATCATCTCGAGGTCGAGGTCGGCGTCGCGCCCTGCGGTGGTCAGGTAGTTGCCGAGCATCACGCCGTTGGCGCCGGCGCGGAAGATCTCCTGCTGGCGCTCGCCGAGGTTGACGCCGCGGCCGCCGCAGACGATCAGGTCCTTCGTCGGCAGGACCAGCCGGTACAGCGCGATGATCTTGAGGCAGTCCTCGGCGGTGAGCTGGTGCTGGTCTTCGAGCGGCGTACCCGGGCGGGGGTTGAGGAAGTTCACCGGCACGCTGTCGACGTCGAGGTCGCGGAGCTCCATCGCGAGCTCGATGCGCTGCTCCCAGGACTCGCCCATGCCGAAGATGCCGCCGCAGCAGGTGTACATGCCGAGCGACTTCGCGGCCTTCACCGTCTCGACCTCGTCGTCGTAGCTGTGGGTCTGCACGATGTTCGCGTGGTGCGAGCGGGCGGTCTCGAGGTTGTGGTGCACGCTCTGGAGGCCCGCCGCCTGCAGCTCGGCGAGGGCCTCCTTCGACATGAGCCCGAGCGAGGCGCAGGTCTGCATGCCCGTCTCCTCGCGGATCGCCGCGACCGCGTCCTTGAGGGTGGCGAGCTCGGTCGGGCTCGTCATCGCGCGGCCGCTCGCGACGAGCGAGAACTCGCGGACGCCGTTCTCCCAGGCCTCCTTCGCCTCGCGCGTGAGGGTCGCCGCGTCCTTCATCGTGTACTTCGGCGCGTCGGTGGAGAAGTGCGCGGACTGGCTGCAGAAGCTGCACGCCTCCGGGCACCGCCCGCTCTTGGCGTTGGAGATGCCGCAGGTGTTGACGTACTGGCCCTTCCAGGTCGACCGGACCGACGAGGCCACGTCGAAGAGCGCGTCGAGGTCGGCGAGGTCGACGACGGCGCGGGCCTCCTCCCAGGAGATGCCCTCGCCGCGCTGCGCGCGCGCGCGGATGTCGTTCCAGTCCAGCTGCATGCTCTCTCCGGAGGCCGCCGTTCTACCGCGGGGCCGCCCCGCGCGCGAATGGGCGCAGGCTAGGGAAGGCTACAGGCTACAGGCTACAGGCTACAGGCCGCGGACTACTCGCCCGTGTTCGTCTTGCGGATCGCGGTCACCGCCGGCGCGACCTGCCTCCGACCGGCGTAGGGGCACTGAGCCCGGCTGAAGCCCGAGGCCCGAAGCCTCAGTTGGTCTGGATCTGCTGCTCGACCTCGCGCAGGATCTGCGCGGCGGGGCCGGTCCGGTTGGCGCAGAGGCAGCGCTTGTACGACTTCCAGAGCTCGCCGAGGTAGGGGTCCTCGGCGAGGCGGTGCTCGTCGGGATCGGAGTCGATGCAGGGCAGCTCGGCCGCGCCGAGGGTGCGGCGCCGGTGCAGGGAGCGCAGGCCCTGGATGAAGTGCGAGGCGGCGAGCGGCTCGCCGCGGCGACGGAGCTCGAGGAACACGCGCCAGAGCAGGCTCTCGGGCAACGCCCCCACGTTCTCGGGCGGGACGCGGAGCATGCGGACGAGCTCGCGGGTGGGCACGGAGAAGTCGATCACGAACGTTTCCGTCATTCACGCTCCTGCAAGGCCCTTCGTCAGCCCCGGGCCCGCGACAGTGTAGCACAGGGGCCTCCGGAGAAAGCGTGCTCGCCGGCCCTCCCCGCGGTGCCGCCGATCCCGGGTGCCGACGGCGCCGTTATTTACGATTTGGGCCCCCACGACGTCCGCGATAGGGGGCCGCGTGTTCGTTCTGCTCTTCGCCTGCGCTTATCGCCCGCCCGCGGAGCCCCCGCCGCTCGCCGCCGCGCAGGGGCCGCTCGCCGCCGTCTCGATCCCCGGCGATCGCGTGGTGCTCGCGCTGCGCGCGGGGAGCGCCGCCGATCCGCCGGGGCGGGAGGGCCTCGCGGCGCTCACCGCTGCGACGATCGCCGCCCAGGCGGGCGCCGAGGTGGTCGTCGAGCCCGAGCTGGTCGCGTTCCGCGTGGACGCCGACGCGCTCCCCGCGCTGGCGGCCGCCATCGGCGCGGTCGACGAGCAGAAGATCGCCGCCGCGCGCGAGACCCTCGCCGCGCCGGAGACCTGCTGGGACATCGCCCGCGCCGCGTTCGACGCGTGGGTCTTCGCGGGCCACCCCTACGGTCACGCGCCGCGCGGCCGCACGAGCGTCGTCCCGACCCTGACCGCCGCGGAGGTGCGGGGCTTCGCCGCCGCGCGGTACGTCCGCGGGTCGGCCGCGCTGGGGGTGCCCGAGGCCGCGCGGCTGGCGGATCAGGCGCTCCTCGCGCCGACCATCACCCGGCACCTCACGCCCGCCACGCTCCCCCCCGTGGACGGGCGCCGCATGCTCGTCGTGGAGGCCCCGATCGGGACGTCCTGCGCCGCCGCCGGCCACCGCGCGGCGCGCCCGCTGTCGATGTCCGAGCGCGCCGCGCTCGCCGTCGCGCAGGCCCTCGGGGAGGGGCCGGTCTTCGACCGTCGCGTGCAGGAGCGCGTGGTGGTCGGCATGGGGCTGCAGGACCCGGTCGATCCGGCGGCGGCCGCCGAGGTCTCCCTGCGCTTCGCCGCGCTCGCCACCGAGGGGCTCGCCGAGGACGCGGTCGCGCGGGGCCGGACGATGGCGGGCGACGCGTACGGTCCGGCCGAGGAGGCGATCGACCTGCTGGCCGCCCGCCTCCTGCCCGGTGCGGGCGGGTCCCTGCGGGCGGCGCTGGCGTCCGCCACCGGCGAGTCCGTGACCGCCTCGCTCGCCGCGGTGATCGACCCCGGCGAGGTCCGCGTCGTCGTCGTCACGCCCGACGCCTCCGCCTTCCGGTCCGAAGGAAGGGCCCCCGAAGACGTCCAAGCCGTCATGGCCAGCTCGGAGATGTTCCGATGATCACGCTCCTCCTCGCAGGTTGCACGGGCGACCTCTCGCCCTACCTCCCGACCGTCACGTTCGAGCGCTTCGACGTGAAGGACCTCGACTTCGAGCACATCGAGGTCGACTTCGTGTTCGACGTGCACAACCCGAACCCGGTCGACGTCCCGCTCTCCCGCTTCGACTACGCGCTCGCGTTCGAGGAGATCGAGCTCCTGTCCGGCGACAACCCGGAGGGCCTGCAGCTCACCGCGGAAGGCTCCTCCGAGCTCGCCCTGCCGCTCGACCTCGAGTTCGCCAACATCCTCGAGATCGCCGAGGCCGCGCGCGGCGAGGACGCCGTGGGCTACGGGCTGGCCGGCGGCTTCGGCTTCGACACCGACCTCGGTCCCGTCGACATCGCCTACGCGGAGGACGGCGACTTCCCCGCCCTGCGTACGCCGAAGTTCACGCTCGGCCAGCTCCGCCTGGGTGACCTGAACGGCGATTCGGTGGACCTCACGCTCGACGTCGACGTCGACAACGACCACGGCTCCAGCCTGCTCTTCCAGAACCTCGACTTCGACATGAAGTTCGCGGGCGTGCGCGTGGGCGGCGGCGTGGTCGAGGAGCTCGGCGAGGTCCCCGGCGCCACGTCGCAGACCTTCCAGATCCCGTTCTCGGTGGACTACGCCGACGCCCTCGAGGCCGCCGCCGTCGCCGCCTCGGGCGGGAAGATGCGGGTCGACCTGGCGGCCGACATGGACGTGGACACGCCGTTCGGCCCGGTGCCGCTCTCCGTCGACGAGAACGGGGACGTGAGCGTCCGTCAGACCGAGTAGGGCGCGTTTGCCGCTCGCTGGCTGGACAGGTAGCATCCGGCCATGCCCATCGCCGACACCCTCGCGCCGCGCGACCTCCGCGGTCGTGTCCCGAACGAAGACGCCCTCGGGCTCGACCGCGGCGTGCGGGCGTTCCTGCGCACGCTCGCGCGCATGGGCCCCGGGGTCATGGCCAACGTGCAGGGCGCGCCGGGCACCGGCAAGACCGAGTTCATGCGCCGGTGCATGCACTACGTCGAGCTCGACCGCGAGCAGCTCGGCGCCGACGCGTCGAACGAGCTCTACCCGCTCACCGTCTGGTTCAACCCCTGGCACTACGCCAAGCAGGGCAACCTGCTCGCCGGGCTCGTCGCCAACGTGGCGCGCGCGGGGGGCGCGAACAGCCCGGCGCTGATCGACCGCGCGCGCGACATCGTCGGCCAGATGAACCGCATGCGCTTCGACGGCACGGTGCCGGAAGGCGGCGGGGCCGCGCTCAACCCGGGCGATCAGGACCCGGTCGACCGCATGCGGCGCGGCATGGTCATGCTCGTCGACGGCGTGAAGAACAACGCCCGCGGCCGGCTCGTCATCTTCATCGCCGACCTCGATCAGCTCCCGGCGATGGTGCGGATGACCTTCCTCGACGGTCTGCGCGTGCTGATCGGCGGCGGGGCGGACGTCGCGATCGTGGTCGCGTTGGGGCGCGAGGCGGCGATGGCGGCGATCAAGGCGCGCGAGGGCGGGGACGTCGCCGACGTCGCGGCCACCCGCATCCTCGACGAGATGGTCGACCTCACCGTGACCGTCCCGAAGCTCGAGATCCGGCGCGTCGCCTCGCTCCTTCGCCGGTACGTCGGATCGGCGGAGACCGTCGTGAAGAAGGCCTTCGGCGAGGAGGCGATCAACGGTCTCACCGTGGCGTGCGCGCATCGGCCCCTCGGCATCCCGCGCTTCATCGAGCGGCTCGCCAGCCGCGTGATGCTGCTCGCCGAGTACACCCTCGAGGCCCGCGCGATGCGCGAGCTCTCCGAGGCGCAGTGGGCGTGGGTCATCCTGTCCGAGCGCTGGCCCGAGTTCCGTCGCTTCATGATCCGCGGCGGGCGCGAGCGCTGGATGCACCTGAAGTCGGTCGTCGGCGGGCAGGAGCCCGACCCGCGCCTCGGCGGCAAGGAGCTGCTCGAGTGGATGCGCAAGGACCTGATCCTCGCCGACTACCTGCGGCTGCACGCCGACGGCTTCGAGCGCGACATCCAGGGCGTCTACTGGGTGGAGGACATGCTCCTGCAGGCTGGGTTGTAGGACCGACCCGCCCCGACCTTGCCTGCGGGCGCCTCCGGGCATACCTGAATGAGCCTTCATTCAGGAGCCACGGATGGCCATCCAGAAAGTCGCGGTCCTCGGCGCCGGCGTCATGGGCCAGGGCATCGCCGCCCACCTCGCCAACGCGGGCATCGACAGCCTGCTCTACGACATCCCGCCGAAGGACGGCGGCGACCCCCGCGCGATCGCGAAGGCCGGCATCGCCAACCTCGCGAAGCTGAAGCCCGCGCCGCTCTACCGCGCGTCCGACACCGCGCGGATCGCGCCCTGCGAGTACGAGGCCGACGCCGCGCGGCTCGCCGAGTGCGACCTGATCATCGAGGTCGTCGCGGAGATCCTCCCCATCAAGCACAAGGTCTACGGCTGGGTTGCGAAGAACCGCAAGCCGGGCAGCATCGTCAGCTCGAACACGTCGGGCCTGCCGATCTCCATGCTGACGCAGGGGATGGACGCCGACACGAAGGCGCACTTCTGCGTGACGCACTTCTTCAACCCCGTCCGCTACATGCGGCTCCTCGAGCTCGTCGGTGGCCCGGACACGAAGCCCGAGGTCCTGAAGGCCTGGGCCGACTTCGGCGAGCGCGTGCTCGGGAAGGGCATCGTGTGGGCGAAGGACACGCCGGCGTTCGTCGCGAACCGCATCGGCACCTTCGGCATCTGCTCGATCTTCCGGCACATGGAGGCGGGCGGCTTCACGGTGGAGCAGGTCGACGCGATCTGGGGCAAGCCCACGGGTCGCCCGGCGTCCGCCGTCTTCCGCACCGCCGATCTCGTCGGCCTCGACACGCTCAAGCACGTCATCGACGGGCTCGCCGCGAACACGCCGAACGACGAGAGCAAGGACTACTTCAAGGTCCCGTCGTACCTCGCGACGCTCATCGAGAAGGGCGCGCTCGGCGAGAAGTCCGGCGTCGGCTTCTACAAGAAGGTGAAGGGAGCGGACGGCAAGAGCGAGATCCTCGCGCTGAACCTCCAGACGGGCGAGTACGTCCCGCAGCAGAAGGTGCGCTTCGAGAGCATCGGCGCGGCCCGCAAGGCCGAGACCCCCGCCGAGAGCGTGAAGATCATCATCAACGGCAAGGACGCCGCCGCGAAGTTCGTGTGGGACGTCACCGCCGACACGCTGATCTACGCGGCGAACCGCGTGGGCGAGATCGCCGACGACGTCGTGAACATCGACAACGCGATGAAGTGGGGCTTCGCGTGGGAGGTCGGCCCCTTCGAGAGCTGGGACGCCCTCGGCGTACCCGAGACGGTCGCGCGCATGGAGGCCGAGGGCCGCGTCGTGCCGAAGTGGGTGAAGGACATGCTCGCGAGCGGGCGGACCCGCTTCTACGAGCGCGTCGACGGCACGCTCACCCACTGGGACAAGGCGCCGAAGCCCGTCCGCCGGGGCGAGGGCCAGCTCCTCCTCGAGGACGTCCGCAGCAAGGGCGGCGAGATCAAGCGCAACCCGTCGGCGTCGCTGCTGGACCTGGGCGACGGCGTGCTCTGCCTCGAGTTCCACTCGAAGATGAACGCGCTCGACGACCTGATCCTCCCCATGTACGTCGACGCGCTCGATCTGCTCGACGCCGGCAAGTACGAGGCGCTCGTCGTCGGCAACCAGGGCGGCACCGCCTTCTGCGCGGGCGCGAACATCCTGATGATCATGATGTACGCGATGCAGCAGGACTGGGCGAGCATCGATCGCGCGGTCCGGGCGCTGCAGGACGTCGGCCAGCGCGCGAAGTACAACGCGAAGCCCGTCGTGACCGCGCCCTGGGGGCTCACCCTCGGCGGCGGCGTCGAGGTCACCATGCACTCCGCGGCCACGCAGGCCGCGGGCGAGCTCTACGCGGGCCTCGTGGAGGTGGGCGTCGGCCTCATCCCCGCGGGCGGCGGCTGCAAGGAGCTGCTCGTCCGGTACATGGGCGACATCCCGCCGGGCACCAACTACGACCCGAACCCGTTCGTCCAGAAGGCGTTCGAGTGGATCGGCACGGCGAAGGTGGCGACGAGCGGCGAGGAGGCGCGCGACGCCGGCTTCGTCCGCCCGGGCGACCGCCTCACGCTCGATCCCGACCGCCTGATCGGCGACGCCAAGCGCCTCGCGCTGGGCCTCGTCACCGCCGGCTACAAGCCGCCCCGCAAGCGCACGGTGCGGGTGCCCGGGCCCGCGGGCCGCGCGGCGATCGAGCTGTTCATCTACCAGATGCGCCAGGGTGGCTTCGTCACCGAGTACGACACCGTCGTCGGCAAGAAGCTCGCGTACGTGCTCACCGGCGGCGACTGCCCGAGCAACGCGGTCAAGACCGAGCAGGACCTGCTCGATCTGGAGCGCGAGGCCTTCCTGTCGCTGTGCGGGAACCCCGGCACGATCGCCCGCATCCAGCACATGCTCGAGAAGGGCAAGCCGCTTCGCAACTGACACCCCTCACCCGGCCTTCGGCCACCCTCTCCCCGAGAGCGGGGAGAGGGCCTCTCTTCGGAGACCTGCATGTCTCGTGAAGTCGCAATCGTTTCCGCCGTCCGGACGGCCGTCGGCAAGGCGCCGCGCGGGTCGCTGAAGGACACCCGTCCGGACGAGCTGCTCGGGCAGGCGCTCAAGGGCGCGCTCGACCGCGTCCCGGGCCTCGACCTCGCTCGCGTCGACGACGTCGTGATCGGCACGGCGATGCCCGAGGCGGAGCAGGGGATGAACGTCGCGCGCATCGCGTCGTTCCTCGCCGGGCTCCCCGACAGCGTCCCCGCGATCACCATCAACCGCTTCTGCTCGAGCGGGCTGCAGTCGCTCGCGCAGGCCGCGGCCGCGATCGGCTGCGGCTGGCAGGACGTCGCGCTCACCGGCGGCGTCGAGAGCATGAGCCAGATCGCGATGGGCGGACAGAAGCCTTCGCCGCACCCCGGCCTCATGGAGCGCCGGCCCGAGGCGTACACGCCGATGGGCATCACCGCGGAGCTCGTCGCCGAGAAGTACGGCGTCGCGCGCGAGGCCCAGGACGCCTTCGCGCTCGGCTCGCACAGGAAGGCGCTCGCCGCGATCGCCGAGGGGCGCTTCAAGGCGGAGATCGTGCCGGTGAAGACCCGCGTGGCGAGCGACGCCGGCTGGCGAGAGATCGTGTTCGAGGTCGACGAGGGGCCTCGCGCCGACACCACGATCGAGGGGCTCGCGAAGCTCAAGCCCGCGTTCAAGCAAAACGGGACCGCCACCGCCGGCAACAGCTCGCAGACCAGCGACGGCGCCGCCGCCGTGCTCCTCGCCGCGCGCGAGGTCGCGGAGCGGGAAGGCTGGCCGGTGCTCGGCTACCTCCGGAGCTTCCAGGTCGCCGGCGTCCCTCCGGAGATCATGGGGATCGGTCCCGTCGCCGCCATCCCGAAGGCCCTCGCGAAGGCGGGCATCTCGCTGTCGGACGTGGGCCTGATCGAGCTCAACGAGGCCTTCGCCGCGCAGGCGCTCGCCGTCGTCCGCGAGCTCGGCATCGACGAGAAGCTCGTCAACGTCAACGGCGGCGCCATCGCGCTCGGCCACCCGCTGGGCTGCACGGGCTCGAAGCTCACGGCGACGCTGCTCCACGAGATGGGGCGGCGGAACGTGCGGTACGGGATCGTGTCGATGTGCATCGGCGGGGGAATGGGCGCGGCGGCCGTCTTCGAGCGGGCCTGACGGAAGGCGGGACGTCTGGAAGGGGTTTCCCGCCGCGGCTACACTGATCCCGGATGCTCCTTCTCACGCTCCTCGCGCAGGCGGAGGCCCACTGCCCCGACGCGCCCGCGCTCCGCGACCCGGACGGGGAGGTGGTGGTCCTGTCGCAGAACCTGAAGTTCATCGCGACCGGGGCCCACCGGGCGGAGCGCGCGGCGCTGCTCGCGCGCTACCTCGCCGGCGAGGGCGCGGCGGTGGACCTCCTCCTGCTCTCGGAGGCGCGGATCACCGACGAGCTGCGGATGTGGAGCGCCGACTGGTGCTTCTACACCCAGGACGGCGACGGCGTCCGCGAGCCCTACCACTGGCACGTGTTGAGCGACGACCACCCGCCCGCCGGCCTCGCGCTCGGCGTCCGGCAGCGGCCCTGGGGTGTGGAGCGCGCCGTCGCGGGGCACGCCGGACGTCGCTTCCGGGCCCGTCCCGTCTCGCTCGCGGAGGGGTTCCTCGGGAGGCTCGTCGGCTACCACAAGGGGTGGGCCGGCCTCGTGGTCGACGACACCCAGATCGTGTGGAGCCACACGCAGGCGAGCTACCATCGTCGCCCCGCACGGGGCGCCGGCGAAGCACGCCGCGGCCGCCGCGGCCAGTTCGAGGACCTCGCCCAGGACCTCGGCCGCCCCGACCGCGCGACCCTCCTCACGGGCGACCTCAACCTCCTCGCGGGCTTCCGGCCCGAGCGCGACGAGGACGACGCCTACGTCCGCGACGCGCGCGCCGTCGACGACCGCACCGTCGGCTGGTTCCGCGAGCTGACCGACATCGACCTCGACTGGTTCAAGGCCCGCGAGGGCACGTTCCGCGGCAGCGTTCGCAAGGACAAGGACCACCCCTTCTGGGACCGCGACGCCCCCTACGACCGGGTGGGCGTCAACGCCGCGTTCCTGAGGCGCCACCCGGGGACGAAGGTGCGCCCCGTGGAGATCGCCGACGACGTGCTCCGGGTCAGCGATCACGTGGGGCTGGTGATCACCATCCCCTACGACGCCGGTCGGTAGGGCGCCGCGCCAGCGCGCGCCAGGGCTCGCTCGCATCGCGCGCGAGGAGGCCGGCGATCCGCGCGCGGAACGCCGGGACGAGCGACCGCGACCGCCACGCGGCCACGCCGGCCGTCGCGAGCGCCCAGCCTGCCGGGACGTCGGCCGCCCAGTGCTGCTTGAGCGTGAGCACGCTGACGCAGATGCCTGCCGCGAGCGCCCACACGACCGCGCCCCAGCGACGGTCGACATGGGAGGTGATCACCGCGCACAGCGTGGCGTTCGCGACGTGGAGCGACGGGAACGTGTTCACGTTCGGGTCGTTCGCGTAGAGCCACCGGACGAACTGCGCGGAGAGCGTGGCGTCCACGGGCGCGGGGGGACGAGGCCCCGCGACGGGGAGGAGCGTGAAGAACGGGACGGCGAGCACCGTGAGGAGGCCGAACGCCGCGAGCGCGGCCCGGAACGACTCGGCGTCGCGCACGACCCAGAGCGTGACGAGGAAACAGGCGGCGTAGCCCGGCATGTACATCCACACCGTCTCCGGGACGAACGGGACCCACCGGTCCACCGGGAGCACGAACGGCTCCGCGGAGGGCATCATCCGTGTGCCCGTCCCGAAGTAGACCACCGAGACCGCCAGCGCGACGGCCACCGCCTCCGCGAAGCGCCGTCCGAGAGAGAGCTCTTGCTTGAAGCTCGACGAATTCGCGTCCACCACGCGCCGTGCCTCCTCGTTTCATCACAGCTTTGTCACGGAGCTCGAACCCGACAAGGGGGTCTTCGATTCCGCGTGTTGCGAGGGGGGGATCGGTGCTCTACGATGCGGGGCGATGCGCGGGCTCGTCTTCGTCCTTCCGGTGTGCCTCGTGGCGTGCAAGGGTCCGCCCGAGGCTCCTCAAGAGCTCGACGAGCTCGTCGGGTACCTCTACGCGCACGTCCCCGACGACGATCCCGCCGCGCTGGAGGCGGGCGCCGTCAACCTCGACGAGTGGCTGATCGAGCGCATCGACGAGACGCTCGAGGGCTACACCGTCGACAACCTCGACCAGGAGACGGTCGACGGGCTCGAGGACGAGGAGCGCCCGCTCGACGACCTCGCCGGCGCGGCCGTGGGGCACGTCAGCGAGTTCGACGTGGACGAGCTGATCGAGGCGCAGCTCCTCGACGACGTCGACGAGATCTACCCCGGCACGTACGTCAGCTACGAGCGCGAGGAGCTGACGGGCACGGCGCGATGCTTCGTCGACCACGAGTGCGACTGGTACGAGACGGAGATCTGGGCGACCCAGGACTTCACGTTCCTCACGGTCGAGACGAACAGCCGCGTGCAGTACCGGTGGGTCGAGACCCCCGACGGGCCGGCGATGATCCAGCGCAACTGGACCCGCCAGCCGTCCACGGTGAGCCTCGACTGGCTGGAGGTCGAGCAGCAGTACTACCTGTGGATGGTCCTCCCGGAGGGGGGCGGCTCGCGCAACATCCAGTCGATGTGGGTGGTCGCCAAGCTCTCCGGCGACGAGGTGGACCCCGACCTCGCGCTGAACATGGTCATCGACAGCATGCAGGGCCTGTCGGCGGACCTCGACAAGTGGGTCGAGAGCAAGTAGTCACGCGCTGACGACGACGCGGCTGCGCCCCGCGCCCAGCGGCTCCACGCGCACCTGCGCGCCGATGCGCTCGGCCATGCCGGGGACGTGCGAGATGAGCCCGACCTTGCGGCCCGTGGCCTGCAGCGCGTCGAGCGCGTCGAGCGCGGTCTCGAGCGTCTGCGGGTCGAGCGTGCCGAAGCCCTCGTCGACGAACAGGGAGTCCACGCGCGTGTCCTGCGACGTCAGCGAGGCGAGCCCGAGCGCGAGCGCCAGCGAGGCGAGGAAGCTCTCGCCGCCCGACAGGCTCTGGACGCCGCGGGGCTCGTCGCCGAGGTCGCGGTCGACGACCTGGAGGTCGAGGTCCTCGCCCGGCACGCGCATCAGGCGGTAGCGGGGCGCGAGGTCGCCGAGGTGCGCGTTCGCGAGCGCGAGCAGCGCGTCGAGCGTGAGGCCCTGCGCGTAGCGACGGAACTTGTCGCCCTCCTTGCTGCCGACGAGGGCGTTGAGCCGTTGCCAGAGCTCCGTCGTCTCGCGCTGCGCCTCGATGGCCGGCAGCAGCGCCTCCACCTTCGCGCGCGCGGCGTCGTCCTGGGCGAGCGCCACGCGCGCCTCGACGAGCGTGGCCGCAGCGGCCTCGGCCTCGGCGCGACGGGCCGCGGCGACGGCGGCGACCTCCTCGGGCGAGCCGGCGGGCGCGCCCGCGGCGAGGTGTCGGTCGAGCCGGACACGCACCTCGTCGAGCACCGCGCGGGTCGACCCGAGCCGCTGTTCG
>JBMOQZ010000395.1:0-4862 GCA_049322475.1 Myxococcota bacterium | reverse complement strand
GCCCGCGCCCGTCGCGAGCGACGCCACGACCGCCATCGCCACCCGCGCGGCGAGCACGTCCCCGCCGAGCCGGGCGACCCCCCACACGACCCCCTGCGCGGCCGGGAGCCAGTCCTGGACGAGCAGCCAGTCCCGGCCGGCCCAGCGCTGGAACCCGTCGAGCCCGAAGTTGGCGGGCCAGGTCCAGATCAGGAGGAGCCGCATCACCAGCGCGACAGCGATGGCGGTCGCGATGGGCGCGGACGAATTCACGTAGCGAGCATGCGATCGAGGAACGTGGTGTCGTAGTCGCCCGCGCGGAACCTGCCGTCGGCCAGAATGCGGCGGTGGAGGGCGATCGTGGTGGGCACGCCCTCGACGACCATCCCCGCGAGCGCCACCTCCATGCGCGCGAGGGCGTCGGCGCGATCGCGCCCGTGGACGATCACCTTCGCGATCATCGAGTCGTAGTGGGGCGAGATGGCGTCGCCCTCGCGGAGGTGGGTGTCGACGCGGACCCCCTCCCCCGCGGGCAGGCGCAGCTTCGTCACGCGGCCGGGCGCGGGGCGGAAGCCCTGCTCGGGGTCCTCCGCGTTGACGCGGCACTCGATCGCGTGTCCCTGCATCGTCAGCTCGGGGCGCACGACCTCGTTCGCCGCCACGCGCAGCTGCAGCTCCACGAGGTCGAGTCCCGTCACCATCTCGGTGACCGGGTGCTCCACCTGCAGGCGCGTGTTCATCTCCATGAAGTAGAGGCTGCCGTCCGCGTCGAGCAGCATCTCCACGGTGCCCGCGCCGACGTAGCCCGCGCGGCGGCACGCCTCCGCGACCACCGCGCCGGTGCGCGCCCGCAGATCGGGCGTCAGCGCCGGCGAGGGGCTCTCCTCGAGCAGCTTCTGGTGGCGCCGCTGCACGCTGCACTCGCGCTCGCCGAGGTGGACGAGGTTGCCGTGGCGATCGCCCAGCACCTGGTACTCGACGTGCCGGCCGCCCACGATGAGCTTCTCGAGGTAGAGCGCGCCGTCGCCGAACGCGCTCTCCGCCTCGGCCGTGGCCTCCCGGAACGCCGCCTCCATCTCGTCGGGCGCGTGCACGCGCCGCATGCCTCGCCCGCCGCCGCCCGCGCGCGCCTTGAGCAGGACGGGGTACCCGAAGCGATCGGCGACCCGCCGGGCCTCCTCGACGGTGGCGACGTTGCCCTCGGAGCCGGGGATGAGCGGCATCCCGAGCCGGCCCATCGTCTCGCGGGCGACGGCCTTGTCGCCCATCGCGCGGATGGCCGCCGGACCGGGCCCGATGAACGTCACGCGCTCCTGCTCGCAGCGCGTCGCGAAGAGCGCGTTCTCGGAGAGGAAGCCCCACCCGGGGTGCAGCGCCGCGCACCGCGACGCGCGCGCGGCCGCGAGGATCGCGTCGGCGTCGAGGTACCCGGCGCGGCCGCCCACCGGCGCCGTCTCCACCTCGGCGAGCCACTGGAGCTTCGCGTCCGGCTCCGTGACCGCGGCGACGGGCGTGACACCCATGCGCCGGCAGGTGCGGGCGACGCGCGCCGCGACCTCGCCGCGGTTGGCGATGAAGACGCGGCGGAACACTAGGCCCCGAGCTCCTTCTCGAGCAGCTTGCGGGCGAGCCCCGCGTCGACGTCGGCCTTGTGGGCCTTCATCAGGGCGCCCATGGCCTTGCCCATCTCCTTCGCGCTCGTCGCGCCGCTGGTGGCGATGGCCTCCTTCACCCACGCGAGCGTCTGCGCCTCGTCGGCGAGCTTCGGCAGGAGCGACTCGACGATGGCGAGCTCGGTGCGCTCCTGGTCGGCGAGGTCCTTGCGCCCCGCCGAGTCGTACGCCGCGATGCTGTCCTCGCGCTGCTTCTTCAGGCGACGGAGCGCCTCGAAGCAGCGCTCGTCCGTGACGGGGCCCTTCCCCTCCTTCTCCAGCTCGATGAAGGCCGCGCGGATCATGCGCAGGCCCGTGGTGCGCGGCGCGTCCTTCGCGAGCATCGCCTTCTTGAGCTCGGCCGACACCTGCTCGACGAGCGACATGGGTACCTCCGGGGCGCACGTCTAATCAGGCGTCAGGCTTCGGGCTTCGGGTCGGGCTCCGACGGCTGCACGCCCGCCAGCACCCGCACGGTCATCCCCACGAGCCCGAGCGCGAGCGCCACGACGCCCGCGATCACCAGCAGGCGGTCGCGCGTCGCCAGCTCGGGCGTACCGGTCGCGGCCTCGGGCCCGAGTTTCGCCTCGGGGACGGGGGTGCGGAGCACCTCCTCGCGGAGCAGCGCGAGATCGTAGTCGGGGGCGTGCTCGCCCGGGGCGCCGTAGAGCAGGCGCGCGCCCCCCTCGGGGATACGCGCGCGCAGCTCCCACACCGCGGTGGTCGCCTCGACCGCGGTGACGGGGAGCGGCGCGTTGTCGCCGTTCTGCACGCGGATCAGGAGGTCGCCGCCGAGCCGGTCGTTCACGGCGATCGCCAGCGCGCCGCCCTGCTCGGAGCCGCGCCACTGGACGTAGCGGAGCGTCTCGGTCATCCGGCCGCGGTCACGCAGGATCTCCACGGTGCGCTCGAAGAGGTCGGCGCCCGTCGCGAGCCGCACGGTCGCGACGGGCACGTCGGGCCGCGGGAGGGGCACGCGCAGCAGCGAGGTCGAGCCGTCCTCGGTCCGCTCCATCGCCCCGAGCTCGAGCGGGGCCTCCCATCCGGTGGCGCGCGTGACGTAGGGGATCTGGGCCCCCGCGGCGTCGACGACGCGCAGGTCCGCGAGGTCCGGGCGCGCGTGGGCGAGCACGTCCGCGTCGAGTCGGAGGCGCGCCCAGCCGGGCGGACCTTCGATCGGGCGTGTCCAGCGGAACCGGGCGAAGTTCACGAGCGGCCCCGGCGCGTCGACGCCCTCGCGGGTCGCGCGCGGGAGGAAGGCCGGGTTCGGCGACGGCGGGCCGGCGACGGAGGGGGGCGGCGCCACGCGGAGCAGCGCGGGCGCGGCCATCCCGAGGTCGTAGGGCTCGAGCGGCTCGGTGGTGCCGGCGTAGAGCACGTGGGGGCCGGCGCCGGCGTCGTTCGCGAGGAGCCAGGCGCCGACCGACTCGACGACCACCCCCGTCACCTCCATCGGGCGCCCGCGGTCGGTGGCGATCTCGAACACGAGCGTGTCGTCGGCGACCGAGAGGCCGGCGACCCGCGTGCGCTCGACCTTCACCGCGCCCACGTCGAGGCGCCGCACGCGGCCCCAGCCCTCGAGCGAGGGCTCGCTCGCGCCGACGCCGGGGTGCCCGACGCGGACCTCGCGGTCGAAGCGCGGCTCGGGGGACTCGAGCTCGATGGCCGTGACGGTGCGGGGCCCCGGGAGCGGCACGACCCAGCGCGCCGTCCCGTGCTCGGTGATCGCGGGCGGCCCGACGGCGAGCCGCTCGCGGACGGGCGGGACGAGCTCGGGCGGGCGGGTGCGCGCGCGGACGAGGTCGAGGTCCGCCGTCGTGTCGCGCAGCGGCGTGAGCGTGAGCAGGAAGGGCCCCCCCACCCCGGGGAGCGGGATGGTGTCGTTCCGCAGCTCGGCGTCGAGCTCGTAGAGCAGCGCGGTCGCCCGACCCTCGGTCCCCCAGCGCACCTCGGCGCGGACGGGGCCCAAATCGTCGAGGTCCTCGACGAGCAGGACGAGCTCGTCGATCGGCACGTCGGGCCCCTCGACGGCCCAGGTGTGCTCGCCGGCGGGGCGGAACGAGAGCGTGCCCTCGCTCCACGCGACGTCGGGCCCCGAGCGCACGACCGTGTACGGGACGCCGGCGCCCCCGGCGCCCACGAGCAGGAGCGTGCGGTCGAGCAGGTGCGGCGCCGCGCCGACGACGTCGGCGGGCAGCTCCACGCGGCCGGGCCCGCGCTCGGGGAGGGCGACGTCGAGGCGCAGGGGGAAGGCCTCGGGCGAGGCCTGGGCGAGCGCGAAGGGGACGAGGAACGTCATGGCTTCCGCTCCCGGAGGACGAAGCGTTGGAGGGCGATCGCGCCCGCGAGCAGCGTGATCGCGAGCCCGGCGAACGAGCCGACGCGGGCGAGCCCCGAGAGGCTCCACAGGTCGACGAGGAACACCTTCCCCGCGCCGAGCATGGTGAAGAAGAGGCCGGCGAGCCGCGCGCCCTTCGTCCCCTGCGCCGCGCCGATCGCGAGCAGGGCGAGACCGTAGGCGGCCCACGCGACGGAGCGGGTCATGCTCTCCGAGAGGTTCTCGCTCGTGAACGAGAGCGTGTCGTCGCGCGCGAACGCGTGCGCCACCTCGAGGTTCACCAGCGCGAAGAGCAACAGCACGCTGACGACGCGGAACGCGACCGCGGTCCATGCCGGCCCCGGCCAGAGCCGCGCCGCCACCAGCAGGCAGACGGCGGGGACGCCCCAGGTGTAGAGCGTCCAGTTGAGGACCGGGAGCCCCTCGCCGCCGCCGTAGCGGAGCGCGTCGGGGTTGAGCAGGAGCCGCACGGCGACCGCCGCGGCGAGCGCCCCCGCGAAGGCCCGCACGATCGGGTGCGAGAGGCGCCGGGAGAGCGCGGCGAGCGCGGCGACCTCGATGGCCCACCCGACGGTGAGCCACGCCTCCGAGAGCTGCAGCGGGACCGCGACCGACGCCGCGAGGAGCACGACGGCGACGAGCAGCGAGAGCTCCCGGTCGTCGGCGCGCACCTTCACGACGCGGGCGAGCGCCACGACCCCGACGAGCGAGCCGACCCCGAGCAGGACGGGCAACACGCCGATCGCGTCGTCGCCGAGGCGGTCGGCCCAGAGCGCGTGGAGCGGCGGGAAGAACAGCGGCCCGGCGAGCGCCGCGGCGCCGACGCCGGCGAGGTCGCGGGGGCGGGGCCTCCAGAAGGGCGGCCACGCGTGGAGCGCGTACGCGACGGCGAC
>JBMOQZ010000394.1:0-45531 GCA_049322475.1 Myxococcota bacterium | reverse complement strand
GGGCGGGCGGGCCGCCGCGTGGGCGCTGATGCGGTCGCCGGCGCCCGAGCCGCGGGTCGAGGTGGAGCAGGTGCCGTCGCCCGAGGCCGTGCCCGTGGTCACCGTCGCCCCGGTGGCTTCGCCGTCGCCCGCGCCGGTGGCCGTCGCCACGCCGTCGCCCGAGCCCGCGAGCGCGCCCGTGGCCGCGTCGCCGGCGAGCGCCCCCTCCGCGAAGACGGCGCCGTCGGCCCCGGCCGAGGTCGCGGACGCCGCGCCCGTTCCCGCGCCCACGCCCGCGCCCGAGCCCGTCGTGGCGGAGGCGCCCCCGCCGGAGCCCGTCGCGGCGCCGCCCCCGGTCGAGGCGAAGGCCGCGAGCGCGCCGGTGGAGGCCGCGCCCGTGGCCGCGTGCCTGCAGACGGGGAGCTGGCAGGGGAAGATGGACGGGCGCCCGTTCACGCTGGTGGTGAGCTCGGTGAGCGGCGGCGCGGTCAAGGCGCAGGGCCGGACGATGGTGGGGCAGACCGTGCGGACGATCTCGCTCGCCGGCGGGTGCAGCGGCGACCGCGTCGACCTCGCCGAGGCCGACGGGATGAAGTTCTCCGGCATCGTCGCCGGGAACACGATCAGCGGCACGGTGGTCGTGGGCGGGAAGACGTCGAGCTGGAGCGTGCAGCGGAAGTAAGGTTGCCCTACTGCTGCGCCTTCGCCTGCTTGCACGCCGCCTGGGCCGTCGCCTCGACGATGAGCACGATGTGGGCGTCGATGGTGGTGGTGTCCCAGGGGGCCTCGCCGTCCGCGAGGGTCTCGACCGTCATGGACTCGGCGACGACGTAGGGGGCGAGGTCGACGTCGTCGATCACCATCTCCACCGTGGTGACGCCCTCGGGGAACTCGTCCTGGTGGGCGATCTGGACGGTGTCGAGCCCGGGCGCCGAGATGTTGACGGCGAAGGTGTCGATGAACGAGAGGTCCTCGCCGTCGGGGGTCGAGAGCGTGAACGTGGTGACGCGGACGGACTCGACGTCGCCCTCGGCGACGCCCTGGTTCTCGAGCTCCTGCTCGACGGCGACGTCCATCTCGCCGAAGCCGGTGAAGTCGAGCGCGTCGAGCACGATGCCGATCGCGCCGACGCCTTCGACCTCGGTGGTGGCGTCCTGCTCCACGTCGAAGGTGAGCAGGTCGGAGACGCAGGCGATCAGGAGGAAGAGGGGGAGGTTGCGGGACATGCGCAAGGGGTAGGCCGCCGAGGCCGTGGCGGCAACCGGCCGGGGGGGCCGGCGCCGCTACAGGGCTCGGCAGTGAAACCGCGGGCCACCTCCCGCTACACCCGCGCGATCTCGTGGATCCGGACGAGGAACCCCCGCGTCGACGCCGACGCTGGCTCGTTCACCGCGAGCTCGAGCGCGCCCCCGATGCCGCGGAGGGCAAGGCGGCGGCCCACCAGCCGGACGTCGCGCCCGTCCGTCCGCGCGACCACCGCGCCGAGCGGCAACCCGGGCGCCGGGGCCTCGGGGCCCGCGTCGAGGAGGGGGTTCCCGGTGGGCGAGCCGTCGGTGGGCGCGCCCGAGCCGATCTCCACCTCCTCTGCCTCGAGGTGGTAGGTGACCCACGCGTCGAGGCGGATCCCCGGGTCGGTCCAGCGTCCGTCGCGCGGTACGGTCACCTCGGTGACCCACCCCCTGGGCTCCGGACGGCTCTCCGGTCCGTTCAGGAGCAGGATCCCGGGCCCTCCGAGCAGCGCGAACGCGGCGCCGGCGCCGAGGAGGAGGAGGATCGCGAGGCACGGGCAGTAGAGCGACTGGATGGCGAGGACCGTCAACACGCCAGCGGCCGTGATCCCGAGCCCGAGGAGGAGCGCCCCGAGCACGACCTGGGCCTCTCGACCGCTCGGTTCCGGGTCGGCGCCCGGGGTGTCCGGGTCGGCCGCCGCCCAGGCCGCCCCTGCCGCGAGCAGCCGCGCCTCGGTCGCGTCGTGGTCGGGGCCGAACGCGCGGCGGCGCGCCCCGGGCTCCCGGAGCCCGGCGGCGAGGGCCTCCACGTGGTCCATCCGCGCGAGGAGCTCCCGCAACACCTCGCCCGCGGGGGCGCGGGCGAGCTGCTCGCGCATGCGGGCGAAGCCCCGCCCGAGGCGCCGCCGGGACCGACCGGAGGGGGCGAGGGCGAGCGCCTCCTGCTCGGCCGCGCCGAGCGCCGCGGCAAAGGCCTCGGGGTCGACGCGGGAGGCCACCTCGGCGAGCCCCGCGCGCATGCCCAGCACCGCCGTCGCCACCGCGGCCGACGCGTCCGCGAGGACCCGCTGCACCTCGGGCGCCGCCTGCTGCTCGGGGGAGAGGAGCAGGACCGTGTCCACCGCGACGAGCGCGCCGAACGCGCTGGCGACGTGCTCGCCGAGGGCCGCGGCGTCCGGGTGCGCGCCCACCGTCCGCGCGAGCGCGAGCTCGCGGACCCGCCGCGAGCGCTCGCGGGCGAGGGTGGCGTGGGCGCGCACGGCCGCGCGCTCCGCGGAGACCGGCGGCGTGGCGGCGGCGGCCGGCGCGGCGAACAGGAGGCCGGCGGCGGCGAGGATCTCGCGGCGGCGCACGTCGAGCGGGTCGGGCATGGACACCTCGGCCGGAGCCGAAGCAACCCCGGTGCCCACGCGCCAACCTCGCGAATCGGCCCGCCGCGTCCACGATGGGCGACGGCGGGGTCCACGACCGGCGACGCGGCGCTCCTACGAGCAGCCGCTCGTCGACCCGCAGCTCACGCACTGCCGTTGCGGACCATCGTCATCGCGCCGACGTGCGAGGGATGTGGCCGATCAGCTCAACAGGCGAGCACGTTGGCGGCGACGTCGTTGTGCTCCAGCTCGGCTCCGGCCATCGCGTACACGGCGCCGTCCAGGTACTCGAGCCGGAGCGTCGAGATCTCGGCCATGCCGAAGTACTCGGCGAGCGTGATCCGGCGGCGCGCGACATCGGCCATGTCGGGATCATAGCGGCGGGAGCGCCGTTCCCCAATCGCGTTCCCGGAGCGCGCGAGCGGGGGCGTCGCGCGCGCTTGGCTTTTCGGTCCGCGCATGCGACGATGGCTGGGCCACCGACGAGGAGGTAGGCATGCTTCTGGCTCTCAACGCCGGTGCCGGCGACGACGTGGTCAAAGGCTCGAACTACGGCTTCTCCACCTACTCGGAGACCCTCAACGGCGACTCGGACAACGACGACATCGCGGGCTTCGGCGGCGACGACTACCTCTAGGGGGGGCCGGGGCCGACGAGTGCGACGGCGGCGCCGGGGACGACACGATGTACGGCGGCACCGAGGTCGACTGGATGCAGGGCGGCGTGGGCGACGACACCATCTTCGGGGAGGGCGACAACGACAACATCTCGGGGGGCGACGGCGACGACACCCTCGACGGGGGGACGGGCGACGACGACGTGTGCGGGGACTCGCACGTCGCGGGGGACGCGCTCTACGACGGCGACGCGAACGCCGGGGTGGACAACCTGTGGGGTGACGGGGCTCCGGCGGACACGGTCAACTGCAACAACGCCTCCACTCGGGTCGACGGTGGTTCGACTCAGGTGGGGGTATGCAGCGCGACCGTGCTCACGTCGCGGCCTGCCGAGTGTCCGTAGGAGGGCAACGGGGCCACGGCTTGTCGCTGACCCTCCTTCTGGTCGCGTGCACAGAGTACGGTGTGGCGAGACGGGAGGAGGGCTCCACCCCGGCAGGCCTGATTGTCCCTGGCCGCGATGGTGACGATGCCGCAACGGGCCAGACGGAGTCCTGCAACGGGTACGATGACGACCGAGATGGGTTCACAGATGAGGGATTCCCGGACGAGGACGGCGACGGCATCGGCGATTGCGTCGACCGGACCTGTGGCCTCTCGCTGACGGCCAGCATTGCCGTGGAGGGCGAGCCATCCTGCGGCGAGTTCTCACCGGCGGCGAACCCGTGGGACGTGGAGGTCTGGCTGGAGGGGGTCACGCCGACGTTGGGCTGCCGGGTCACGTCCGTTGCTGACTTCGACGGGAACGGGACGTCGGAGGTCGCGTGCGCGGGATCGATCTACAACGAGGCCACGATCGCTCCTGTGAGCGCAGTGCTCGAGGAAGCCCTCTGGTCAGCCGCCACCCGAGTCGACTTCCCCCCCACTGCGCTCGGCGATGCAGACGGGGACGGGTCCGTGGACCTCGCAGTGGTCGCCAACTCCTCTGTTGGGGGTCCTGCGTACCTTGTCGACGCGGGCGGAGCGCAATCGTGGGCGAGCGACACGATCGTGGAACCCCCGGACGGGAATGGGACAAGCCTCGTGATCGCTGACCTGGAAGGAGACGGGTTCGCCGAGGTGGTGACCTACCGGGCGATTCTCGATGGAGAGTCCGGCTCGGTGAGGGCCCGGCTGTTCGAGGGCCGCACCTATACGAACCTGGTCCGAGACGTTGCGGTCGGGGACGTCGACCTCGACGGAGATCAGGAGATCGCGACGGGCTGGAAGCTCTACGACGCGGACGGCAGCGAGCTCTGGAGCATCGAGCCAACGACGTGGGACAGCGCAATCGGGGCGATGCTGATTCAGGCCGACGCTGACGACGACGCCGAGATCGCCTGGGTTTCCGAGTACCGCGTGAGCGTCACGGACACGGACGGCTCGATCCTCAGCGAGGTCCCGTTCCCGAGCTCCCCAGACTACGAGGCGCCGATGCCCTGCTCGCTCGACGCCGACGGCGACGGGCTCATGGACATCGTGTTCGCGACGCGGGCGACGTTGTACGCGATGCGCCACGACGGGATGGAGATCTGGTCGCTGCCCATCGAAGACACGAGCACCTTCACGACCTGCTCGTCCTTCGACTTCGACGCCGACGGCGTCCCGGAGGTCCTCTACAACGACGAGCACACCTTCTACATCCTCGACGCGCGCACCGGCGCGCCGCTGTTTCAGGATCCTTGGGAGTCGGGGACTCGCGCGGACCTCCCGATCGTCGCGGACCTCGATGGCGACGGTTCGGTCGAGATCATCCTGGGTCACCCGTGGCCGTACGACGAGTACGTCCCCCTCCGCATCTACCGCCACGCCGATCGCGCCTGGCCGCCGGGCTCGCCGTTCTGGGGCTCGGAGACCTGGTCGGGCACCGGCATCTGGCCCGACGGCGAGGTTCAGACCGAGCCCGAGGCCCCGTGGCTGAAGTACGGCGTCTGGCGCGGCCAGCCGACCTCGCTCGTGTGGGGGCGCGACCTCTCCGCGGAGATCACGGACGCGTGTGTCTCGGCGTGCACCGAAGGCGCGGAGGTGCGCCTCGCCGTGCGCATCGCGAACCTCGGTCCCCAGAGCGCGCCGCGGGGCACGCCCGTCGCGGTGTACGGGCTCGACGACACCGGCGCCCGCGTGTTGCTCGCGACCGCCGCCACCGGCGAGGACCTCGACGCGGGCGAGGCGACCAACCCGGCGATCGAGGTCGTGCTCGACTACGCGGACACCGTGAACGGCGTCGAAATCGTCGCCGGAGACGACGGCGGCGGCGCGCTCACGCGCTACGACTGCGACGAGTCGAACAACACGGTGGCGTGGGCGCCCGGGGAGTGCGAGGAGTGACCGGACACCCCCCCGGGGCCTCCTCTACGAGCAGCCGCTGGTGGACCCACAGCTCACGCACTTGAGGCAGGTGCCGTTGCGCACCATCGTCATCGCGCCGCACTCCGGGCAGGCGTCGCCTTCGTAGCCGCGGGCCTTCGCGTCGCGGATGAGGGCGGCCTGGGGGTCGAGCACGATGCGGGGACGCGGCACCGCCGAGGCGCCGCCGCTGGCGTGGGCCGCCGGAGAGTCGACCTCGAGGGCGACCTCCGAGAGCATCACGTTGCGGACGGGGCTCTCGACCTCCTCGTTCCACTCGGGCTTCTCGTCGTGCTTGTGCATCGCGTCGAGCCGGAGCGCGTCGGGGTCGACGTGGGCGAGCTCGTGGCGGCCCAGGTAGGTGACGGCGAGCTCGCGGAAGATGTAGTCGATGATCGACGTCGCCATCTTGATGCGGTCGTTGCCCTTCACGATGCCGTTCGGCTCGAAGCGCGAGAACAGGAACTGCTCGACGAACTTCTCGAGCGGCACGCCGTGCTGCAGGCCGATGGACACCGCGATCGCGAAGCTGTTCATCAGGCTGCGGAAGGCGGCGCCCTCCTTGTGCATGTCGATGAAGATCTCGCCGATGGTGCCGTCGTCGTACTCGCCCGTGCGGAGGAACACCTTGTGGCCGCCGACGACGGCCTTCTGGGTGTAGCCCTTGCGGCGGTCCGGGAGGCGGCGACGCTTCGCGAGGTAGCGGACCACCACGCGCTCGGCGATCTGCATCGCCTGCTCCGCGGCGGGCAACTCGAAGACCGGGGCGGCGGCGATGCCCGGCTGCTCGGCCGGCGCGGCTTCGTCGAGGTCGATCGCCGCGAAGAGGTCCTGCGCGAACATCGAGGAGAGCGGCTGGGAGAGCTTGCTGCCGTCGCGGTAGATCGCGTTGGCCTTCAGGCCGAGGCGCCAAGAGAGCAGGTAGGCCTGCTTCACGTCCTCGACCGTCGCGTCGTGCGGCATGTTGATCGTCTTGCTGATCGCGCCGGAGATGAACGGCTGGCACGCCGCCATCATGCGGATGTGGGCCTCGTAGCTGATGAAGCGCGTGCCGTTCCGGCCGCAGCGGTTCGCGCAGTCGAAGACCGCGAGGTGCTCGGGCTTGAGCCCCGGCGCGCCCTCGACCGTCATCGTCCCGCAGGCGAACGCGTTGGCGGCCTCGACCTGCGCCGGCGAGAACCCGATGGCCGCGAGCAGATCCGGCGAGGCCGGGTCGACGCGCAGCACGTCGCGGCAGAAGGCCTCGCCGAGCGAGTGGCGGTTGAACACGAACTTGATGTCGAACGCGGTGGGGAGCTGCTTCTCGACCTTCGCGAGCGTGACGTCGTCGAAGCCCTTCGCGCGCAGCGTCTCGTGGTTGACGCCCGGCGCGCCCTTGAGCGTGCCGCGGCCGCGGGCGTAGTCGATGATCTCCTTGACCTGCTCGTCGCCGTAGCCGAGCTTGCGGAGCGCGGGCGGCACCGACTCGTTGACGATCTTGAAGTAGCCGCCGCCGGCCAGCTTCTTGAACTTCACGAGGGCGAAGTCGGGCTCGACGCCCGTGGTGTCGCAGTCCATGACGAGGCCGATCGTGCCGGTGGGCGCGATGACCGTGGTCTGGGCGTTGCGGTAGCCGTGGGCCTCGCCGAGCGCGAGCGCGTCGTCCCACGCCTGCCGCGCGGCGGCGAGCATGTCGGGCGGGCACTTGTCCGCGGCGATGGGCACCGGGCGCACCGTGAGGCCCTCGTAGTCGGTGCCGGCGTACGCGGCGCGCTTGTGGTTGCGCATCACGCGGAGCATGGCCTCGCGGTTGCGCTTGAAGCCGGGGAAGGGCCCCTTCTCCTTCGCGACGCGGGCGGACTGCGCGTAGCTGTCGCCGGTGAGCACCGCGGTGAGCGCGGCGCAGATCGCGCGGCCCTCGGCGGAGTCGTACGGCAGGCCCATGACCATGAGCAGCGTGCCGAGGTTGGCGTAGCCGAGGCCGAGGGTGCGGAAGTCCCACGAGAGCTTCGCGATCTGCGCGCTCGGGTACTGCGCCATGCCCACGCTGATCTCGAGCACGGTCGTCCAGATGGCGATGGCGTGGCGGTAGGACGCCATGTCGAAGCCGCAGGTCTTCTCGTCGAAGAACCGCATGAGGTTCAGCGAGGCGAGGTTACACGCCGTGTCGTCGAGGAACATGTACTCGGAGCACGGGTTCGACGCGTTGATCCGGCCGTCCTCGGGGCAGGTGTGCCACTCGTTGATGGTCGTGTCGAACTGCACGCCCGGGTCGGCGCAGGACCACGCGGCGACCGCCACGGCGTCCCACAGCTCCTTCGCGCGCATGACCTTCTTCACCTTGCCGGACAGGCGCGACGTGAGGCGCCACTCCTCGTCGCGCAGCATCGCGTCCATGAACGCGTTCGGGACACGCACGGAGTTGTTGCTGTTCTGGCCGCTGACGGTGGCGTAGGCCTCGCCGTCCCAGTCGGTGTCGTACGCGTCGAACTGCAGCGCGGTGAAGCCCTGCTTCGCGAACTGCACGGTGCGCACGACGTAGTTGTCGGAGACCCCGAGCGCGCGGGCCTCGCGGATCGCCTTGCGCAGCGCGGCGTTGTGGCGCGGGTCGAAGCGGCGGGCTCCCTCGAGGGCCTCGGTCTCCTTCGTGGCCAGGAGGATGGCGTTGAGGTGCTTCTGGATGGTGCGCGAGCCCGTGACGATGCTGGCGACCTTCTGCTCCTCGTGCACCTTCCAGTTGACGAACTCCTCGATGTCCGGGTGGTCGAGGTCGAGGCACACCATCTTCGCGGCGCGCCGCGTGGTGCCGCCGGACTTGATGGCGCCCGCCGCGCGGTCGCCGATCTTGAGGAAACTCATGAGGCCGGAGCTGCGACCGCCGCCGGAGAGGCGCTCGCCCTCGCCGCGCAGGCGCGAGAAGTTGGTGCCCGTGCCGGAGCCGTACTTGAAGAGGCGGGCCTCGCGGGTCCAGAGGTCCATGATGCCGCCCTCGTTGACGAGGTCGTCGCTCACGGACTGGATGAAACACGCGTGCGGCTGCGGGCGCTCGTACGCGGAGGAGCTGGCGACGACCTTCCGCGCCTTCTCGTCGTAGTAGTAGTGGCCCTGCGCGGGGCCGTCGATCCCGTAGGCCCAGTTGAGCCCGGTGTTGAACCACTGCGGCGAGTTCGGCGCGCAGATCTGCGCGGCGAGCATGTAGCGGAGCTCGTCGTAGAAGGCCTTCGCGTCCTCCTCGCCCGAGAAGAGGCCGTCCTTCCAGCCCCAGTAGGTCCAGCAGCCGGCGAGGCGGTCGAACACCTGGCGGCTGTCGCGCTCGGGGCCGTAGCGGCGGTCGGCGGCGATGCCGGCGAGCGCGTCCTCGTCGGGTGCGCGGCGCGCGAGCCACGCGGGGATGCCCTTCTCGTCGACGACCTTCGTGGCGGCGGGCACGCCGGCCTTGCGGAAGTACTTCTGCGCGAGGATGTCGACGGCGACCTGCGACCACCCCGACGGGACCTTCACGTCGTCGGCCTCGAAGACGAGGGTCCCGTCGGGGTTGCGGATCTCCGAGCGGCGGGAGGCGAACTCGAAGGCATCGTAGGGGGAGGCGAGGCCCTGGGTGTAGCGGCGGGGGACGTGCATGGGGATCTCCGGAGGGGCGGCTTGGCGGGGGCGGGCGGAGCAGGGGTTCGCGGGCCCGCCCCGAACGAGGCGGTCGCCCGGGCGAATGCCCGGCTGCGGACAGCGATCCTAATGGACCGCCTCGCGCGGGGTCAAGCGTTCGACCCCAAGATGTTGTGGTTCGGGGTTTCCATACCTACTACATAGTGTGTCCCCAGCTTACCCATAAGGCAAGCGGCCGCTGTCCACAGGTTGTCCACAACGACAGTCGCGATGCGCATGCGCTCGGCTCGCCGGCGAGCCCGTCAGCGACGTGCTCGCCGGAGAGGGCGGCACACGGACCCTGTACTTCGCGTGGGAGACGTCGCGCCGCGGTCTACCGGCGCCGCCCCGCCATGTTCAGGATGTGCTCGTTCGCGAGCCGCAGCTGGATGGACAGGGCGTCGATCATCCCGCGGCGGAACGCGCGCGCCTCGGGCGTCTGCTCGAGCTCGTACTTGCGGTAGACCACGCCGGGGATGCGCAGGAGGTAGACGGGCTCGAGCGCGCGGCAGGTGGCCGTCCGCCCCTGCGTGTCGGCGAGCGCGACGTGCCCGAAGACGTGGCCCGGACCCAGCGTGGCGACGCGCTCGACGCGGGCCTCGCCGACCGAGCAGTACACGGCGACCTTGCCCTCGGCGACGATGAAGGCGTCCTCCGCGCGCGCGCCCTCCTCCACGATCGGCTCGCCGACGGGGACGGCGACGAGCTCGAGCTTCGCGGTGAGGGCCTTGAGGATCTCCTCGTCGCGGCCCATGAAGCCGGGGGTGGACTTGAGCACCTCGAGCGCCTGCGGCGGGGCCTTCGACGGGAGGTCGCCGCTGACGCCGAGCGCCGTGGCGAGGCGCGAGAAGAGGCCGCGCTGCTTCCTCGGCTCGACGGGCTCGCCGCGCGCCTTCTCGGCGATGCGCACGTCCATGTCGCGCAGGCGGCGCGCGATCGTGCGGAGCGCGCGCGTCTCGAGCTCGCGGGCGAGGGGGTTGTCCTGGAGGCGGAGGAACTTCATCCCCTCCTCGTCCAGCAGCAGGAGCCGCGACGAGTTCGCGGTGGAAACCGTCGCCGAGCGCCGGTCGAAGCTGCCGAAGAGCGTCATCTCGCCGGCCGTCTCGCCGCGGCCGATGCGGGCGAGCTCGACGCCGCCCAGCGAGACGATGAGCTCGCCGTCGACCACCACGAGCATCCCGCGGTCGTTCTCGCCCTCGACGAGGAGCTCCTCGCCGGGGCCCACCTCGAAGCTCTTGAACGCGGCGAGCGCCTCGGCCCGGCGCAGCTCGGAGAGGCCCACGAACAGGCCGGTCCGCTCGATGTCGCGCAGCTCGATCATTCCTGCTCCCGGGCGGCGAGCACCGCCGCGTCCCACGCGCGCACTGCGCGCGCCGTCTTCTCGGCTTCTTCCCGCTCGAGGTCGTGGAGCCGGCCCGCGTCGAAGATCGACACGAAGTAGCTCGCGGCGGCCGTGCCCACGCCGATCGAGGAGACGACGCTCCACTGGTCGAGCGCTCCGTCGTCGCCGGCCTCGGAGGCCTCGGCCACCATGGCCGTGCCCCAGGCGGTGGCGGCGACGCCCGCGGCCTGCGTGACCGAGTAGGCGACCCCACGCGCGGGTCGCTCGTGGAGGTACACGCCCACGCCGAAGGGGACGAGGTTCCAGCCCGGCGGAGCGGCGGCGGCGGAGGCGACGGCGAGCAGGAGGTGCACGCGGCCCCCTATCCGACGCCTTGCGGCACCGCCTTGAGCTTGGCCTTCCCCTCCTCGACCACCACCCGGAACTTCACGCTCTCGCACTGGTACGTGCTCTTGATGGTGCGGACCTGCTTCTTGAGGGCCTCGCGCACCGCGTCGAACGAGAGGTCGGCGGACTGGCCGCACTTCGTGCGGGCCTCCATGTACTTGTCGTAGATGATGCGGAAGGCGCGGTCCTCGCGCTCCATCTGCTCCTTGCGCTGGCGCAGCACCTCCTGCTGCTCGGCGGAGAGCCCCGGCTCGGCCTCGACGACCTTCTTGCCCTTCAGGTCGGCGCGGAACTTCATCTTCGGGTGCGTCCCGCGCTCGATCATCACGAGGTTGCGCGTCCAGTAGAGCTCGAAGCTCTGGAAGCGCGACTTCAGCGACTGGAAGCGGAAGCGCTGGGTGGAGGACTTGATGTTCTCCTCCATCAGGTCGCGGACGAGGCGCCGGACCTCCTCGCGATCGCGCACCGGCTCGATCTTCTCGATGCCGGAGAAGTACTTCTCGTACTCGATCTTGAGCAGGAAGATCCGTTGTTCGAGCTCGTCGAGGCGTGCCGCGACCCCCCGGTCGGCTTTTTCGACGCGCGCCATCCGTCCTGCTCCGTCGCGGAGCACGATACCATGCCCGGGCATGCCGGCCCGCGTCCTCGTCGTCGACGACGATCCCGCCATCCGCGAGCTGCTCGGGGAGTACCTGCGCGGGCGGGGGCTCGACGTGTCCGAGACGTCGAGCGGGACGACGGCGATCGCCGCGCTGACGGTGTCGCGCGTGGACGCCGTGGTGGTCGACCTCAAGCTCGGCGACGTCGACGGGATCGAGGTCGTGCGCGCCGCCTCGGCGTGCGACCCGCCGGTGGCCACGGTGGCGATCACCGGCTTCGGCGACGTCGAGGCGGCCATCGCCACGATGAAGGCGGGCGCGTCGGACCTCGTGCTCAAGCCTTTCTCGCTCCGGGACCTGTGGGCGGCGCTGGACGCGGCGATGGCGCACGCGCGGGCCCGTGCCCTCGCCGAGGCGGCCCACGCGCTCCTCGTCGACGCCGCCCGCGCCGACACCGCCGAGGACGCCGAGGCGCTGGTGACGCGGCTCGGGGCGCTCGTCGGCGGCATGGGCGAAGGGATCGAGCAGCGGCTGGGCAGCTCGCGCAGGGTCTCGGCGCCCGCGGAGGCGGCGCCCTACGTGCGCGCCGTGAGCGCCGCGCTCCTGCGGCTCGGGCTGTGACCGTCGCGCTCGAGGCGCTCCCCGCCGACGTCGCGTGGGAGGCGCCGCGCGCGGACACCCGCTCGCTCCGGTCGACCGTGCTCGTGCGGACGGGCGGCATCGACGCCGCAATCGCGCAGTCGGTGGCCTTCGGCGAGGCCCGCGGCGAGGGCTGGCGAGCCCAGGTGGGGCTCGGCGCCGCGCTCTTCATGGGTTTTCGCGCCGACGGCGAGCTCACGTTCGACTTCGAGACCTTCGACGGGCACTTCGTGTTGCCCGTCGACCTCGTCGCCGGCGACTGGTCCGCGCGGCTCGAGGCCGGCCACGCGAGCGCCCACTACGGCGACGGCGTCCGCGACAACGGCGACCGCCCCGGCAACTTCGACCCCTGGAGCCGCGAGTGGCTCGCGCTGCGGGGCGCGCGGGCGATCGGCCCCGCCCGAGTGTACGCGGGCGCGCGGGTGCTCCTGCACGCCCTCCCCGAGGCGGAGCCCCTCGCCGGCCAGCTCGGCGCGGAGATCGTCGGGCCCTGGGACGTGGCGCCCTTCGCGGCCGTGGACCTCCAGGTGGCTCAGGAAGACGCCTGGGCGCCCGCCCTCGCGGGCCAGGCCGGCGTGACGATCGCGGCGGGACCCCACGAATTGCGCGTGGCGGCGTGGGGGAGGACGGGGCCCGAAGACACCGGGAAGCTGAAGCCGGGGACGGAGAGGTGGGTGGGGTTGGTGGTGGGGTTCGATCTGTTCGAGAGGGGGACGTAGGGGTGAGGGTCGTTCAGGTTCAGGTTCGCGTTCGCGTTCGCGTTCGCGTTCGCGTTCGCGTTCGCGAAGCCCGAGAGCATGCGCATGCGGGTGCGCGTGCGCGGTTCGACAGGGACGCGCACGCGCACGCGCACCCGCACGAGACCGGGGCCCGCAGACGCGAACGGGCCCGCGATCGTGGACCCGAACGTGCACGACCGTCGCGCTCGCGCCCCGCTCAAAACTCCGTCCACCTCCCCTCGTAGGCCGCCACCACCCACCCGAACACGGTCTCCAGCGGGATCCCTTCGGCCACCCAGCGCTCGACCTCGCCGTAGGTCAGGTGTCCGCCGGCGATCGCGGCGCCGTGGGCCCAACCGGTGCGCGCGGTCGCGAGCTGAGTGCCCAGCACGGGATCGAGCGCGGGCACCACGACGTAGGCGTAGGTCTCGGCGGCGCGGAAGTCGGGGTGGGGTCCTCCCTGCGGTGAGACGAAGCGGTCGCCCTCGAGGTAGAGGGGGAAGTCGTGGGTGGGCCAGTCGAAGCTCGCCCCGGCGTAGCCCACGGCCATCGGCACGAGCCCGACGGCCTGGTAGGCCGCGGTGGCGATCGCCACGGCGGTGGCGCAGTCGCCGTAGAACTGGGCGCGCGTCGCCTCGAGGTCGACCTGCAGCGAGGCGCTCACGCCGAGGTCGGTGGCGATCCGCACGCCGTCGATCTCGCCGAGGTGAAAGCCGCTCGCCTGCTCCTTCTCCCAGTCCCGGCACTCGTTCTCGCGGACCTCGCCCGCGGCGCAGAGCGTCCGCATCGCCTCCGCGCTCGCGCGGTAGCGCATCTTCGCCCAGACCACGTCGTCCCGACGGACCGCGGTGTCCCACGCGGAAGGCCAGATGGGGAGCATGTCGCGCAGCGCGACGAGCGTGTCGACGCTCGGGACGACGAACCGGTAGCGGTCGCGGGTGAGCGGCTCGGCCTGCGTGGCGATCGGGAAGGCGCCGTAGGCGAACGACTGCGCGCCGGGCCACGCCCACAACAGCTTGGCGGCGGCGGGCTGAGAGCGCAGGCGCCACGCGGCGCCGTGGGCCTCGAGCCACGTGTCCACGCCGAGCCCGTACGCGAGCCACGCGGCGGCGTCCTCCTCCACGAGCGGCACCACGTCGGGGGCGACGAGCCCGCGCCAGGGGCCGAACGCGAGCGCGACGGCGACGGTGAGATCGGGGTCCTCGCCCGCGCGGGGGCTCATGAGCGCGAGGAGCGCGTCGAGCGCGTGCGCCTCGACCGGGCCGAGCGCGCCGGCCGGGCCGTAGTCGGTCTCCTTCAGGCCGCGGACGTAGGCGACCCCCGAGCCGGCGTGGTCGGACGGCTCGCCGAGGTCGACGCGGAAGCGGACGGCGTCGCCGTCGACGACGGACTCGCCGGCGAGCGTCGCCGTCGGGCCGTAGGTCCAGCCGGACATCGGCGCGGAGCGGAGCCAGCCCGCGCCGACGCCGAGCTGCAGGTCCGGCGCCGGGCCGCCCTTCGTGTCGAGGTGCAGCCAGGCGCCGTGACGCGCCACGCCTCGCCCGCGGATCTCGCCCCACACGACGGAGCCGTCGCGGTGGACCTCGGCGGCGTGGAGGTCGACCTCGTCCACCTCGCCGGCGGCGTCCTCGACGGGGCCGCGGAACGGGAGGAGGAGCCGCACGAGCGAGGGGTCGGCCGCCTCCAGCAGCGCGGCCACCGGCTCCGGGGCGTCGGTGCGCGCCGCGACGGCCTCGCCGAGGCCGGGCAGGAGGGCGTCGAGTCGGGCGATCGGCGACGCGGCGGGCGGGACGCCCGCCCCCACGGGCGGTGGCGCCGCCGCCGCGTACGTCGCGAGGACCCACATCACGTCGTTGGCTAACCGGTGAAAGCGATGCCCCGGCCGGCCGTTGTACCCTCGCCCGCCGATGCTGCTGCTGCTCGCCAGCCTCGCCTTCGCCCAGGACGCCCGCGCGCTCCTCGACGCCGCCCGCTACGAGGACGCGCTCGCCGTGGCGACGGCCGCGTTCGAGGAGACCGGCGACCCCGCGGCGCTGATCGACAAGGCCGACGCGTTCGTGGGCCTCGGGCGCGACGAGGAGGCGCTCTGGTGCCTCGAGCTCTGGCGCCGGGTCACCGGCGGGTTCGAGCAGAACGACCGGATCGCCGCGCTCCGGGAGCGGATCCCCGCCGCCATGCTCGCCGACCTCGTGGCCGAGGGGCTCGCCGAGCCCGACCCGCCGCCCGCCCCCGCGTGGCTGCCGATCGCGGCCACCTACCGCGTGCGCGTCCCGGCGGAGGGGCCGCTCCAGCTCGAGGTGAGCTACCGCTTCCGCGCGTTGCGCGAGGGGTGGCTCGACGCCGCGCTGATCGGGCCGGGGATGGTGGTGACCGGGGCCACGGGGCCGGTCGTGGCCGCGCCCTCGGGCGTGTACCTCGTGCTGAAGCCGGGCACGGGCGAGACCACCGTGACGGTGCGCGGCTCGCTGGAGGGCTCGCCCGGATCGGCCTCGCTCGGTGTCCTGCCCGCGGCGGCACAGCGCGTGATCGTCGAGGCGCCGGGGCTCGACGTGGAGGTGGCGGGCGCCGTGGACGGCGCGCTCGCCGCGGCGGACCGGCTCGCGCTCACCTGGGCGCCGCACGTCGAGAAGGGGCCGGAGGTCGCCCGGCCCGTGGTGGTCGCCGAGACCGCCACCGCGGCGTGGGGCGAGGAGGGCGCGCTCGAGGTCCGCGCGCGCGTGCGGTGGCGCGTGCTCCGCGGCGAGGTGGGGCGCTTCGTGCTCGACGTGAGCGGGCTCGAAGAGGCCGAGGCCGACGGCGCCAACGTCGCGTCGCAGCGGCGCGAGGGGTCGCAGCTCGTGATCGAGACGCGCGAGCCGGTGAAGGGCGGGTTCGAGGTGCTGGTGCGCGGGCGAGCACCCCTGCGCGAGGCCCCCATGCCGGGACCGCGGCCGGTCGAGGTCTCGCGCGTGGACCGATGGTGGACGGTCGGGCGCAGCGACGAAGGCGAGCTCGTGCCCGTCGGCGAGCTGCGCAGCGTCGCCCAGCGGACGATGCCGTCGTGGGCGAAGGGGCTCTCCGAGAGCGCGCCGGTCGCGAGCTTCCACGGCGAGGCCGCGCCGGGCCTGCGGCCCGCCCGGTACGAGCCGCTGATGGGGCCGGACACGGTGGTCGAGCAGGCCGACTTCGTGGTGACGACGAGCCGCGAGGGCCGCGTGCTCCTGCGCGCGACGTGGCGCCTGCGGAACGAGCGTCGCCAGTACCTGCGCGTGCGGCCGCCCGCGCCCGGGTGGGTGCCGCTGACCGCGCGGGTGAGCGGCCAGCCGGTGAGCGTGCTCTCCGACGGCGAGGGCGGGGTCTACGTGCCGCTCGAGAAGTCCGTCGAGACGGTGCAGGGCCTGCTCAACTTCCCCGTCGAGGTCACCTGGGTGGGCGCCGGCGACACGTGGGAGAAGAAGGGCGAGCGCACCTTCGCGCTGCCCGCCGTGGACGCGCCGATCCAGTCGGCCGCGTGGGAGCTGCACCTGCCGCGCGGCGTCGAGGTCCCGGGGGCGGAGGGCGTGGACGGCACCGTGGTCATGGACACGGGGGACGACGAGGCGGAGGAGGCCGTCCAGCGCGCGGTCGACGCCTACAAGTCCAACGAATGGGACGCCGCGCAGCACGCGCTGGACGAGGCCCGCGCGCTCGGCGCGGACGACGAGAACGTCTCCCGGCTGCAGTCGAACCTCGACGCGCTCTACTCGAAGGACACGTCCACGCCCGACGACACGGCCACGCGCCGCGTCCGCGAGCTCGCCAACGCCAAGACCTCGTCGATGCAGGTCAAGCAGGAGAAGAAGCTCGAGGAGGCGCGCGACGCGGAGGCCGCCGGCGATCTCGAGCGGGCGTCGTCGCTGTACGGCGAGGTCGCCGATCTCGCCAAGAACATCGGCGTGACCGAGCAGAAGGAGTCGGCGGAGCAGACCGTGGTGCTCGAGGAGGCGCAGAAGGCGCTCGCGTCGACCGAGGGCAAGAAGAAGAAGAAGGCGGAGGAGGACCAGCGCGAGGCACAAGCGATCGAGAAGCTCGACGCCGACCGGGACGAGGTCGCCGACGGCGAGGACTTCTACGAGCTCGACGGCGTCGAGGGCGGGGTCGAAGGAGGCGTCGTGGGCGGCGTCCTCGGGGGGGTGGGCGACCAGACGGGCGTCGGCGGGCTCGGCACCTACGGCCACGGCGCCGGGGGCGGCGGGAGCACGGGGTACGGCACGGTGGGGTGGACCGAGCCGGAGTCGGTGGAGGAGGAGCCCGCGCCCGAGCCGGCGCAGCCCGTGGAGGTGACGGCGGGGACCCTCGTCCTCGACTCCCCGACCCGCTCCGCGCCCCGGTCCGACAAGATGTCGGAGACCCGCCGCGTCGCGGGCACGCGGCGCGGGAGCCGCACGCAGACCGAGATCGAGTTCGAGGACGCCGACCGGACCCCCGCGAAGCCGGCGATCGTCCCCGCGCCGGCCGCCGCGCCCGCCCCCCAGTTCGCGCCCGTCGAGATCGCGGGCGAGCTCGAGGCGCCCCCGCCCCCGCCCCCGCCGCCCCGGAGCGAGCCGGAAGGGCGGGCCGCGCTGGAGGTGGAGGCCTCGCCGTTCACCGTCGCCCTGCCGCTCGCCGGCGCCACCGTGCGCCACGAGGCGGCGCTGCTCCCCGCCGACGCTTTCCCCACCCTCACCGTCCAGTACCGGACGCTCCCCGGAGCCAAGCCATGATGCTCGTCCTGCTCGCGCTGTTCGCCCACGCCGCGGAGCCCCAGCTCCCGCCCCCGCTCCGCACGTCCGGCGGCGAGGTGACCCTCCCCTGGAACGACTTCGAGACGCTCTACCGGAAGGGCATGGCGCCGAAGGAGATGCCGGACCCCGCGGCGCCGCGCGCGTGGACGCTCGACCGCGCGAGCTACGCCGGCCGGGTCGCCGGCCAGGGCGACGAGGCCCACGCGGTGTTCAAGCTCACGCTCCGCGGCGAGGTGCTCCAGAAGGAGGGCTGGGTCGTCGTCCCGCTGCTCTCCACGTCCGCGGCGCTCCGCTCCGCGAAGATCGGCGGGCAGGACGCGCCGGTGTTCCTGCACGACGGCTACTACCAGCTCGTCACCAACAAGCCCGGCGCGTTCACCGTGGAGATCGAGTTCGCCGCGCCGCTCTTCTCGGGCGACGGCGAGACCGGCTTCTCGCTGCCGATGGCGCCCAGCGCGGCGACCGAGGCGACGTTCACGGTGGAGAGCGCGGAGGTGCTCACCTTCGAGGTCGCCGGCGTGAAGGGCTACACCACCACGCGCACCGGCAACAGCTGGCGGGTCGACGCGACGTTGTCGAGCCAGGGCGCGCTCGCCGTGAGCTGGCAGCGCTCGGCGAAGGACACGGCGAAGGCGCTGGCGACGCGCCTGTACGCGGAGACGCACGTGCTCGTCGGGGTGAGCGAGGGCGTGATGCAGGGGCTCGCGACGGTGAACTACACGGTGCTGCACAAGGGCGTCGACAAGCTGCGCGTGCAGCTGCCCAAGGACGTCACCGTGCTCGACGTGACCGGCCCGGGCCTGCGCGACTGGACGCAGGGCGAGGACGGCACGATCGAGGCCACGCTCAACTACGAGGCGCTCGGCGCGTACCGGCTCAACGTCGAGTACGAGCGCGCGCTCCAGCCCGGGAAGGTCGACGTGCCGCTCCCGCGCGTGCTCGACGTCACCCGCGAGAAGGCGTGGATCGGCGTGGACGCGCGCAGCGCGCTGGAGCTCGTCGCCGGGCAGGCGAGCGGCGCGGTCCCCGTGGACGTGCGCGAGCTCCCCGCGGCGATCATCGGCCGCACCGACTACCCGGTGCTGCTGGCGTGGAAGGCGCGCGGCGGCGACGTCGCCATCCCGCTCGAGGTGAAGAGCCACCCCGACGTGGACATGCTCGTCACGCTGCTCGACAGCGCGATCGCCGACACGCTCGTCACCGACGACGGCCGCCGCATGACCCGCGTGCGCTACGCCGTGCGCAACAACCGCAACCAGTTCCTCCGCCTCACGCTGCCCGACAAGGCCGAGGTGTGGAGCGCCTCGGTGGCCGGCCGCGGCGTGAAGGTGGCGAAGGGCGAGGGCGGCGTGCTCGTGCCGCTCGTGCGCAGCGACGCCGCCGGGGGCGCGCTCACCGCGTTCCTCGTGGAGGTCATCTACGTCGAGGGCGGCGGCGAGCTCGCCGACGGGAAGGGCGAGCTGAAGGTCGAGCTCCCCCGAGTGGACGCGCCGACGTCCCAGCTCCAGTGGTCGGTGTACTTCCCCGCGGACGCGAAGGTGAACGAGAAGAGCCACGAGGGGACCATCCAGAACGTCCCGTACTTCTCGATGTCGCCGCAGCTCCCGGACTCCAACGTGGCGGTGCAGGCGCAGCAACGCGTCCAGCAGAACGCCGCCGCCAACGTGGACGCCGGCGCGCTCGGCCAGGGCGTCGAGCCGGTGAAGGTGGACCTGCCGCTCACCGGGCAGGTGCACTTCTACGAGAAGATGCTGGTGCTGGACGAGGCGCTGTGGGTGAGCTTCGAGTACAAGCGGAAGGACAAGTGAGGCCGTAGGCCGAAGGCTGTAGGCTGTAGGCCCATCGGTTAGCAGGCGGCGATGTCTGACGAGAACAAGCCCGAGGCCCCCAAGAAGAACATCGCCCCCACCGGCATCCTGACGCGCGACACCGATCACGCCGCGCGGCCGGGCTTCCGGAGCCCGCCCAACCAGAAGAGCAAGGCCCAGAAGGCGAAGAAGAAAAAGTAGCTTCGCTTTCCCTAAAGCCTAAAGCCTAAAGCCTAAAGCCTTCCAGGAGCCACCGTGCTTCTCCTGATCCCGGCCGTCTTCGCCGCCGACCCCGTCCCCGAGCTGAAGTTCGAGAAGTACACCCTCGGCAACGGCCTCGAGGTGATCCTCTCGGAGGACCACCGCGTGCCGCTGGTGTCGGTGGACATCTGGTACCACGTCGGCGCCGACAAGGAGGTGAAGGGCCGCTCCGGCTTCGCCCACCTGTTCGAGCACATCATGTTCCAGGGCAGCAAGAACGTCCCCGAGGACCAGTTCTTCGCGATCCTCGAGGGGGCCGGCGCGCCGCTCATCAACGGCACCACCGACTTCGACCGGACCAACTACTTCGAGACCGTCCCCGCCAACCAGCTCGACCTCGCGCTCTGGCTCGAGAGCGATCGCATGGGTTTTCTGCTCGACACGCTCACGCAGGAGCGCCTCGACAACCAGAAGGCAGTCGTGCGCAAGGAGCGGCAGCAGAGCACGGAGAACGTGCCCTACGGCGTCGCCGAGGAGCAGTTCTACAAGACGCTGTTCCCCGCGCCCCACCCGTACAACGGCGTCGTGATCGGCAGCCACGAGGACCTCGAGGCCGCCACGCTCGCGGACGTGAAGGGCTTCTTCGAGACCTGGTACGTGCCCAACAACGCCACGCTGGTCATCGTCGGCGACTTCGACCCGGCGGCGGCCAAGGCGAAGGTCGAGAAGTACTTCGGCTCGCTGAAGGGCGGCGCCGAGCCGGTCGCGCAGCAGGTCGTGACCGAGCCGATCGCGGCCGAGAAGCGGCTGGCGCTCACCGACGAGGTCGAGCTGCCGAAGGTCTACCTCGGCTGGATCACCTCCCCGGCGTTCCGCCCCGGCGACGCGGAGCTCACCCTCGGGGCCAGCGTGCTCGCCGAGGGCAAGTCGAGCCGCCTGCACCGCGCGCTCGTGCACGACCAGCAGATCGCCCAGAGCGTCAACGCGTACCAGTACCCGCTCACGCTCGGCTCGGTGTTCGTCGTGGAGATCCTCGGCAAGCCCGACCAGAAGCCCGAGGACATCGAGAAGGCCGCGTGGACAGTGATCGAGGGCCTGCGCGCGGCGCCGCCCACCGACGACGAGATCGCCCGGGCGCGCCGCTCGTGGCAGGCCTCCACGCTGCGCGGGCTCGAGCAGCTCGGCGGCTTCGGCGGCAAGGCCGACGTGCTGAACTACTACAACCACCACACCGGCGACGCCGGCTTCCTCGACGACGACTTCGCCCGCTTCTCCGCGGTCACGCCCGCCGCGGTGCAGAAGGCGTTCTCCGAGCAGGTCCGCGCGGACAACCGCGTCGTCGTCCACGTCTCGCCCGTCGGGGGTGCCAAGTGAAGCGCGCGCTCTCTCTCGCCGTCCTGCTCGCCTTCGCGGGCGACGCCCAGGCCAAGTCGAAGGCGAAGACGCCGCCGCCCCCGCCGGTGGAGGTCACCCCTCCGGCGCCGCCCCCGGACCCGGAGGCCTGGCGCGCGCAGCAGCCCGCGCCGGAGCCGGAGAAGGCGTGGTCGCCGCCCGCGGCGAGGTCCTTCACCCTGTCGAACGGCATCCCCGTCTACTTCGTCGCGAACGAGGGCCTGCCCCTCGCCAGCGTGCGCCTCGTCGTGAAGGTGGGCCGCGAGGCCAACCCCGCCGGCAAGGCCGGGCTGGGCGCGCTCGCCGCCAACATGCTCGACGAGGGCACGAAGACCCGCACGGGCGCGCAGATCGCGGCCGAGGCGCAGGCGCTCGGCGCGGAGCTGTCGGTCGGCGGCGGCGACGAGCTCGCCTGGGTGGCGCTCGACGCGCTCACGGGCGAGCCGCTGGCGAAGAGCCTCGACCTGATGGCCGACGTGGCGCTCGCCCCGAAGTTCGACGCGAAGGACTTCGCGCGCGTGAAGGCCGAGACGCTCACCGGCATCCAGAGCGCGCGCGCCGAGCCGCGCGACGTGGCCGCGCGGGTGTTCCTCGCGCAGCTCTGGGGCGCGAGCCACCCGTACGGCGTGCCGTCGGTGGGCACCGAGGCGAGCGTGGCCGGCCTGAAGGCGGGCGACGTCAAGAAGTTCTACGGCGCCCATTGGCACGCGGGGAACGCGGCCTTCGTGGTCGCCGGCGCGGTGGACGAGGCGACGCTGAAGCCTTTGCTCGAGGCGCGGTTCGGCGGCTGGAAGGCCGGGAAGGCGACGCGCGCCGAGGTGCTCGCGCCCAGCGTGCCCGCGAAGACCCGCGTGGTGTTCGTCGAGCAGCCCGGCGCCGTGCAGAGCGTGCTCCGCGTCGGCACCGCCGGGCCGAAGCGCACCGCCCCGGAGTTCCAGCCCGCCAACGTGGCCGGCACCATCGTCGGCGGCATGTTCTGGTCGCGGCTGAACATGAACCTTCGCGAGGAGCACGGCTGGAGCTACGGCGCGTACGGCGGCTTCAGCGAGAGCCGCGACTTCGGCACCTTCGCGGTCCGCACGTCGGTGCAGGCCGACAAGACCGCGCCCGCCGTCGCGGAGGTGCTGAAGGAGCTCGCCGCCGCCGCGCAGACCGCGCCCAGCGACGAGATCCTCAAGCGCGCGAAGGACGGCCTGACCAAGTCGCTCGCGGGCAACTTCGAGACCAACGCCGCCACGGCCTACTCGTTCCTCGCCATCCCCGGCTTCGGGCTCCCCAACGACCTCTGGTCGGGGTGGCTCGCCGAGCTCGAGAAGGTCGACGCCAACGCGGTCGCCGCGCAGGCGAAGCGCTCCTTCGACACCAACCGCATGCTGGTCGTGGTGGTGGGGCCCCGGACGATCGAGGCGGGCGGCCAGAAGGTCGACGTCGTGGCCGAGCTCAAGGCGCTCGGGCACGAATTCGTGGAAGTGCCCGCTCCCTGAAGAGGCGCACGGCGGCGGCGGCGCCCACGAAGGCGGCCGCCGTCGCCGCCTCCTTCGCGTAGACCGCCACCGCCCGCGGGTGGACCATGTGCGCGAGGAACCCGGGCTCGTCGATGTGGAAGGCGCCGAACCAGGGGCGCGCGGCGATGTGCTTCGCCGGGTCGAACGGCCACGCCCAGGGCACGCCGTAGCGCGAGGGCGCTCCGGGGTCGCCCGTGCTCCAGTCCATCGGCACGTGGGCGACGCAGGCGAGCACGACCACGAGCGCGTCGGCGCCGCGCAGGCGGGCGAGGGCGGCGATCAGCGCGCCGATGCAGGTGGCACCGACCAGCGAGTGCGACGGCCCGCGGTGCCAGCCGAGCCCCCCCACGAGGTCGAGGTCCGGCGCGACGCTGGCGAACGCCGCGGCGAGCACGACGCGGTCGAGCACGCGGGCGCCCGGCGCCGAAAAAAGAAGACGCAGCCCGAAGGCTGCGCCTGCGTGTGCGAGAGGAGAGGGCACCGCCGGGGAATTACCCCGGCAGCGCCTCGCCCACGAGCTTCAGCGCGACGATGGTCCAGCCCTTCAGGGCGTCGCGGGCGCGCGTGGCGGCCTCGACCGGATCGCCGGCGAGGAAGCCGAACGAGCGCTCGTCGCCGCCCTTGGTGGCGTCGACGCGCCAGGCGTACTTGCCGCCGTTGGGCGAGGCCGTCTTCACGGGGGCGGCGGCGGGCGCCGGCGCGGCGGCCTTCGCGGGGGCGGCGGCCTTCGCGGGCGCCGCGGGCTTCGCCGGGGCGGCCGTCGCCGTCGACTTCCGACGACCGGGGCGGCCCGAGGCGGTGATCTTGTTCTTCTGCCGCCAGGCGGAGACCGCGCTGCGGGACACGCCGGCCTTCGTGGCGACCTCGGCGTCGGGGACCTTGCCGATGACGTCCTTGTAGGGCTGGAGCGCCTTGTCCACCTTCGTCTCGCCGGCGGGGCCGGGCGGGCGACCGCGCTTGCGCTTCTCGGGCGGCTTGGCCGAGGCGGCCGCCTCGGGCGCGGCGGCGGCCGGCTTCGGCGCGGCCTTGGCGGCCTTGGCGGGCACGCCCGCGCCCTCGCCGCGCCAGCGCGCGGGGATGCCGCGGCGGAGGCGGTACATGCGCACGTTCTCGGTGGTCATGCCCGACTTCTCGGCGACCTCGCGGTCGGGCACGGTGCCGATGATGTCGAGGAAGGTGTCCAGCTTCGAGGCACGGCCCGTGGAGCTGACGGCGCGGGCGGCCTCGGCGGGGGGCGCTGCGGCCGGGGCGGCGGGCGCGGCCGGCTTCGACGCGGCCGGCTTCGGCGCGGGCTTCGCGGCGGCGGCGCCCTTCGGGGCCTTCGCCTTCGCCTGGGGGGCGGCCTCGCCGCCTTCGGCGCCGCGGTAGCGGTCGATGCCGTGCTTCTTGCGGAACTCGACCACGGTCTTGCGGGCCACGCCGGCCTTCGAGGCGATCTCCCCGTCGGGGATCTTGCCGAGCTGGTCGCGCAGGGCCTCGAGTCGCGCGTTGGCGCCGCGCCGCCCTTCGGTGGCGGCCTTCTTCTCCGGCTTGGGAGCGGCCGGAGCCTTCTTCGCGGCGGCGCCCTTCTTCTTGGGCGCCGCGGCCTCGGCGGCCGGCGCGGGCTCCTCCGCGGCGCCCTCGGGACGCGGCATCTGCCCCGTGCGCTCGAGCGCCTTCTGGAGGTCGGCCACCGCGACCTTGTATTCGCGGGCGATGTCACGCAGCTTCTTGCTCTTCAGCTTGGCGAGGACGTCGTTCCACCACGGCTGCTTCTCGATCGGCGTAGACACTTGTTCCCTCCGTGCCGCGCGACGTTGGCTGGCGCGCGCTCGTCGTGGCTGTATAGCAGTCGCGCGTTTGGTTGTGCAAGGGACGTCCGTCGAATATTTGGACACGGGGGCGTGAGACCCAAAAGTCGTCGGGCCCCCGGTGGCCCGCGTCCTGCTGCCCGATAAGGCGAGCGCGCGCCGCGCGATGCTCTTCCCCACGTTCGACTACTTCGTGTTCCTGCCGCTCGTCGCGGCGGCTCACTGGCTCCTCGCTTCGCGTGGCGCGCGGACGTGGCTCCTCCTGCTCGCGAGCGTGGTGTTCTACGCCGCCTGGAACCCCGTCGACACGCTCCTCCTCGGCGCCGTGGTGGCGACGGCGTACGTGGCCGCGCACGTGGTCCGCGCCCAACCGGAGACGCGCCGCGGGTTCGTGCTGGGCGCCTTCGCGCTCGCGCTCGTCGCGCCGCTCCTCTTCTACAAATACACGGGCTTCGTCGTCGAGAACCTGCGGATCCTCTGGCCCGCGCTCCCCGCGCCTCCGCGCACTCACCTTCCCATCGGCATTTCCTTCTACACCTTCCAGGCCCTCGCCTACGTCATCGACGTGCGCAGGGGCCAGGAGCCCGAGCGGGATCCGGTCCGGTTCACGACGTTCCTCCTGTTCTTCCCGCATCTGGTCGCCGGGCCCATCCTCCGCGCGTCGAACCTCCTGTCCCAGCTCTCCGCCGACCGGCGCCTCACGCGCGAGGACGTCGGCGAGGCGATGACGCGGCTCGGGACGGGCCTCGCGAAGAAGCTCCTCGTCGCCGACGTGTTGCGCATCGGGATCGTCGACTCCGTGTTCACCGACCCCGCGCAGTTCACCGCCGCGGAAGTGCTGGTCGCGTTGTACGCCTACAGCCTGCAGATCTACTGTGACTTCTCGGGGTACACCGACTTCGCGATCGGGTCGGCTCGCCTGTTCGGGCTTCGCATCCCGGAGAACTTCGATCGGCCCTACCAGGCCCTCTCCGTCGCCGGGTACTGGCGACGCTGGCACGTCACGTTGTCCGATTGGGTGCGGGACTACGTCTACTACCCGATGGGCGGATCCCGCTCCCATCCGTACCGCAACACGTTCGTCACGCTCCTCGTGCTCGGGATCTGGCACGGCGCGGACTGGACCTTCGTGGTGTACGGGCTCCTGCACGGCTGCGCGGTGTCGCTGAACCGCTTCGTGCGGCGGCGCGACGCGCCGGAGCCCACCGGCCTCGGCGTGGCGTGGCGGTGGCTCCTGACGTTCCACTTCGTGGTGCTCGCCCGCGTCCTGTTCCGCGCCGAGGACCTCGGGCAGGCGTGGGCGGTCACCCGGCAGTTGCTCGCCTCGGAGTGGGTGATGCCGCGGTATTCGGTGCACGCCGTCGTGGTGCTGCTGGTGGGGTACGCCGCGCACTTCACGCCGCGGGCGTGGGTGCCCGCGCTCCGGGCGCGCGTCGCCGCCCTGCCGGCGCCGGTGTGGGGGGCCGGGCTCGCCGCGATCGCGTGGGCGTGCGTGCGCTGGGGGCCCGGAGATACGCTCGCGTTCATCTACTATGACTTCTGATCGCGACGGACTCCGCGCGCTCGCCGTCGCCTTCGCCACCGCGGGGCTCTGCGCCGGCGCGTCCTACCTCCACCCCGCGGGCGAGCCCTACCGTCCCTGGGTGCCCGGGGATCCCGTGCCGGTGCTCGCCGCGCTCCTCCCGCGCACCGAGGCCCGCGTGGTCGAGCGGGCGGGGGGCGAGCTCGTGGTGGCGCCCTCGCCCGAGGTGGCGGCGACGGCCCCGTCCGTGCCGGTGACGCTCGCCGCGGGGACCACGCTCCCGCCTCGGCCGCCGGGGGTCGCCACGCCCCTCGTGGACGCGGGCGACCGCGGCATGGACCCGTTCTACCGCGCGCTCCACGGCGCCGCCGCCGGCGAGGGCATCGCCCGCGCCTCGCACTGGGGCGACTCCACCATCGCCGCCGACGGCATCACGTCCACGGTCCGGGCCCGGCTCCAGGCGCGCTTCGGCGACGGCGGCCCGGGCTACCTCTCCGCGGGCATGGACCCGCGCTGGAGCGTCCGCTCGGACGTGATCGCCGGGAGGCAGGGGGCCTGGGACACCGTCAGCCTGCTCAACGGCGGGGGCGGCGGCCGCTACGGCTTCGGCGGCATCGCGTCCACGGCGCAGGCGGACGCCTGGCTGACGATCCGTTCGCCGAAGCGCGGCGACGCGCACGTGCCGATGCACCACTTCGAGCTCTGGTACCAGGTGGGCCCCGAGCGGGGGAGCTGGTGGGCCAGCGTGGACGGCAAGGGCGTGGGCGGCGGCAGCGCGCTCGCCGAGAACCCGGGCGACCGCTGGCACGTCGTGGACGTGCCCGACGGCTACGTGAAGGCGGCGATCGGCGCGTCCGGCGGCCCCGTGACGTTCTACGGCGTCGTGATGGAGACGAAGGGGCCGGGCGTCACCTGGGACGCGCTCGGCGTGGTGGGCGTGGGCTCGCGCTCGTTCACCCAGCACGGGCGACGCCACATCCAGCAGCAGGTCGAGCGCCGCGCGCCCGACCTCCTCGTCGTCCAGCTCGGGGGCAACGAGCTCGGGTGGCCCATCCTCGCGCAGGGCGACGGCTCCGCCTACGTCCCGTACTTCCAGGAGGCGCTGCACAAGCTGCGCGCCGGCGCCCCCGAGGCCGGCTGCCTCATCGTGACGCCGCTCGACCAGGGCACGCGCGACGGCGGCGCCCCCGCGACCAAGCCGAGCCTCCCGCGGCTCGTGAGCGCGCAGCGGAAGGTTGCGGAGCTCGAGGGCTGCGCCTTCTGGGACGCGTACGCGGCGATGGGGGGTTCGGGGTCCGTGGTGCGCTGGTCCCAGATGCGGCCGCCGCTGGCGTGGGCCGACCTCGTGCACCTGTCCGCGGCGGGCCAGGACATCGTCGGGCAGCTGCTCGCGGACGCGATCGAGGCCGGGTACGACGCCTGGGTGGCGTCCGGCGGGCCGGCTCGCCCGCGGCCGGCGGCGCCGGGCGTGGCGGCGACGCCATGATCCTCGCCGCCATCGCGCTCGCCGTCGAGCCGGACTGGATCGCGCGCTACACGGTGCCGGCGACGGCCGGGCCACCCGCCGACGAGTGCGCCAGCGCCGTCGCCGTCGCGTCGCCCACCGTCGAGAAGCCACCCTCGCCCACGCCCTCGGCGGAGCCGCCGCCCCCGCCCGAGACGGAGGGGATGATCCGCTGGGACACGGCCGATCCGAAGCCGCCCGAGGACATCGCGCGGCGCCTCGGCCTGCCGGGGCCCTTCGAGGTGGCCACCATCCCGCTCGAGCCGCTGCGGGGCCTGCCCGAGGACCTCGCGCGCGTGAAGGGCGTGCTCGCGAAGGCGGCCCGGCGCGAGGGCGTGACCCGGGTCGCGTTCTGGGGCGCGTCCCACGTCGCCGGCGAGTACTTCACGGGCGAGGTCCGGCGCATCCTCCAGGACCGCTACGGCGACGCCGGGCACGGCTTCGTGATGCCCGCGGCGCCCTGGAAGGGCTACCGCGCGAGCGACGTCAACCTCTGCAGCGGCGGCAGCTGGACGAGCGACTACCACAACCGCTCCGGCGGTCGCGACGACGGCGCGTACGGCCCCGCGGGGATCAGCGTGGAGTCGTCGGCGCCCACGAGCTTCGGCTGGGTCCAGACCACGAAGACGAACCCGCATGGGCGCGCGGTGTCGCGCCTCGAGGTGTTGTTCCTCCGCCAGCCCGGCGGCGGCGCGGTCGACCTGCGCGTGGACGACGCCGACCCTGTCCGCGTCGAGACCGGAGGCGCGCGCGGCCCCGGCGGCGTGGTGCTCGCCGTGGAGGACGGTCCCCATCGTCTCGTGGTCACGCCCGCGGGTGACGGCCCCGTGAAGCTGTTCGGCGTGGTGATGGAGCGCGAGGGCCCCGGCGTCGTGGTCGACGCGGCCGGCGTCACGGGGCGCACCGCCGCGTCGTGGCTCAGCTGGGACGCCTCGCTGGTGGACCCCTTCCTCGAGCGGCGGATGCCGGACCTCGCCGTGCTCGCCTACGGCACGAACGAGGCGAACGACCGGGGCCTCGACGAGGCCGAGTACCGCCTGTCGCTGCGCGCGGTGCTCGGGCGGATGCGCGAGGCGATGCCCGACGCCGCGTGTGTGCTCGTCGGCCCGAGCGACCGCGGCAAGAAGGTGCGCGGGACGGTGCACGTGGTGTGGTCGCGAACGGCGTGGGTGGCCCGCGTCCAGCGCGAGGTCGGGCCCGAGTTCGGGTGCGCGACCTGGGATTTGCAGGAGGCCACGGGCGGGCCCGGCAGCATCTTCCGCTGGCACGAGGCCGAGCTCGCCGCGGGCGACCTCATCCACTTCACCGCGGCCGGCTACCGGGAGCTGGCGCGGCGGTTCGTGGCGGCGGTCGACCAGATCTGACGGCTACTGGAACCGATCGATCTTGATGAGCTTGATGCGACCCTTCAGCACGCCGGGTCGCCCGTAGGTCCACTCCTTCGACCCGTCGAGGCCGGGGGCCTCCTCGAAGCTGCACTGCAGCTCGGCGTCGGTGCGGCGGGCGTCGAAGGCGTCGAGCCAGTCGAGGTCGGGCACGCGCACGCAGGGGCGTCCCTCCTTCGTGGAGAAGGCCTTGCCGGCCATGATCTTCACGGTGCGCCAGGGCTGCTGGTGCCAGGTGTCGGGGTCGTCGTACGTCATGAAGGTGACGCGCGTGCCGACCGGCCCGACGATGGCGACGGACTTGAGGTAGTCCGTCGACACGTCGCCCTGCCGCCCCCCGACGGGGTGGATCTCCACGACCGAGCGCTCGCCGGACAGGTTGATGCCGGCGAACGCGACGATGTCCACCCTCGTCCTGGGGGCGATCTCCCAGTTCATCAGCTGGCCAGGAGCTTGTCGAGCATCTCGTCGGTCAGGCGGGCGGGGTGGCCGCGCCACACGACCTTGCCGTCCTTCACGAGCGCGGCGGCGGGGATGCCGGAGACCGAGAAGGCCTTCGACATGTTGTCGCCCTTCTCCTTGCCCACCGGGTACTTCAGGTTGTGCTCCTTGATGAACTCGGCGACCTTCTCGTCCGTGGCGGACTTGGTCACCTTCGTCAGCGCGACGATCTGGACGCCCTTCGCCTTGTACTTGCCCTCTTCCTCGGCGAGCTTGGGCATCTCCTTCTTGCAGTGGGGGCACCAGACCTCCCAGAAGACCAGCAGCGTCGCCTTGTCGCCGCTGTAGTCGCCCTTGCCCTGGAACCACTTCTCCACCTCGATGGGCGCCGCGTCGGTGCCCACGAGGTTGACCTCGGCGGCCATGCGCGAGGCGGCCTTGCCGGCGCGGGTGTCGGCGTAGCTGCCGGTGAGCTCGGCGATCTTCGACTTGGCCGTCGCGTAGTCGCCGTTCTTGAGCGCCTCCTGCGTGTCGGTCATGAGCTTGGTGGCGGCCTCCTCCTTGGCCGGGTCGGCCGCCGTGGCGCCGCCCTTCGCGCCGCCCGCCTCGAGCTTGGCGACCTTCTCCTCGAGCGCCTTGATCTTCTCGTTGGCGGCGTCGAGATCACTCTTCTGCGCGCACCCGCCGGCGAACAGCAGGGCAAAAGCAAGCAAACGCATCGGTTCTCCTGAATCGGGCGCCGACTAACGTCGGCGGTGCTGGGGGGCGAGCGCCGGGATAGGCGGGCGCCCGCATCGAGACGGAAAATGGCGGCTCAATACATCTTCGTGATGAAGGACCTTCGAAAGGCGTACCCGGGGGGGCGCGAGGTCCTGAAGGGAATCTGGCTCTCCTTCTATCCGGGCGCCAAGATCGGCGTGCTCGGCACCAACGGCGCCGGCAAGTCCACGTTGCTGCGCATCATGGCGGGGGTGGACACGGACTTCACCGGCGAGGCGTGGGCCGCGGCCGGCACGAAGGTCGGCTACCTCCCCCAGGAGCCGCAGCTCGACGAGACGAAGACGGTGCGCGAGAACATCGAGCCCGCCGTCGCGGGCACGCGCGCGTTGCTCACCCGCTACGAGGAGGTCAGCGCCGCGCTGGGCGACCCCGACGCCGACTTCGACGCGCTCCTCGCCGAGCAGGCCGAGCTGCAGGACAAGATCGACGCGGCGGGGGCCTGGGAGCTCGACCGCAAGCTCGAGATCGCGATGGACGCCCTGCGCGTGCCGCCCGCCGACTCGCCCGTGCGTGTCCTGTCCGGCGGCGAGAAGCGCCGCGTCGCGCTCTGCCGGCTCCTGCTCGAGCAGCCCGACATGCTGCTGCTCGACGAGCCCACCAACCACCTCGACGCCGAGAGCGTGGCCTGGCTCGAGCGCGCGCTGCAGGACTACCCCGGCACCGTCGTGGCGATCACGCACGACCGCTACTTCCTCGACAACGTGGCGAAGTGGATCCTCGAGCTCGACAACGGGCACGGCATCCCCTGGGAGGGCAACTACTCGGGTTGGCTCGACCAGAAGAGGAAGCGCCTCGAGCAGGAAGAGAAGGCCCAGAGCGCTCGCCAGAAGACGCTGGAGCGCGAGCTCGAGTGGATCAAGATGTCGCCGCGCGCGCGCCAGGCGAAGTCGAAGGCCCGCATCAACGCGTACGAGGAGATGCTCGCCAACGAGCCCGAGGAGCGCCGCGGCAAGGCCGAGATCGTGATCCCGCCGGGCCCGCGCCTCGGGAACCTCGTGATCAAGGCCGACGCGCTGCGCAAGATCTACGGCGACCGCATCCTCTTCGAGGACGTGAGCTTCGACCTGCCGCGCGGCGGCATCGTCGGCGTGATCGGCCCCAACGGCGCCGGCAAGACCACGCTCTTCCGCATGATCACCGACCAGGAGAAGCCCGACGGCGGCACGATCACGGTCGGCGACACCGTGAAGCTGTCCTACGTCGACCAGATCCGCAGCTTCGACCCGAACAAGACCGTCTACGAGACCATCTCCGGCGGCCGCGACGTCATCAAGGTCGGCAGCCGCGAGATCAACGCGCGCGCCTACTGCGGCGCCTTCAATTTCCGCGGCGGCGACCAGCAGCAGAAGGTCGGCACGCTCTCCGGCGGCGAGCGCAACCGCCTCCAGCTCGCGACGATGCTCCAGAGCGGCGGCAACGTCGTCCTGCTCGACGAGCCCACCAACGACCTCGACGTGGACACGCTCCGCGCGCTCGAGGACGCGCTCGTCGCGTTCGCAGGCTGCGCCGTCGTCACCTCGCACGATCGCTGGTTCCTCGACCGCATCGCCACGCACATCCTCGCGTTCGAGGGCGACAGCCGCGTGGTGTGGTTCGAGGGCAACTACGAGGACTACGAGAAGGACCGCAAGCGCCGCCTCGGCCACGACGCCGACCAGCCCCACCGCATCAAGTACAAGCCGCTGGCGCGGTAGCCGCTCACTTGGTCGAGACGGTGATCTTCTCGATCACCACCGGTACGACCGGCTTGTCCATTCCGTCGCGCTCCACGCGCGCGATCTTCCGCACCACGTCGGGGTTGCTGCAGTCGCCGAACACGGTGTGCTTGCCGTTGAGGTAGGGCACCGGCACCTCCGTGACGAAGAACTGCGAGCCGTTCGTGTTCGGCCCGCTGTTCGCCATCGCGAGCAGGCCGGCACGCTCGAAGCGGTTCTTCTCGCCGCCCTCGTCGGCGAAGGCGTAGCCGGGCCCGCCCGTGCCGTCGCCGAGGGGGTCGCCGCCCTGGATCATGAACTCGGGGATGACGCGGTGGAACGTGGTGCCGGCGTAGAGCGGCTTGCGTGACACCTCGCCGGTGGCCGGGTGGGTCCACTCCCGGCGGCCCGTCGCGAGCTCCACGAAGTTGCGCACGGTGTTGGGCGCGAGCTCGTGCCGCAACATGCACTGGATGTCGCCCATCGACGTGTGGATCGTCGCGATGAACACCTTGCCGGGGGGCGGGCCCCAGGGGCGCGCGAACGCGAGCGCCGCGAAGAGGAGGAGTCGCACGCCCCCGCATTAACGGGGCGCTTCACGAGAGGGGGATCGTGACCCCGAGGATCAGCGCCGGCCGCACGACGATCGGCGCGCCGGCTCGCGGGATCTCCCCGTCGAGGTCGAGCTCGGCGCGCAGGCGGGCCTCGTCGGGATCGCCGAGCGTGAGCGCGGCGGTGGGGCCCGTGAAGAAGCGGGCCCCGTCGAGCGCGTCGTCGGCGCGTACGCCGGCGAGCCAGCCGACGGACGGCACGAGCCGCGCCTCGCCGAACGCGACCTCGGCGCCGACGCGCGCGCCGACGGACCAGCGGGGGCCGTCCGGCGCGGGGGCGTAGAGCGCGTCGGCCCCGACGCGGAGGTCCACGTCGGCGAGGGCGCCGTCGAGCACCGTCCGCGAAGCCGTGACGGCCGCGACGAGCCCGCCGCGCCGGGCGCGCGGGTCCGCGGGATCGGGGACGGCCGCGCCGCCCGCCGCGACGAACAGCGCGTCGGCGACCCGCGGCGCCGCCGCGTGCTCCACCACCACGGGGGCGTCGGGCTCGTCGACGTCGGCGAGCGCGTGGGTCTCGCAGGCGGGCGACGGCGGGAGCGCTTCGGCGTCCAAGACGACGACCGCGTGGACCGGCGCGCGGGCGACACGCACGGGCGCCGGCTCGCGCGGCGGGGCCAGGGGCGGCGCGCCGACGGGGGGCGGAGCGACGGCGAGCGTCTCGATCCGGGCGACGCGCACGGGCGGGGGCGAGCGCGCGTCGTGGACGACGATCCCGCCGAAGAGGCCCGCGGCGATCGCGCCGGCGAGCACGGTGACCGCCTTCCAGCCGGCGAGCCCCGCGGGCGCGACGGCCACGGCCGGGGCGTCGCGTTCGGCCCGCGCGAGGATGGCCGACGCGGGCGTGATGGGTGTGGCGTCCTCGGGCAAGCCGAGCGCGCCGAGCAGCTCGTCGAGCGGATCGATCGGCGCGCTCACCGCCCCTCCCCGGCCCGCGCGGCGGGCGCCTCGAGCAGCACGCGCAGGCGCTTGCGCGCGTAGGAGAGCGCGGAGTTCACCTGGTCCTCCCGGAGGCCGAGCGCGGCGCCCGTCTCCGCGGCGGACAACCCGTGCACGATCCGCAGGAGCAGCACCTGTCGGTGCTCCTCGGGGAGCCGCGCGAGCGCCTCCTCGAGCCGACCGGCCTCCTCGCGGAGGAGCGCGTGCGCCTCGGGTGACGGCGTGGGCGTGCGCGCGCCGTGCAGGTCGACGAGGTGCGGCACGGCGTCGCGCGCGACCTTCCGCTGCCGGATGACGTCGATGCACATGCGGTGGGCGATGGTGAAGATCCAGCCGCGCACGGAGCCACGGGGCTCCCAGCGCGCGGCGTGGGTCGCGACGCGGTGGAAGGTGTCGACGTACACCTCCTCGGCCTGCGGCGCGTTCTGGAGCATCCGCACCGCGTAGCCCTTCACCGCCGCGCCGTGGCGCAGGACCAGCGCCTCGAAGGCGAGGCCGTCGCCCGCCACGAAGGCGCGGAGCAGGGCCTCGTCGGTTCGCTCGTCCACGGAGGTCACCAACGCGGGCGCCGCGAGAAGCTGGATCACATTTTCCGTCCGCCCCTCCCGCGCGCCTGGCCCTCGCGCTTCCGTCGCGGGGCCACCTTCGCCTTCGGCGGCGGTCGTTCGCGCGCGCCGCGCAGCGCCTCGCCGGTGTCGAGGCGACCGCCCTTCGCGAGCCGCTCCACCTCGGCGAGCAGCCGCACGTCCGCGTCGGTCACGAGGTTGACCACGCGCCCGACCGCGCCCTGTCGCCCCACGCGCCCCACGCGGTGCAGGTACTCGCTCGGCTTCTCGGGCAACTCGTAGTTGACGACGAAGGCGAGCCCCTCGACGTGCAGCCCGCGTCCGCCGAGCTCGGTGGTGACGAGCACGCGGGCGCGCCCGGCGCGGAACGCGGCCATCTCGCGGCGGCGGTCGTCCGGGAGGTGCCCGCCGTGGATGACGAGCACGTCGTGGCCGCGCTCGCGGAGCCACGCGCCCACCTCGTCGGCGGTCTCGCGCCGGTTGACGAACAGGATGCCGCGCTCGGACGCCGGCCACGCGACGAGCAGGTCGTGGAGCACGTCCGGGCGCTCGTTGGGGCGCACCCGCTCGTTGCGCACGGTGACGGTCTCGGGCGCCTGGTGGGCGTCCTTCGCGAGGAGGAGGGTGGGCCGCTCCGGCCGCGCGAGCACCCAGGCGCGGATGGGCTCGGGCAGGGTGGCGGAGAAGAAGCCGACCTGGTGGTCCTTCGGCAGGCGGCCGAGGAGGAACTCGACGTCGCCGCGTTGGCCGGGGGACAACAGCGTGTCCGCCTCGTCCACCACGCAGACGTGCGCGTCGCGCAGGTCCACCACGCCCGCCTTGACCAGCGCCGCGAGCCGCGGCGGGTTCGCGACGAGCACGTCGGCGCCCTCGGCGAGGCGCTTGCGCTGCTCGCGCTCGCCCATGCCGCCGGAGACCGAGCGCACGCGCACCTTCGCCGGGTGGGCGACGCCCTTGATCGCCTTCAGGGTCTGGTCGACGAGCTCGCGCGTGCCCGTGAGCACCACGGCGCGCGGCCGCCCGTGCGGCGCGGGCCCGCCGGCGGCGTCCTCCAGATCGCGGACCCGCTGCAGCAGGGGGAGCGCGTACGCGAGCGTCTTCCCCGAGCCCGTACGGGCGACGGCGACGACGCTCGCGCCGCCCAGCATCGCGGGCACGGCGAGGCGTTGGACGGGAGACGGTTCGGCGATGCCCAGCGCCTCGACGGCGCTGGCGAGCCCTTGAGAAAGTCCGAGGTGGGCGAATGACACCCGCGCGCTTATCGCGCCGCTGACAGGCGCGCGGACCTGTGCTATGTCAGGGGTGCGCGGGGTGTCGTAGCGGCACCACCCCCCACCCCCCACCCCGGTGTTGCTCCGCCCCGCGCATTTCTTCTAGGAGCACGATCCCCCGGCCTCGCCGAGGGTGATCGGCTCGCTGCGCACGTCCTCGAAGCGGATGGATCGGGCCTCGCCGGTGCGCTCGAGGGACAGCCGGAGGCCGCCCACCTTCGTGCTCGGCGCCCACGTCCACTTGCCCGTGCGTCCGCTCTCCAGCGTGTACTCCCAACCCTCGATCTCGCCGGTCGCGGCATCGACGTGGAAGACGTAGCGGTCGCCGGGGGTGAGGCCGACGTTCTCGTAGGAGACGTGCAGATCGTCGCCCTTCTGCTCCACCTTCGTGCCCGGGTCGTCGAGCTTCGAGGGCGCGAGGAGCCAGTACTGGTCGTTCACGAACATCGCCCACGCGTCCATCGCCTTCGGGTCGTCGCCCGCGTAGGGGACGGGGACGACGTAGCGGCAGGTCTTGTTCGCGTCGGTCCAGGTGACCTCCGCCTTGCCCCCGCGGACGTCCCAGCGGTGGGCACGGCGCGTCTCGCCGACGACGAACGTGAAGGCGAGGCCGGGCTCGCCGGCGGGGTCGCCGGCGTGGGAGAGGACGAGGGCGAGGAGCGTCATGGCGGTCCGTGGAAGGTGGGGAGGGGTGTCGCGGGCGGTTCGACGCGCAGGACGGGGGCCTTCCGCACGTCGCCCTCCTCCCACGCCTCGTTGCGCCAGCGCAGTCGATACCAGGCGGTCCGGTGGAGGACGGGCTCCGGATCGACCCAGCTCGCGTACGGGACCCAGGGGCTCACGTCCTCCCACGCGCGGCGGTCGAGGGACCGCTGGACACGCACCTCGAAGCCGTCCGCGCGCCAGTTGAGCCGCAGCACGTGGGCGTCCCACTCGATGGGCGGGATGGGGGCGGTGTCGAGGTACGTCTGCTCCCAGCTGGGGGGCTCGCCGATCGGGAGCGGCGTGGGGACGGGCACCACCCGCGAGTACACGTCGTGTCTTGCCGGGGTGCGGACGTGGATGCGGACCTCGGCGAGCCCGGTCTCCCGGACGCGCCACGCGCTCCCGGGAGACCAGGCCCAGTCGCCGAGGACCCGCCACTCCCCGCCGGCCGCGCGACCCTCGGGCCAGGTCTGCCAGCGCCCCGGCGCGCCGCCGCGGACCCAGAGGAAGTCGGGGCCGTCGAGCTGGACGTCGATCCCCACCTCGGGCACGTAGGCGAACGGCGGGACGTCGGCGGACCCTCCGACCCCCTGGTTGCCGACGACGTCGGCGAGCAGGAGCCGCCACGTGGACCCGCGATCCTGCGGGATGGCGGCGACCAGGCTCTCGCGCTCCACCGGAACCGAGGTGCGGTCGACGATCTCGCTCCCGTCGTACCGAACCACGTCCAGCACGCGCCACGGGTCCTTCTTCGACCAGGTGAGTCGCGCCGCGTCTCCCGCGGAGAGCCACGTCGCCTCCGCGCCGAGGTCCGCGAGAGACACCGTTCGCCACGGGCTCTCGCAGCCATTGCCGGCGATGGCGCGGAGGTACACGGTGCGGGGCACGTCGATCCGCGCGGTGGGAGGCCCCTCCCAGAGCACGGCGCCGCTCGCGTCCATGACCCGGACCGTCGCGGTCTCGGCGGGGGCCTCGAGGGGGTAGCGCCATGCCCCCTCGGCCCAGGTGGGCGGCCGCACCCGTGGCGCCTCGAGCGCGCAGGCGGGGGGTGGCTCGGGGCAGACCGGGTGGGGGGCGCAGGCGGCGAGGAGCCCCAGCATCACGGCGGACGCACCTTGAAGCTCGCCGCCCGATCGGGATGGACCTCGAAGCCCGCCTCGTCGCGCCAGCGGACGCGGTACCAGCAGGGGCGGTCGAGCACGGGCGCGTGGTCCTCCGCGGACTCGTACCCACGGAACCAGTCCGCCACGACGGTCCACGTCTCCTCGTCGAGCGAGCGCTCGAGCCGGTACTCGCCGCCCCCTTCCGCGGCGATCCAGACGAGCTTCACGTACCTCCGCCTGGTCTCCCACAGGACGGGCACGTTCTCCGTGGTGATGCCGTGCTCGAGCCCGTAGCTGCCGTACCAGGCGGGGCCATCCCCGCGCGGCCCCACCCAGAGCACGTCCGACGGCAGGATCTCCCCGCCGGGGGCGGCGCGCCAGAGCAGGCGGTAGCGACGCGACGGCGTCGGGTCCGTCCAGGTGTCGGTCGTCATCCAGCCGGTCGCGTCGGTCCACTTCACGCCGTCGGGCGACTCCGTGACGCGCACCTCGCCGCCGTGGTAGCGCCACCCCAGCGCGAGCGTGCCGTCGGCGAGCCACTCGTACGCATGGGTGACCTCGTAGTGCTTCGGCGCGCCGACCTCGCCCCACAACGGGGGGCCGACGGCGAGCGCGACCGCGACGCAGGCGAGCATCCCCGGGACGATAGCGCGGCTGGGAGGGCAGAGCCCCCCTGACTGGGACGGTTTGCGACCAGAGCCACGCCGAGCGGGACTCCCGTCCGGGAGGCAGGGGCGAAAACCCGGGTTGGTCCGTTGGAGCGACGGCGTGAGGCGCCTCCCCGGGCCGTCGGGTCCCAGTCGGCCAGGCTCTGCTTCGAATTCGTCCCATTCGAGGCGGCTCTGCTATTGCCCCTCGGCCTCGACCCACCCGGGCGCCCGGCCGATGGGCATCCGTGTCGCCGGGCCCCACGGCGTGGCGTGGCCCGCCGCGTCCACCCAGCGGGTGCGGAAGATGGTCGCGGGCGCGGGGACGAGTTGTGGACCGGGGCCACAGTCGGTGTACGCCGTGGAGTGCACGGCGATCGTGGCCGGCATCCGCGCCTCGATCACGTCGTAGGCGGGCAGCGCGCGCTCGCGGTCGAGGAGGAGGCCGGGAGCCCGCGGGGCGAACGTGTGCGTCCACGCGCCGGCGACGACCCGGCGGGCCTCCGGGTCCGCCTCCGCCCAGCTCTCCACGAGCAGGTACGTCGCGCTGTCGTCCTCGACGGGCGAGAACACGAACACGAGGCTGTCGTCGGTGCGCACGAAGCCGCGGAGCTCACCGCCGGCGGGTGGGGTTCGGTCGATGCCCGCGCCGGTGGTGAACGTCGTCTCGCCCACCCGGTACGTGGCGCCCGCCGCGAGCGGGGGCCACCGCCGCACCCGCAGGAGCGACCCGACGCGCTCCGTCGCCCCGGTGACGCGATGGGCCCGCTCGCCGCGCACCCGCCCGAGACCGTCGTGATCGCAGGTGCCCGGGACCCACAGCACGTTCCGCGGCACGCCCTCGAGGACGTAGGGACCGTCGCACTCGTCGAGGACGCGAGAGCACGCCCCCGCCGGCCCCGCGAGCGCGAGCAGCGCGATCACTTCGTGTAGATCTCGCCGCCCTTCTCCACGAACTCCGCCGACTTCTCCTGCATGCCCATCTCGCGGACCTGCTGGGTGATCTCCATCGAGCAGAACTTCGGCCCGCACATCGAGCAGAAGTGCGCGGTCTTGGCACCGTCCGACGGCAGCGTGGCGTCGTGGTACTGGCGGGCGATCTCGGGGTCGAGCGCGAGGTTGAACTGGTCCTCCCAGCGGAACTCGAAGCGCGCGCGGGACAGCGCGTCGTCGCGGTCCTGGGCGCCCGGGTGCCCCTTCGCGAGGTCGGCCGCGTGGGCGGCGATCTTGTAGGCGATCATCCCCTGCTTCACGTCGTCTTTGTCCGGGAGGCCGAGGTGCTCCTTCGGCGTGACGTAGCAGAGCATCGCGGTACCCTGGCTGCCGATGATCGCGGCGCCGATCGCGCTCGTGATGTGGTCGTAGCCGGGGGCGATGTCGGTGGTGAGCGGGCCGAGCGTGTAGAAGGGCGCCTCGTGGCACTTCTCCAGCTGCTCGTCCATGTTCTCCTTGATCTTGTGGATGGGCACGTGGCCCGGCCCCTCGATCATCACCTGACAGTCGTGGTCCCAGGCCACCTTCGTGAGCTCGCCCAGCGTCTTCAGCTCGGCGAACTGCGCGGCGTCGTTGGCGTCGGCGATGCAGCCGGGGCGAAGGCCGTCGCCGAGGCTGAAGCTGACGTCGTACTTCGCCATGAGCGCCGCGATGCGGTCGAAGTGCTCGTAGAGGAAGCTCTCCCGGTGGTGCGCGAGGCACCACTTCGCCATGATCGAGCCGCCGCGCGACACGATGCCGGTGACGCGCTTGGCCGTGAGCGGCACGAACGCGAGCCGTACGCCCGCGTGGATGGTGAAGTAGTCGACGCCCTGCTCCGCCTGCTCGTGCAGGGTCTCGAGGAAGACCTCGATGTCGAGCTTCTCGGGCCGCCCCTTCACCTTCTCGAGCGCCTGGTAGATGGGGACGGTGCCGATGGGCACGGGGCTGTTGCGGAGGATGGCCTCGCGCGTCTCGTGGATCTGCTTGCCGGTCGACAGGTCCATGACCGTGTCGGCGCCCCACTTGATCGACCAGCGGAGCTTCTCGACCTCCTCGGCGATGTCGCTCGCGACGGCGCTGTTGCCGATGTTCGCGTTCACCTTCACGAGGAAGTGGCGGCCGATGATCATCGGCTCGCTCTCGGGGTGGTTGTGGTTGGCCGGGATGATGGCGCGGCCGCGGGCGATCTCGCTGCGCACGAGCTCCGGCTCCACGCGCTCGCGGATGGCGACGAAGCGCATCTCCTCGGTGATCACGCCCTTGCGCGCCCACGAGAGCTGCGTGCCGCCGCCCCGCTTCGCGATCCAGGGCTTCCGCAAGGGCGGCAGCGGGCTGACCGCGGGGCCGGTCGTGTCGTAGAGCTCGACGCGCTCGCCGTTCTGGAGCGTCACCTCACGGAAGGGGACGCCGTCGACGAGCACCCGGCGCGAGCCGGGAGTGGGGGTGGCCATGGTCGCTTTCCTCCGCCGGCATGACCCGGTTCAGGTTCTACGGTGTGATCTCAGGCTCCCGGAGGAACCACCCGTAGCGCCACGGCCACATATCTCCTTTAGGGCCGGATCCCCAGGTCGGATAGAGACGGGCGATGACCCTGCTCCTGCTGCTGCTCGCGATGAAGCCCCCGACCTGGTCCGAGCTGGACGGCCCCTGGAAGAAGGGCGCGTACGTCGACTTCGCCGTCGCCGGCGAGGTCGTGCACGCCGTGTGGGTGGAGGGCGACACCCTGAGGTACGCGAAGGGCCCGAAGTGGTCGAAGCCGAAGACGATCGCCGAGAAGGTGGAGACGGGCGACGGGGGGCAGATCCGGCCGCAGGTGGTCGCCGACGGCACCGTGGTCTACACGTCCGGCGGGAGCGTGCACGCCCGCGCGGCGGGCGGCGAGGATCGCGTGCTCGGCGCCGGCGAGCTCGTGGGCGCCGATGCCGGCGGGGTGGTCTGGCTCGACCGCAGCTCGGGCCGGTCGGTGGTTCGCGTGGACGGCGTCGAGGTGTACGCCTCCGGCGACGACGGCGTCTGCATGTGCTGCGCCCCGGCGATCCTCGCGCGGCCCGACGGGCTCGCCGTCGCCGTGCGCGACGCCGACGGCCCCCGTCGCGACGTCCGGCTGCTCGTGCGCGAGGGTTCCACGTGGAACGATCGCGGCGACGTGACGAAGGGCGCCTGGAGCCCCGGCGGATGCCCCGCGGACGGGCCCGCGCTCACGAGCGACGCCGTGCTGGTGAGCGACGCGCGCGACGGCGCGCGCCGGATCTGGAAGGCGACCGCGGGCGGCGAGGAGAAGCTCCCGCTCCTGCACGAGGGCTGGCAGCAGGTCCAGCCGCGCGCGACCCCCGACGGGCGGATCGTGACGTGGGTGGAGGTGGCCGAGGGGAAGGCCGAGCTCGTGTTGCTCGAGGGGGGCTCGCCGATGCGCGTGGCCGCCGCGACGTCGATCGAGCCGGGCGATCCGGTGGTCGTGGGGAGCGAGCTCTGGTTGCCCTTCCAGACCCCCGAGCGCGCGGTGGTGATGGTGCAGCGGTAGCGTCGCGAGCGCTCGGATAGCATGCGCGGATGACGCTCGACGAGCTGCGCACCGCGCTGCAGGACCGGGTCGAATTCGTCGTCGGCGAGGCGTCGCGCGACGCGACGGGCGCGACGATCGACGGCGGAGGCGTCACGTTCCGGGCCCGCTCTGGCGCGCTGGTGGAGGCCCGGGTCGTCGCCGGCGCCGCGAGCGCGCGTGTCGGGTGGGTGTTCGTCGGCGACGGCGAGGCGGACGTCCGTTTCCCGGACGTACACGCCGCGCGGCGGTTCGCGAACCGCCAGGTGCTGCTCCTCGGGGGCGCGCGCGCGCGCTTCGCGCCGGTGGCGGCGGGCGGGGCCTTCCGGACGGCGGTCGACGCCGCGCTCTTCTTCGGGGCTTTCGTCTTCGACGACCGCCCGGCCGTCGGCGAGGCTCCCCGGGCCGAGGAGGTGCTGCGCCAGCGGATCGCCCAGATCGACCTCGCCGGCCTCTGGGTGGCCTCCGACGCGCTGCTCGGCGAGGACACCGGGCGGGCCTGGATCGACGTGCGGACCGCCGATCGCTACGGCGTCGTCCGGGACGCGCGAGTGCCCGGCGACGCCCCGGAGGACCGCTGGCTCACGGCGATCCACGACCCGACGGGGGCCTTCCCCGACGAAGGACGCTGCGGAGCGCTCGGGGTGTACGGGCGCGACCGACTCCAGGGGGTGCACGCCCACGTCTACGGGTGGACGCGCTGTGACGCGCCCCCGGTCGAGGTCGTCCGCACCGACGTCCGGTTGAGCGCGGCCCCGAAGCCGGACGGCTACGAGCTCGTCGTCGCGGGCGAGGCGCGCCTCACCGTGCGCGCCGCGCGCGCGACGCGCACGCTCGCGCTCGACGTGCGCTTCCTCGAGGACGACGTCGCGACGGTCGGGGCGGTCCGGGCGGACGGCGAGCGGGTGGACGTCCTTCGCATCCGCGAGCCCGACGAGCCGATCCACACCGTCCTGCTCGCGCTCCCCGCCGTGCTGGCCCCGGGCGAGGAGGTCACGCTCGCGGTCCCGTTCGCGGACGAGTGGCGTCACGGCACGCCGGGCTCGCGGGGCCGCGCGACGAGCCCGCAGTTCCCGTGGCCGCGCGTCCGCGGCGCCCCGGACGGGCGCTCGGGCGCGATCCGCCTTCGCGTCGAGGTTCCGGCGGGCCTCGAGATCGCCATGTCGGGCGACGAGCGCCGCGGCGAGGGCGCCGGCGGAGCCTGGGCCGAAGTGGAGCTGCCCGACGGGAGCCCGTGGGTGGGCGTCGCCGTGGGGAGCTGGGAGTCGCTGCGCGAGGACGCGCTGCCGACGTCGTCGCCCGAGCAGGTGCAGCCCGCGGTGGACGTTCGGCTGTTCGTGGAGGAGCGGGCCTCCGCGCCGAGCCTGCTCGGGTTCTCGCGCACCGTGATCCGCTGGATGAACCAGCTGCTCCCGCCGTTCCCGCCTTCCGAGCTGGAGGTGTTCCAGGCGCCCGACCAATGGGGCGGCTTCGCATGGGTCGCGCCGCCGGGCCTGCTGGCGATGCAACAGGCGCGTGTCCGCTACGGCGGGACGGACGAGGTGGACCATCTCGCCGAGGGGGTGCTCGCCCACGAGCTCGCGCACCAGGTGTGGGGCAATCACGTCGCCGGGGTCAGCGACGAAGACGACTGGATCTCGGAGACCCTCGCCGAGACGTATTCGGACTGGTTCGTGCGCGCCGCGTTCGGCGACGCCGCGTTCGAGGAGCGGCGCGCCCTCCATCGGAAGGCCTGCGAGGAGGACCTCGATCGCTTCGCCGGCGTCGCGCTCGCCGCGCCCGAGCGCCGCGGCGTGGCGCTCTACGAGTGCGGCCCCTACCTCTTCGGGCACGCGCTGACGCAGCGGATCGGGATGGAGGCGCTCGCCGGCGCGCTCGACGACTTCGCGTTCGCCGGCGGACGCGTGCGCACCGAGGAGCTCCTCGCGACGCTGCAGTCGCGCACCGAGGTGCCGCTCGCGGACTTCTTCGGCGCGTGGGTGTACGGCGGCTTCGTCCCCGCGCTGAAGGGGACGTGGACGGAGGGCGACGGAGGGATCACGGGGGTGGTCGAGGCGGACGTGCCGTTCGGCACCTACGACGTGCCGGTGCGCGTCATCCGTGGTGGGAAGGCCGAGACCGTGTGGGTGAAAGTCGTCGATGGTCGCGGAGAGTGGTCGCTCCCGGCCGGACCGAAGGCGAAGAGCGTGGACCTCGACCCGCACGGGCTCCTGCTCGCGCGCTGGCGGGAGATGCGTAGACGCTGATCTACCAGCCGTAGAATTCCGAGGCCGCGTGGGCGGAGCGTGCCCGGCACGGCGGTTGCTCCTCCTCCGGGCATGCTCCCGACCCTCTTCCTCGACCTCCAGAACGTCCCCTCCGAACAGGCGCTCGTCACGATCGACGCGCCGGCCGACGCGCGCGGCGTGGTCGCCATCCTGCCCTGGGGCGACACCGCGTCGCTCCGGTGGGACCCCCTCCGCGGCCGCTGGTACGAGCGCGTCGCCGTGCCCGCCGGCGCCGGCGAGGTGCGCGTCGCCGCCTACGTGATGGACGCGGGCGGCGGGACCACGCGCGTCGCCGAGTCGGTGCGCGCGCGCCCGCTCGACGTCCTCGTCGAGGTGGAGGACGGGTTCACGCGCGTGACCGTCTACGCCGACGAGCCCCTCCGCACGCTCGCGGTCGCGCCGCCGGACGCCCCGGCGCTCGCCGAGCTGCGCGAGATCGGCCCCGAGGACGACGCGTGGGCGCACGTGTTCGAGATCCCCGGGCTCTGGGAGGAGGTGCGCGTGGTGGGCGTCGACCTCGGCATGCGCACGCTCGCGACGACCTCGCAGGTGGAGTTTGGGGGCTAAGATGGGCGCATGATCGCGCTGCTGTCCGTCGCCTTCGCCGCCGAGTCCGACCGCATCCCCGCCCCGGAGGCGCCGCCGCGGCCCCTCGTCGACACGGCCACCCCCCGCGCCTCCGACACGTCGTGGACCGACTACGTCCGCGGTCCGGGGCGCCGCGAGGTCGGCGACTACCTGGCCACGCGCCCCGGCGTGGTCACGATCGACGGGCGCCTGCTCGCGGTCGGTGGCGTGCCGGCGTCGCAGGTCGCCTGGTACGTCGACGGCGTGCGGGTGCGGTAGGTGGCGGGCGGCCTCCGGTGGAGGCTGCCGGCGCTCGCCCTCGTCGGCGGCGCCGTCGCCGGCGCTTTCGCGGCCATGGGCGAGGAGCCCGTCCCCGATGGGCTGATCGGGTGGCCGGCGGAGACGCCGGCGGTCGCGACGGTGCCGGCGGGGCCCGTCGTCGCCCCCGTCCGCGCCGACCCCGGCGGGTGCCGGCGCGCCCGCGAGGCCGCGCGGCGGGGATGGACCCCGCTGGCGACGGCCACGCGCCGGTGGGCGGACGAGGTCGCCGAGACCTCGCCCGGCGAGGCGGCGCGGGCGGCGGAGATCGCGGCGCTGGTCGAAGGGCTCGCCCGGGGCGAAGGCGATCCCCGCGCGCTCGCCGCCCGGCTCGCGGAGACCTCGCAGCCGCCGGCCACGTTCGCGCCCGGGTTCGCGCTCAGCGAGAAGGCCGTCGCGGCCTGCACGCTCGCCGCCGCGCCCTAACGCGCGTAAAAAGGCATCACGACGGACGACACGAGCAGGATGGCCATGCCGACCGCCCCCGCGGCGTCCGGGACCTGCCCGAGGAGGAGCCACCCCCCGATCGTGGTGAACAGCGGGCCGGCGGCGCCCGCGGCGGCGACGGCGGCGGTGTTGCCGACGCGGTAGGCCTCGGTCATCACCAGCTGCGCCCACGTGGCCGCGGCGCCGGCGAGCACCAGCCAGGCCCAGGTGATCGGGTCGGTCGGCAGAGCCGCGCCGGTGGCCGCGATCAGCGCGAACGACGCGATCGTGGAGACGAGCGTGAAGTAGAAGACGATGACGGCCGGCCGGTTGCTCGCGGCGGCCTTGCGGATCGACAGGTAGGCGCCCGCCGCGCAGAGGCCCGACAACAACCCCAGCGCGCGCCCGACCGCGTCCGCCTCGCCGGGCCGCGGGTGCGCGAGGAGCGCGACCCCGCCCATCGACCCGAGCACCGCGATCCACGCGAGCAGGCCGGGTCGCTCGCCGATCGTCCACGGGGCGGCGGCGACCACCCAGACCGCGCTCGTCTGGTTGAGGAACGACGCCTCGCCGACGGAGAGGTGCTCGATGGCCGCGAAGTACGTGATCAACGCGGCGCCGCCGGAGAACCCGCGGACCCAGAGCGCGGGCCGCGCGTCGCCCAGCAACGCGCGGACGTCGCCGCGGGCCATCGCCACCAGGAGGAGCAGGTTCGTCGCCGAACGCACGGCGCTCGAGACGAACGTGGAGAGCCCGGGCGACCGCGCGTGCGCGAGCGCCACGCTCGTCGCCATCACCGCGAAGAGCACGCACGCGCCGATCATCAGCGCGACGCCGCGGCGATGGGCTCCGGCGAGGGGCGGGGCGGTCAGGTGCGCTCGAGGATCTCGCCGCGCTTGACGGTGCGGACCTTCGGCTTGTCGCCGGGCTCGTCGCTCGCCTTGGCGGC
>JBMOQZ010000393.1:0-4868 GCA_049322475.1 Myxococcota bacterium | reverse complement strand
TCCGGACCCCTGATGTTGACGCGTCGACACTTCATCGTCGGGACCGCCGCCCTCCTCGCCTGCGCGCGCAAGGGGCCCGTGGACCGCGGCCGCGACTTCCTGATCGCCCAGCAGGCCGCCGACGGGTCCTTCCCCAGCCGGACCTACGGCGTGATGTCCGGCGGGGACTCGCTGACGCCGTTCGCCGGGCTCGCCCTCGCCGGGACCGAGGCCGCCGCGCGCGCCGCCGCTTGGTGCGCGCTGCACCTCGACGCCGACGGCGCGCTGGGGCTCGCCTCGGGCGACTACCCCGTGTACGCGACCGCGATGGCCGCCCGCCTGATGGGCGCGGTCGGCGGCCACGCGGACGCCGTCGCGCGCGCCTGCGCCTGGCTCGAGGCCCAGCAGCTGCGCGACGGCTGGGAGGGCCACCCCGCCCACGGCGGCTGGCCGATGGGCTCGCGCAGCCGCCCCACCCCGCCCGAGTCGGGCCACGTCGACCTCTCGATGACCCGGCGCGCGATCGAGGCGCTGGCCGCGGCGAAGCGGAGCGGCCCCGCGACGGAGGCGGCGCGCGGGTTCGTGCGGCGCTGCGCGGCGGCGACCGGCGGCTACGTCTACAGCCCCGTCCACCTCGCGCTGAACAAGGGCCCCTGCACCGCCGAGGGGTGCGCCGGCTACGGCTCCGCGACCTGCGACGGCATCCTCGCGCTCACCGCGCTGGGCGAGGACGTCGCGCGCGACGTCGCGTGGCTCCGCGGCGTCCACCGCCTCGACGAGAACCCGGGCGTCCGTGGCGGCGCGCTCGACGCCTTCGCGACGGCGATGAAGGGCTACTACCGCGCCGGCAGCGCGCAGGTGTTCGCCCGCCACGGCGGCCCCGACGGCTGGCGCGAGGCCCTCCGCGCCGCGGCGCTCGCCGACCAGCGGCCCGACGGGAGCTGGAGGAACGAGGACGCGCTTCAGCGCGAGGACGACCCGATCATCGCGACGGGGTTCGCGCTCGTGGCGCTGTCCGCCTAGTCCACGTTCCCGTCGCAGTCGTCGTCGATCCCGTTCCCGCCGACCTCCTCCGCGTCCGGGTTCGCGTCGGGGTCGCGGTCGTCGCAGTCGAGGCAGAGCTCCTCCGCGACATGGGACGAGGGAGCCTCGCAGGCGTGCACCTGCGCGCCGTCGGGGTCGCCGAAGCCGTCCTCGTCGGCGTCGACGCACCAGGTGACGTCGGGCGCCTCGTCCACGGTGAAGTCGCAGTCGTCGTCGACGCCGTTGCACGCCTCCGGCTGGCCCGGGCCCACGCGCGGGTCCGTGTCGTCGCAGTCGCCCCCCGCGTCGACGTAGCCGCTGACCGGCAGGCAACCCCACGCGGACGGGGTCGTGCCGTCGCCCACGCCGTCGCTGTCGCGGTCGGCGTAGAGCCCGACCGCGTCGTCCTCCGACTTGCAGTCCCCCACCGTCTCGGGTTCGGCCTGGCCGAGGCGCGCGCCGAGGAGGTCGCCGCAGGCCAGGAGCAAGTTGAGAAGCCACATTCTCACGAAATAGGCACGCCTGTGGAACCGCGCCGCGCCCGGGATGTCGAGAGAGGTGTAAGCGCCCTCCCCGGCGCCCGTTCCCTCGATGCAAACGGAGCCCACCATGCGCGCCCTCGTCCTCGCCTTCGTCGCCTTCGCCCCCGCCACCGCCCTCGCCTGCGCGATGCCCCCCGACCGGGTGGCCCTGCGCGACGCCATCGCGGAGATCGACGAGGAGCTCGTCGCCCCCACGCCGAAGCCCGAGACCGCCCCCGTGACGGTCGCCCCGCAGCCGCAGAAGCCGGCGATCCCCGAGGTGACGGCCGCGCCGGTGGTAAAACCGCGGTCGTGATCCTCGCGCTCGCCGCCCTGGCCGCCGAGCCCCACGAGGGGCGGGCGATCGCCGAGGCCGCCGGCTGCAACCTCTGCCACGTCGTCCCGGGGGTCGCGGCCCCCGGGCGCACGGCGTCCTGCGCCGAGTGCCACGCGTGGATCCACAAGGTCTCGGCGAGCCCCACCGCGCGCGAGAAAGCGCTCGCGCTCTTCCCCAAGTGGGAGCGCTACGAGCGCAACGTCCGCACCTACGCGGCCGTACCCGACCTCGGCGCCGCGTTCGCCCGCCTCGACCCCGCCTGGGTCCGCGCGTGGCTCGCCGACCCCTCCGACGTCCGCCCCCACATGGACGAGGGCATGCCTCGCCTCGGCCTCGCCCCCGCGCAGCTCGACGCGCTGGTCGCGTGGGCCTCGACGATGGTGGTGCCCGTGCCGTCTTCGCCGCCGCCCTCGGCCCGGAACGTCGCCGCGGGCGAGCACCTGTTCGCGACGAAGGGCTGCGGGGGCTGCCACGCGTTCGGCGCCCGGGCGACCGCCGGGATCCCCGCCGCCCCCGACCTCGCCCACGCGCGCGAGCGCATGTCCGACGACGCCCTCGTCGCGTGGATCGTCGACCCGAAGGCGGTGAGCCCCACCGCGACGATGCCCTCGCTCGGGCTCACGCGCGAGGAGGCGGTCGCCGTCCGCGACTACCTCGTGCTCGCCGACCCCGCGGGCGCGCCGCCCGCCGCGCTCCCGCCCGCCCCGACGCCGGTGGCCGGCGCGACGTGGGAGGGGCTCGAGGCCGATGTCTTCGGCAAGATCTGCACCCACTGCCACATGGACCCGGCGCAGAACGAGGGCCGCGCGGGCCCCGGCAACGACGGCGGCTTCGGCTGGCCCGCGACCGGCATCGAGCTGCAGACCTGCGCGAGCGTGCGCGATCATCGCGACGCGATCGTCGCCGCCATGCTCCGCCGCCGCGAGGAGGCCGCGCGCGATCACGTGCGCCCCGGCGAGGTCCCCGCCGCGATCGCGCGCCCGGCCCTGCCCGGGATGCCGCTCGGCCTGCCGCCCATCCCCGACACGGACATCGCGCTCGTGCTCGGCTGGGACGGGCGCTGCCCGCCCTGACGGGTATGATGACGGGCATGCTGCTGGCCGCGCTCTCCGCCTGCGAGCCCCCCCCCGACGACGCCCCCGCCGCCTCCGACTGCGCGCTGACCGGCATCGTCGAGGGCGTCGACGTCGCGCTCGACGAGGGGATGCCCACCTACGCGACGGTGTCGCTGACGCTGACGGAGACGGCCGACGTCTCGATCGTCGCGATCGCCGAGGGGGCGCCGGAGGTCGCCGGGCCCGTCCGGGTCGGCCAGAGCGGCGCCATCGCCGTGCCGCTGCACGGCATGCGCCCCTCGAGCACCTACGCGGTGCGCGTGCGCGCCACGACGGGCGCCGGCTGCGAGGAGGTCGTCGCCGAGGTCGCCACGGGCGAGCTGCCCGGCACCCCCCCCGAGCTCGAGGTCCTCACCGACGACGGCAGCCACGAGGGCTACCTGATGGTCGGCGGCATGACGGTGGGCGACGACTCCACGGGCGTCACGATGGTGGACCGCGGCGGCGTGGCGGTGTGGCACCACGAGGCGCCGGGCCTGATGTACGCGTCGCCGACGTCGGACGGCGCGGGCTTCTACCTCGCGCGCGCCGGCATCGGGGGGCCGGGCGCCATCGATCTCCTCGACCTCGGCGGCGACCTCGTGCGCACCGTCGAGGTCGAGTACGTCCACCACTCCGCGACCGACCGGGTCCCCGACGTCGCCTTCGCGACGCTCGTGGAGGTGGTCGAGGAGGACGCGGAGTGGATGGAGGCGTGCGGCGTCGACGCGACGTCGATCGCGGGCGACGCCATCGTCGAGGTCGCCGCGGACGGCACCGTCACCGAGGCCTGGAACGCGTTCGAGGCGCTTTCGCGCGACTGCCCCTCCCACGACCGCCTCAACTCGCTGGGGCACCTCGACTGGACCCACCTCAACGCGATCGACTACGACCCCGACCTCGACGCCTGGCTCGTGTCCTTCTACTGGGACAGCATGATCGCGCTCATCGACCGCCCCACCGGCGAGATCACGTTCCGGAGCGACGACTGCGGGCTCGAGCTGTCGCAGCAGCACGGCGCCCGCTTCGCCGAGGGCGGCTTCGTGGCGTACGACAACCACGCCGTGCCCGCGCGCATGGTGCGCGTGCAGGCGGACTTCGCGGCCGGCACCTGCGGCGACGTCGAGGTCTTCGAGCACCCCGACGGGCTCTCCGGCAACTTCCTCGGCAACATCCGCGTCGAGGGCGACCGCTGGTACACCGCCTGGGGCGACGTCGGCGACGTGATGGTGATCGACGGCGGCGAGATCGTCTGGCGCGCCGCGCCCACCGAGGACTTCGAGGAAGACCACGGCGGGCTCATCGCCGCGTCTACGGCGTGGCTGCCGAACCTGTACGGGGAGTGAGCATCCGCGCCTCGTTGTAGGCGGTCAGGCGCGCCTTCACCGCCGCGAACAACTCGGGGTAGTCCGGGATGCGCGTGAGGTTCACCTGCGGCGCGCGGAAGTCGACGGCGTCGGGCACGCCGCCGCCGGCGATCTCCCAGAGCTCGGTCCCCGGGAGAGGCACCGCGGAGAACAGGCTCACCATGTCGACGCCCACCTCCACGGCGAAGTCCGCGGTGCGCTCGATCGCTTCGCGGGTCTCCCAGGGGAAGCCGATCATGAAGAAGCCCGTCGTGCGCATGCCCCGCGCGCGCGTGGCGGCGACGGACTCGCGGACGCGCGCGAGCGGCATCGCCTTGTGGATACGCGCGAGCGTCTCGGCGTCGCCGGACTCGATCCCGAACATCACGTGGCGGCAGCCCGCCGCGGCGAGCGCGTCGAGGAGCTCGTCGTCGAGGCGGTCCGCGCGGGTCTGGCAGGTGAACGGCACCACGAGGTCGCGGGCGACGAGCAGGCGGCAGAGCTCCAGCGTGCGCTTGCGGTGGAGCGTGAAGACGGAGTCGTGGAAGAACAGGTACGGCACGCCCCA
>JBMOQZ010000392.1:0-4871 GCA_049322475.1 Myxococcota bacterium | reverse complement strand
GGGCGACACCCACGCCGGCGAAGACACCGCCGGCGAGCCCGACGACACCGACGTCACGGACGACCCCGACGCGGGCGAGCCTGCCGGCGAGGACGGCGGCGGCGCGAGCTTCTGCAGCTGCGGGGGCGGGGCGGGCGCGTCCTGGGTGGGGGCGATCGCCGCCCTCCAGCTCCTGCGCCGCCGGCGCGTCTGAACCCTACCAGTCGCCGGCGCGCGTGCCGTCGCCGCAGAGGACCCGCACGTGGATGTGGTCCTGGTGGTGCGGCGCGTGGCGGAGCACGCCGACGTCGGCCCAGTGGCCGCGCCCGTCGGCGGGCATGACGCGATCGGCCTCCTCCTCGGTGAGGAGGCCCTTCTTCAGCGCGTAGGCGCGCAGCCGCGCGATGTGCGCGCGGTCGAGCAGGATGAAGTCGACCTTGCCGGAGTCGAGCAACGTGGAGACGAGCGCCCAGTTGGCCTCGAGGTCGAGCTCGGACGGCGCGAGCGTGGTGAAGCTGTTCTTGTGCTGCCAGGCGCCCTTCTTGTAGATGCCGATGTCGACGTCGATCCCCGCGCGGTGGGTGATGTGGCCGGCGAGGTGGCCGCCGTGGCGACGCGAGATGTCGCCGATCACGAACGGGGAGGCGCCCGGCAACAGCCACGACATGTGCCGACCCGCCTCCACGAGGAGGTCGACCATCTCCGGCGAGCCCCAGGAGTGGTCGGGCTGCGCCTTCACATAAAAGAGTGGCAGGTCGGGGAGCTCCACGCCATCCTGAAGGTACTGGTCGGAGCAGCCCCAGGCCGCCGTGTCGGCCGGCGCCGGCTCCTCGCTGGCGATCCACTCGCCCTCGAGCGCGGGCCCGAATTCGGCGGCAAAAGCCATGGCCAACGACCAAAGGACCATCCCCGGTCACCTCTCCCTGATGCTCCGCCGACCTTAGCAACCGGGCCGGCGAGCGGGCAAGGGAGGGTGCGTAAGTTTTTTCGCACTACCGCGAAACGAGCGCGCCACCGTGCCTATTTCAGGGGTCGGCCCGTTGACGGCGCGGCGGGCCCGCGCTCGGCTGGGGGAGGGGCGCGCGGAGCCCGGGGGCCTCGCGGGATGCGCCCCGCGGAGACCCCCGGGCGGGCACGGGCGTCGCGGGGAGACGCGACGGCGCCCGCGCCCAGCGCGCCTCATCCGCAGCCGGTGTCGGCGCAGACGAGGTTGTCGGTGTCGAGCGCGAGCGCGATCGTCTGGCCCTCGACGTGGCAGCCGTCCTCGGTCATGCCGATGGTGACGGTCTCGGAGGCCTCGGCGTCGTACTGGCAGCACCCGTCCTCGGTGTCGCGGTTCAGGGTCGCGGTGACGGTGATCTCGCCGGCGATCTCGTAGCCGGCGACCCACTGCGTCCCTTCCTCGTTCACGGGCTGGGCCTCGCTCGGGGGGCCCCCGTCCACCGTGTAGGTGACGGCGTCCGGGCGGAGCGGGTCGCCGGCGAGGTCGGTGACGTTCACGGTCACCGACGACGCGGCGTACTCGGCGCAGGCGGTGCCCGAGTCGTCGGTCTTGGGCTCGGGGCAGCCGAGAAGCACGAGCGCGAGCAGCATGGGGACCTCCGGCCGGACGAGGTAGCAACCCGCGTGCCAGCGTGGCGCTTCCTCGCTTTTCAGGGGAGCGCGCGCAGAGGTCCGACTCTCGCGTCGCACCCGTTGGCCTCGGCCAGCCGGTCGAGGGCGCCGGCGAGGGCGTCCGGCTCGGGCGAGCCCCACGTGGTCTCGACCACCAGCGTCCGGCCGTCCCGCCGCCCCTCGAGGCGGCCGACGAGCGCGCCGCGGTGCAGCAGCGGGCACACGTAGTAGCCCCACGCCCGCGTCGTCGCGGGCTTGTAGATCTCCCAGACGTAGTCGAAGCCGAAGGCCTCGCGCACGAGCGCGCGGTCCCAGAGCAGGCTGTCGAGCGGGCCGAGCACGCGCAGCGCGCCGTCGTCGGGGGGCGGGGGCGGGGGCTCCGGCAGCATCAGGTAGGGCCTGCGCCCGATGCGCACCTCGACGAGGCGGCCCGCCTCGAGGAGCCGCTCCACGGTGCCGTCGGTCCGCACGTCGCCGAGCATCGACCACATCGGGCCGCCCGCGCGCGAGAGCAGGCCTGCCGCGCGCACGCGGGCGACGAGCATCTCCTCGCCGAAGCCTCCTTCGGGCGGCGCGTCCGCCCACGCGCCGAGCGCGCGCGCAGGCACGTCGTAGACGTGGCGACCCCGCGCGTCGCGCGCGGAGACCACGACCTCGCACCGCGTCCACAACACCTCGAGCGCGAGCTTCGTCGCCGACGAGGTGCCCTTCCACCCCGCCCAGTCCATCGCCTCCACGCGGCCCCGATCGGCGAGCGCCTCCGCCGTGCAGGGCCCGCGGGCGAGCACCTCGGCGAGCACGTCCGCCACGAGCCCGGCGTCGAGCTTCTTCATCCGCTCGCTGTGGCGCCACCACGGCGTCTCGACCGCGCGGTCGCGGTAGTGCGGGAAGAAGCGCGCCTCGAGCAGGCAGCGCTCCTTCGCGAAGTGCTCGAAGGCGCGCCCGCGGAGGTGGCGGTGCACGTCCCCACGCGCCAGCCCGCGCGCCCGCGCGCCCGCCACGAGGTCGGCGTTGGTGCCCACCCGATCGATGGGATCGAGCTGCACGCACCCGAGGTGGGCGAGCGCCGCGCGTACGCCTGCTTCCCCCTCGCCAAGCCAGGCCCCGAGGCCGGCCGCGCCCAGCAGCACCTGCCGGGCCTCCGCGGGGGTCAGGAGGGGGGCCGCCGCTTGAGCACGCACGCCGCCACCTATAGCCTGACGGTATGGTCGACCCCTTGTTCGAGGCGGTGTTCCGCGAGGCTCCGCACGGGATGGCCGTGCTGACGCCAGAGGGCTTGTACGTCAAGGTCAACGCGCGCTTCGAGCGCCTTACGGGTTACGACGCTCACGCGCTCGTGGGGCGGTCGTTCGAGGACATCACGCCGCCCGAGGACGTGCCGTTGTCCTGGGACGTGCGCGACCTCGTCGCGAGGACCGGCACGGGCACCGCCCACAAACGACTCGTACGTCGCGATGGCGGAGTTGTCTGGGTCTCGATGACTTGCTCGATGGTGCGCGACGAGGCGGGCGAGCCCCGGTTCGTGGTCGCCCAGTACGAGGACCTCACCGCGCGCATCGACGCGGCCGAGCGCCTCCACGAGAGCGAGGCGCGCTTCCGAAGCGCCTTCGAGCAGGCGCCCTTCGGCATGTGCCTGATCGGCTTCGACGGATGTTTCGTGCGGGTCAACCGGGCCGGGTGCCAGATCCTCGGGTTCGCCGACGAGGTGGAGCTCGTCGGGCGGCCCGCGAACGCGACCATGCACCCGGACGACCTGCCGGACTCGGTGAAGAGCGCGGAGCGCGTACGCGAGGGGATCGTCCCCGCGGGCGAGTCGGAGCGACGTTTCCTCCGTCCCGACGGCTCGCTCGTGTTCACGCGCGGTCGGACCACGCTCGTACGCGACGCGGACGCGCGTCCGGTCTGCTTTTTGTCCCACTTCGTCGACGTCACGGAGGAGAAGCGGCGCGCGGAAGATCAGGCGCGCCTCGAGGAGCAGGTGCGGCGGGCCCAGCGCCAGGAGGCGCTCGGGCGGCTCGCCGGCGGCATCGCCCACGACTTCAACAACCTCCTCTCGGTGATCCTGAGCTCGGCGAGCATCGCGCGCCGGCGCACCGCGGAGCCGCGCGTGGTCGAGATGATCGACGGCATCCAGGCCGCCGCCTCCCGGTCCGCCGCCCTTACGCGCCAGCTGCTCATCCTCGGGCGCCAGGACCTCGTCGCCGCCGAGCTCCTCGACGTGGGCGAGGTCCTCGGCGCGTTCGAGCACATCGTCCGCCGCACGCTCGGCGAGGATGTCGCCGTCTCGATCGACCGCGAGGCGGACGTCCCACCCGTGGAGATCCCGCGCGCGCACCTCGAGCAGGTGCTGCTCAACCTCACGGTCAACGCGCGCGACGCGCTCCCGCGCGGCGGGTGCCTCCGCTTCGAGGCGCGGCGGGCGCGCCCGGAGGACCTCGCGCGCGCGGGCCTCCCGGACGGCGGCTGGGTCGCCCTGACCTGCGCCGACGACGGCGTGGGGATGGCGCCCGACGTCGCGGCGCTCGTCTTCGAGCCCTTCTACACGACGAAGCCGCACGGACAGGGGACGGGCCTCGGCCTCACCATCGTCTACAACGTCGTCGCGAAGGCGGGCGGGCACGTCGACGTGGAGAGCGCGCCGGGCCGCGGCACGCGCTTCCGGGTGCTCCTTCCGGCTTCGGCGCGTCCGCCGGAGCCGGACGAGCGCACGGACGACGCCCCGTCCGGCACCGGTCGCGGCGAGCGCGTGGTCGTCGTCGAGGACGAGCCCGCGCTCTTGCGGCTCGTCGCGACGCTCCTCGGCGAGTTCGGCTACGAGGTGGTCCCGTTCGGCGACCCGCGGGAGGCCCTCGCGTGGTTCCGCGCGGGCGCGCCGCCGGTGAACCTGTTGCTCTCGGACGTCGTGATGCCGGGCCTCTCCGGCGCCGAGCTGGTGAGCGCGCTGGCGCCCATCCAGCCCGCGATGCGCGTGGTCCTGATGTCGGGGCACACCGCCGACCGGCTCGCCGGCCACGACCTCACGAACGTGGCGTTCCTCCAGAAGCCCTTCCAGGCGATGGAGCTGCTCGGGACGGTGCGGCGGGCGCTTTCTTAGCTGTCAGCTGTCCGCTGTCAGCACGAAGCCTGACGACTGACAACTACTTCGTGGGCTCGTCGTCCACCGTCTCCGGCGTCGCGTCCTCGGGCGTGGCGTCTTCGGGCGTGGCGTCCTCGGGGGGCGCGACGGGCTCGGGCGTGGCGTCGGTGACGGGCTCCTCGCGCGCCGCCTCGGCCTCGAC
>JBMOQZ010000391.1:0-45793 GCA_049322475.1 Myxococcota bacterium | reverse complement strand
TCTTAATCCCCCGCCCCCCCCCCGCTCCGCCTCCCGGGGGGTGTCCGGGCACCATGAGGTGGTAGGCACGGGCGGGCTTGAACCGCCGACCCCCGCCGTGTCAGAGCGGTGCTCTTCCACTGAGCTACGTGCCTTCGGCTCCGCCCGTCTATGGCGGCGTCGCGCGTGCGTCAAGCAGCGTGCGCACCACCCAGCGCCCGACCTCGGGCGCGGCCTCCTCGGGCGTGGGCGCGCGCCCCCGCGCCCGCGCGAGCGAGGTCACGCCCCCGTCCGTGATGCCGCACGGCGTGATCAGCGAGAAGCCGCGCAGATCGTTGACGAGGTTGAGCGCGAAGCCGTGCAGGGTGAAGCCCCCCCCGACGTGAAGCCCCACGGCGCACACCTTGTCGCCGCCGATCCACACGCCCGGGTAGCCCGCGCGTCGCCCGCCGGTGCCGAGCCAGCCGGCGATCCCCGCCTCGATCGCCTCGACCGTCCGCCTCACCCCGATCTCCCGCGCGTCCATCAGCACGTACCCCACGAGCTGCCCGGGCTCGTGGCAGGTGGCGAGCCCGCCGCGCTCGGTCGCGACGAGCTCGAACCCCGCCCGGGCGATCCCGTCCGCGTCGACGGTGGCGTCGCGGCGCCCGGTGGTGATCACCGGCGGGTGCTCGAGCAGCCACAGCTCCTCGCCCACCTCGCCGGCGCGGAGCCGCTCGCGGTGGGCGCGCTGGGCCTCCAGCGCCTCGCGGTAGGGGACCGTCCCGAGCCAGCGCCACCTCATGCGGCGTACGTGCGGCTCCGCTTCCACCCCGCGATGGCCTCGGCGCCGATCACGAAGACCGCGGCCGTCAGCGGCAGGGCGACCACGAGGCCCCAGATGCCGAGCAGGTTGCCGGCCACGATGAGGGCGACCATGACCACCATCGGGTGCAGCCCCACGCGGTCGCCCACCAGCATCGGCGTCAGGAACGTGTTCTCGAGCACCTGGCCGAGGGCGTAGGTGGCGACGACCGCCCCCACGTGCCAGTCGAGCCCGAACTTCAAAAGCGCGAGGAGGATCGAGATCGTCCCGGCGACCACCGGGCCCAGATACGGCAGCAGGAAGAGCACCCCCGACAAGAACCCCATCGTGAGCGCGAGGTCGATGCCGGAGATCAGGAGCCCCACGGTGTAGAGGCACGCGAGGATCGCCGCGACCGTGAGCTGGCCGCGCACGAAGGCGCCGATGCGCCCGTCGATCTCGCCGGCGAGGCGGCGCACCAGCGGCCGGTGCCGCACGGGCACGAGATCGTCGGCCATCGCGATCAGGTGGGGCCAGTCGCGCAGGAAGTAGAACGTGAACACGGGGAGCAGCGAGATCGACAGGACCGAGAGGATCACCTGCAGGCCCCCGCCCGCGACGGTCGTGACCACCTCCTGGATACGCGCGCGCATGTCGGGCGAGACCTTCTTCAGCAGGTCCGGCGCCACCTCCCCGAGCTCGCGCAGGTCGACCGGGACGTCGATCCCGAACTGCTGCTCCACCCGGGCGATCAACGGGCCCACGCGCTCCGACGCGGTCTCGAGGTACGGCCGGATGTTCCCCACCAGCTCGGCGAACTGCTTCACGAAGCCGGGGATGACCACGAGCGCGACGGCGAGCCCCAGCGCCCCACCCACCGCGGCGAGGATGGCGATGCCCCACTCCCGGGTGTACCCGCGCGCCTCGAGCCGCGCGACCGCCGGGTGCAACAGGTACGCGATCACCGCGGAGGCGGCGAGCACCCAGAACACCGACCACGTCAGCCACACGACCAGCGAGCCGACCGCGGCGAACGCGAGCCCCCACCGGAGCCGGCTCCACCCGTCCGCCGTCCGCGCCGGCGCGGGCCGTCGTACGCCGGTGACCGCCGCGCCCGCGCTGGAGTGCATGGGCCGGCGCATCAGCGGTCGACCACCACCACGACGTTTCCGTGGAGCAGGAACGGCGCCTGCGCGGCGGCGTCCCGGACCTTCCGCGCGGCCTCCTCCCCCAGCACGAGGTCGGTCCCGTCGGCGACCCCCGCGGCGCGGACGACGAGCGGCGCCTCCCCGGCGCGCCGGGCCGCGTGGACGTCGGCGGGATCGCGCACGTAGACGACCGGGCCGCGCTGGCTCGCGGCGAGCTCGGTGAGCGTCTGGATGGTGTAGAGCGCCTCGCCCGCGGCGTCCTCGATGCGCGGGGCGAGCGCCGGCTTCACCGCGAGCCCGCGCGCGTCGACGACGAGGCCCGTCACGGCGGCGTCGCCGGTGGTGGGCCGCTCCTCGCCCGCCGCCCAGTCCGCCAGCGCCGGCCGCAGCCACGCCTGCAGCGGCAGGGCGCCCTCCATCTCCACGCGCCCCGACGTGAAGTAGCGGACCTCGTAGACCTCCCAGAGCGCGAGGTTGTCGGCGACCCGGTCGGCGACGGCGTCGCGGGCGTCGAGCACGTCGGCGGTCGTCCGCGACGCGTCCACCCGGACGCGACGGGCGAGCTCGAGCATCCGCGGCCCGAGCTTGCTGCGGGCGTCGCCCTCCATCACCTCGGGGGTCGCCACCGCGCCGCTGGCCGGCTCGCCCGTGGCGCTGGCGACGAGCTGGAGCCTCGTCCAGTCCACGTGCCCGCCGTCGAGCTCCTCGACCACCGGCTCCATCCCGTGAGCGACCGTCGCCCAGATCATCGCAGCACCAACGCGTCCTCGCCGAGCTTCGCACGGATCCCGGTGCAGAGGGCGGGGCTCGCCGCCACGCGCCACTTCTCGCCCGCGCGCAGCCGCGCCTCGAAGCGGCCCGGCTGGCGCACGACGATCCGCACGGTGGCGGCGCCGGGGCTCTTCGCGAGCGTCTCCTCCAGCCACTTGAGCGTCTCGGCGTCGACGCGCCCCTCGTCGATGCGCACGTCGACCTCGCGCGTGCGGCGCTCGCGCAGGTCCTCCATGAGCTCGGCGCCGTCCGCGAGGAGCTTCCGCTCCTCCCCCTTGTGCTCGAGCTTGCCGCGCACGAGCACGGGCTTGCCCGCGGTGAGCGCCGCCTGGCTCTTCGCGAACGCCTCGGGGAAGAACACGGCCTCGATCGTCCCGCCGAGGTCCTCGAGCGCGACGAAGGCCATCTTGTCGCCCTTCTTGGTCTTGATGACGCGGAGCGAGGCCACGATGCCGCACAGGTGGACCTCGCGATCGAGGTCGAGCTGGCCGACGTGGTCGAGCGACGCGCTCGCCCAGCGCGAGATCTCCGCGGCGAAGTCCTCGACCGGGTGACCCGTCAGGAACAGGCCGAGCGCCTCCTTCTCGAGCTTCATGCGCTCGCCGATGGGCCACTCGGCCACGTCGGGCAGGCGGAACGTCGGCCCCGCCGCGGCGCCGGCGCCGAAGAGCCCCATCTGCCCCGACGCCTTGCGCTCCTGCTCCTGCTGGGCCGCGCCCATCGCGCCCTCGATGGCGGCGAGCAGCTTGGCCCGAGCGTGCCCGAACGAGTCGAGCGCGCCGCTCTTGATCAGGCTCTCGACGACGCGCCGGTTGACGCGCTTGTAGTCGAGGCGCTCGAAGAAGTCCATGACGTCGCGGAAGCGGCCGCCGGCCTCGGCGCGCGCCTCCACGATCGCGTTCACGGCGCCCTCGCCGATGCCCTTGACCGCGGAGAGCCCGTAGCGGATGGCGCGCCGGTCCTCGCGCGGGACGTCGAAGGGCCCGACCGAGGCGTTGACGTCGGGCGGCAGGATCTTGAGCCCCGCGCGCTTGCAGTCGCCGATGTAGACGAGGATCTTGTCGGAGTCCCCGGCGTCGATCGACATCAGCGCGGCCATGTACTCGGCGCGGTGCCAGGCCTTCAGCCAAGCGGTCTGGTATGCCACGTAGCCGTAGGCGGCCGAATGTGACTTGTTGAATCCGTACTCGGCGAATTTGGCCAGCAAATCGAACAGGTCGCTGCACTTCTGCTCGTCGTGGCCGCGCTCGACCGCGCCCTTGACGAAGCGGGTCTTCTGGCGGGCCATCTCGGCCGCGTCCTTCTTGCCCATCGCGCGGCGGAGCAGGTCGGCCTCGCCGAGGCTGTACCCGGCGAGCACCTGCGCGCACTGCATGACCTGTTCCTGGTAGACGATCGTGCCGTAGGTGTTGCCGAGGATCTCCCGCAGCTCCGGGAAGGCGTACTCCACCTGCTTGCGACCGTGCTTGCGGTCGATGAAGTCGTCGACCATGCCGGACGAGAGCGGACCGGGCCGGAACAACGCGACGAGGGCCACGAGGTCGTCGAGGCAGGTGGGGCGCAGGCGCGTGAGGAGATCGCGCATGCCGCTCGACTCGACCTGGAACACGCCGAGGCCGTCGCCCTTCTGGAGCATCTTCCAGGTCTTCTCGTCGTCGACCGGGACCGCGCTCATGTCGATGCGCTCGCCCGTGTTGCGCTCGATCATCGCCACCGCGTCGCGGATCTGGTCGAGCGTCTTGAGCCCGAGGAAGTCGAACTTGATGAGGCCGATGCTCTCGGCCGACTTCATGTCGTACTGGACGACGGGGCCGCCCTCGGGCGAGTCGCGGTAGAGCGGCGCGAGCTCCACGAGCGGGCGGTCCGCGACCACGACGCCGGCGGCGTGTACGCCGGTCTGGCGCGTGATGCCCTCGACCCGCCGCGCGAGGTCCATGACACGACGCGCCTTCGGGTCGCTGTCCACGAGCGCCACGAGGCGCGGCTCCTGCTCGAGGGCCTCCTTCAGCGTGATGTTGAGCTGGTTGGGCACCAGCTTTGCGATGCGGTCGGCCTCGTTGAACGTGAGGTCGCAGGCGCGCGCGGCGTCCTTGAGCGCGGCCTTGGCCTGTAACTTCCCGTAGGTGATGATCTGGCTCACGTACGGCGGCGAGTACTTCTGGCGGACGTGCTCGATGACCTCCTCGCGCCGGTCCTGCGCGAAGTCGACGTCGATGTCGGGCATCGACACGCGCTCGGGGTTGAGGAAGCGCTCGAAGAGCAGCGAGAACCGCACCGGGTCGATGTCGGTGATGCGCATCGCCCAGGCGGCGATGGAGCCCGCGGCCGAGCCGCGGCCCGGACCCACGGGGATCGCCCGGTCCTTCGCCCAGTTGATGAACTCCGCGACGATCAGCAGGTAGGCCGCGAAGCCCATCTTCTCGATCATCTTCAGCTCGAACTCGAGCCGCTCCCAATAGGCCGCCTGCCCGTCCTGCGGGATGCGCTGCAGCCGCAGCTCGAGCCCGCGCCGCGCGTACCACTCGAAGTAGCCGTTCAGCGTGCCGCCGCCTTCCGGCTTCGGCCCCGGCTCGCCGAAGTCGCGCGACGGCGGGAAGGCCCGCAGGAAGAACTGCCAGTTGGCCTCGGTGTCCCCGTCCTTGTCCGGCGGCGTGCTCGACGGGAAGTAGTAGGTGTTGGTGTCGAACTTGAAGTGGGTGCGGTGGGCGATCTCGTTCGCGCGCTCGATCGCGTCCCCGTCGTCGGGGAACAGCGCCCGAACCTCCGCCTCGGTCTTGAAGTACTGCTGATCGGTGGCGAGCCGTGGACGTTGGGGGTCGTTGGTGCTGGCGCCGAACGCGATGCAATTCAGCAAGTCCAGCGTCACCGCGTCGTCCGGCTTGAGATAACGGACGTCGTTGGTGACCACCGTCGCGAGCCCCAGCTCGCCGGCGAGCCGTCGGACCTCGGCGTTCCACGCCGGCTGCCACTCGAGCCCCTGATCCATCAGCTCGCAGAACAGCCGGTCCGCGCCGAAGGTCTCGCCCAGCGTGACGAGCCGCTCGCGGTTCCCCTCCCCCGTCCGCCGGACGGCGCCGCGCTCCCCGGACGTGAGGCACAGAAGCCCCGCGTGGTGCTGGCGCAACAGCTCCGGATCGATCCGCGGCCGGAAGAAGAGCCCGTCGAAGATCGCGCGCGTGAGGAGCGCGCAGAGGTTGCGATACCCCTGCGTGTCCTCGACGAGGAGCACGATCTGGAAGGCGTCGTCGTGTCTCTCGCGGCAGGCGATCCCGCGCGGGTCGACCCAGATCTCCGCGCCGTAGGCGGCGTGGATGCCCAGCTCCTTGCAGGCCTTGTAGAAGTTGACCGCGCCGTAGAGGTTGCAGGTGTCCGTCAGCGCGAGCGCGTCCATGCCCGCCGCCTTCGCGGCCTTGGCGAGATCCTTCGGCGAAGGCACGCCGTTGAGCAGCGTGAACTGCGAGTGCGTGTGCAGGTGCGCGAAGGCCATGGCCGCCGCCAGCGTATCGCGTCGCCCGGCGGGTCGCTCGTACGAGTGGCGCTTGACGCACGTACGGCTCGCGGCTACCGTACGTGCATGCCCGTCACCGCGTCCGATCTGCGCGCCAACATCTACAAGCTCCTCGACGAGGTCATCGAGACCGGCGTGCCGCTCGTGATCGAGCGGAACGGGCACCGGCTGACGATCGTGCCGGAGGAGCCCGTCTCCAAGCTCGACCGGCTGGAGCCGCATCCGGACACCATCGTCGGCGACCCGGAGGACCTCGTCCACATGGACTGGAGCTCCTACTGGAAGCCGTACCTCGGATGATCCACCTCGACACCCACGTGGCGATCTGGCTCTTCACCGACGGCGGATCGCGCCTGCCCGCGCGTGTCCGAAAGAAGCTGGACGCGAACCGCCTGCTCATCTCCCCGGTCGTGGAGATGGAGGCGCAGATCCTCCACGAGATCAAGCGAATCAGCTACCCGGGGCACGTCATCGTGAACCACCTCGTGGAGCGAACGGGCGCGCTGCTGCAGGACAGCAGCTTCGCCCGCGTGGTCGGATACGCAAGCACCCTTTCGTGGACCCGCGACCCCTTCGACCGCATGCTCGTCGCCCACGCGAAGGCCGACGACGTCCCGCTGCTGACGAAGGACGAGACGATCCTCCGCAACTTCCCCCTCGCCACCTGGGACGACTAAGCGGGCTCGGGAACCCGCCGCCGCTCGAGGATCGCGGCGAGCACGGCCCGCACCGCCGCGGGGTCGCCCACGCGCAGACGCGCGAGGCTGGGGCGGTCGCCGACGAGCACCGTCACGGCGGCCGGCGGGAGCGCGGCGAACAGGTCCTCGTCCGTCTGGTCGTCGCCCACGGCGAGGATCCGGCGGTGCAGGCGCCCCTCCTCGCGCAACGCCGCCGCCACGATCCCCTTGTTGATCCCGCGCGCGCGTGCCTCCAGCACGCAGCTGCCCTCGAGCGGGTCGAGCGGGAGCCAGCGCGCCATCTCGTGGAGCTGATGGCGCAGGTCGCGCACCACCTCCTCCGGCTCCTGCGCGAGGCGCCAGTGGAACGCCAGCGACGCCGTCTTGCGCTCCACGAACGCCCCCGGGATCCGCGCGGCGGCCTTCTCCATCATCGGCCCAACCACGTCCATCCAGCCCAGCGCCGCCGTCTCCGCGCGGCGCCAGTCGCCGCGGGGATCCGTACGCCGCCAGAGCCCGTGCTCGGCGAAGAGCCCGATGGGGAGGTGGCCGAACCACCGGTCGAGCTCGGACCAGGGCCGCCCGGAGACGAGGTGCACGTCCGCGCGCTCGGCGAGGCGCGACAAGAGCTCGAAGAGCGCGTCGTCGGGGCCCGCGAGCTCGGGCCGCGGCGCGATGGGGACGAGCGTGCCGTCGTAGTCGAGCAGCACGGTGAGCGGATCCGCGCCGGCGACGGCCTCCACCACGGCGTCGACGCCGACCGGCTGCGGGCGCGGTCCCGTCGCGGACGCGCCGGCCTCCTCGAGCGCACGGATGAAGCCCTCGGCCCAGGCGTGTACGTCGTACCCGAACACGCGCGCCCGCAGCGCCTGCATGCGCGCGCGCCGCTCGGCCGGCGGCATCGCGAGCGCGCGCCGAAACGTCTGGGCCATGCGCTCGACGTCGTACGGGTTCACCTTGAGCGCGGCGTCGAGCTCCTCGGCCGCGCCGGCGAGCTCCGAGAGCACGAGGACGCCGTCTTCGTCCTCGCGGGCGGCGACGAACTCCTTCGCGACGAGGTTCATGCCGTCGCGCAGGGGCGTGACCACCATGACGTCCGCGGCGCGGTAGTGGGCGATCACCTGCCGCTCGCCGAGGTTGCGGTACTGGTAGTGGATCGGCACGGTCGTGGTCGTGGCCCACGCGCCGGTGATGTGGCCGACCGCCTCCTCCACCTCGCGCCGCAGCACGCGGTACGCCTCCACCTGCTCGCGCGAGGGCACCGCGATCTGCACGAGCCGCACCTGCCCGCGGAGGCGCGGATCCCGCTCGAACATCCGCTGCACCGCGCGCAGGCGCCCGGGGATGCCCTTCGTGTAGTCGGCGCGGTCGATGCCGAGCAGCATCCGGCCGGGCGGGCGGAGCGCCTCCGCCTCCGCGATCAGCGCGGGCTCGCGCGCGACGCCCGAGATCGCTCGCGCGTCCACCCCCATCGGGAACACCCCGAGGCGGACCACGCGCCCGCCGATGCGTACGCTCTCCTCGTCGGCGTCGGCGCCGAGCAGGAGGCGGCACGTCTCGGCGAAGTGGCGCAGGTACGTGCGCGTGTGGAAGCCGACGAGGTCGGCGCCGAGCATGCCCTCGAGCACCTCGCGGCGCCACGGCATCGTGCGCATCACCTCCGCGCTGGGGAACGGCACGTGGAGGAAGAAGCCGACGCGGGCGTCCGGCCGCCGCCGTCGCAACATGCGGGGCACCAGCGCGAGCTGGTAGTCGTGCACCCAGGCGAGGTCGCCCTCGCCGGTGCGCGCGGCCGCGGCCTCCGCGAAGCGCTCGTTCGCGCGCACGTACGCGGGCCAGTCCTTCGTGTCGATGGGCACGCGGTCGACGAGGTAGTGGAAGAGCGGCCACAGGACGCCGTTGCTGAAGCCCTCGTAGAAGCGCGCGATCTCGCCCGCCGTCAGGTGGACGGGCACGCACCCCCGCGCGGCGAGGTCGGCGTCGAGGCTCGCGCGCTGCGCGTCGTCGAGGCGGGCGACGTCGCCGGGCCAGCCGATCCAGTCGCCGCCGAGGCGCTCGTGGGGCCCGCGCAGCCCGTTGGCGAGCCCGCCGGGGCTCCGGGCGAGCGAGACGCGGCCGCGTTCGGCGCGGACGGTGTAGGGCAGGCGCATCGAGACGATGACCAGCCGCCCCACCCGTTACCTCCAGGCCCGGACCGCGCCGTCGCGGGCCTCCAGCAATTGCCCGATCGTCATCGCGGCGTGGATGAGCCCCACGTGGGTGTAGGCCTGCGGGAAGTTGCCGAGGAGCGCGCCCGACGCGGGGTCGATGTCCTCGCTCATGAGCCCCACGGGGTTCGCGTGCGACACGAGGCGCGAGAACACCGCCACCGCCTCGTCGAGCCGCCCCATCACGGCGAGCGCCTCGGCCCACCAGAACGAGCAGATGGTGAACGCGCTCGTGGTCTCGCCGAAGTCGTCGTCGTTGCGGTAGCGGAGCATCATCCCGCGCTCGACGAGGAGCCTCGAGTAGGCGTCGACCGTCGACACGAAGCGGGGGTCGCGGGCGTCCACGATGCCGATGGCGAAGAGCAGCAGGTTCGACGCGTCCGGGAAGCGGCCGTCGAGGGTCTGCGTGAAGAAGCCGAGCTCGCGGTTGTAGCCGCGGTCGAGCACGATCTCGCGCTCCTTCGCCGCGATCGACTCCCACCGCGCGGCGAGGTCCGGTCGGCCCAGCCGCGCGGCGAGGCGCGCGCCGCGGTGGATCGCCGCCCAGCACATGGCCCGCGAGAACGTGTACTGACGCAAAAACGACCGGAACTCCCAGATGCTCGTGTCCTCCGTCGGCGCCGCCGCGATCGAGTCCTCGACGAGGCGCTGGATCAGCGGCAGGAGCGTCTCGGGCGCGTCGTGGACGCTGCGGGGGTCGCCCAGCAGCGAGTCGAGCGAGAGGATGAGCTCGCCCATGAGGTCGTTCTGGCGCTGCAGCGCCGCGGCGTTGCCGACGCGGACGTACCCGTTGCCGCCGAAGCCCGCGAGGTGCCCGAGGTCCACCTCGTCGAGCTTGCGCTCGCCCCCGATGCCGTAGAGCGGCTGGAGCGGCCCCGCCTCGGCGACGTCCCGAAGGTACCGGATGAAGTGCGCGCCCTCGTCGAGGTGCCCGAGCCGCCGGAGCGCCTCCACGACGAAGGCGGCGTCGCGCAGCCAGCAGAAGCGGTAGTCCCAGGTGCGCTGCGTGCCCATCGCCTCGGGGATGCTGGTGGTCGGCGCCGCGATGATCGCGCCGGTGTCGTGGTAGGCGCAGAGCTTGAGCACGAGCGCCGAGCGCAGCACCTCGCCCGACGCGAACGTCGGGAGCGCGCAGGTCTGGGACCAGCGCCGCCAGCCCATGACCGTGCGGTCGAGGTCGTGCATCACGTCCGAGAGCGTCGGCGCGTGGTGCCGCCCGCCGTGGGTGCAGACGAACCACACGGTGCGGTCGAGGAGGAACTCGCGCTTGCCCAACACGTAGGGCACCGGCACGTTCGTCGTGAGGTGCAGGGGCACGGTCCCGCCGCGGACCTCGATGCCGTTGGCACACTCCACGAACTGCGGCGTGACCTGCGCGTACTCGGGGCGCGGGTCGAAGTCGCAGCGGAGCCGGGGCTCGCCCGAGAGCGGCCGCAACACGCGCACGAACTCGAGCGGCACCCGCACGTCGAGCCCGTCGGGGATCCGCGGGCAGAAGTCCACGATCTCCCAGCGGCAGCCCCGGTGCTCGAACACCGTCCGCAGCACGTTCGTGTTGGCCACGTAGGCGAGCTTGCCGCGGACCTCCTCGTCTCCGGACAGGAAGCGGAACACGCCGCCGTTCTCGCGGTCGAGCAGCCGCCCGAAGATCGCGGGCGAGTCGAAGCGCGGGAGGCACATCCACTCCACCGCGCTCGTCGGCGAGACCAGCGCGAGCACACGCCCGTTCCCGACGAGCCCGTGATCGAGCCGCGGGATCTCGCGCGTCCCCCCTTCCGATACGACCCCGGCCACACCCCAACCTAAGCGCGGGGGGCGCCGTCGTGGACCGGCGGCTACGCTCGCCGCGTGCGCCGCCTCCCGCACTTCTCGCTCGTCGCGCTCGCGCTCGTCCTGACCGCGCACGTGTGGGCCGCGCCCGCGATCCGCATGGTCGGGCGGGCCGAGGGCGAGTTCCGCGACCACCTGTGGGTGGCCTGGCTCGTGCAGCGGCGCGTCATCGACGACGGCGCCCTCCCCCTCTTCTTCCCGCTCGCCGGCTTCCCGGACGGGATCGCGCTCTACCCGCTCGACCCGCTGAACCAGGCCTTCCTGCTCGTGCTGGCGCCGATCGTGGGGCTCCTGCCGGCGATGGCGGCGCTGGCGACCGCGCTGCTGTGGCTCGCGGGGTACGGGGGCCTGCGCCTCGCCGCCGCGTGCGGCGCGGGGCCGGTCGCCTCGGCGATCGCCGGGGCGCTGACGATGCTCGGGCCCCCCGTGCTCGGGCCGTACGTGGACGGGCAGACGGAGGCGTGGGGGGTGGGCTGGCTCGCGCTCCTGCTCGCCGAGCTCGCGGACCCCGGGCCCTGGGACCGGCGGCGCGGGCTGCGCCTCGGGCTCTGGGGGGCGGCGCTCGCGGCCTCGTGCCCCTATCAGGCCCACGGCATCGCGCTCCTCGCGGTGCCGCTGGCGATCTGGCGGGCGCGGCGGGCCGTGCTCTGGGCGGCGATCCCCGCGGCGCTCGTGGGGGCGGGGCTCGCCGCCGCGCTCTGGCACGCCGAGGCGGGCGGCCAGCTCGAGAGCCGCGCGGACAAGGCCGGCGACTGGCCGCCGCGCACGGTCATCCGCGGGATCGAGGTGGCGCCGCCGCTGGACATGCTCACGGAGGGCTTCCCCACGTCGATCGGCGCCTACGAGCGGAACGCCCGCCGCGCGCCCCCGACGACGGGACCCCGGCGCGACGTGGGCTGGGCGCTCCCGGCGCTCGTGCTCGCGGCCGCCGCGCTCGATCGTCGCGCGCGGTGGCTCGCCGGCGGGGCCCTCCTCTACGCGTCGATCGCGGTGGGCAGCGCGCGCGACTGGGACGCGTACACCGCGCTCTCCGGCGCGCGCATCCCGCTCCCGTACGACCTGTTCTACCGGTGGTTCCCGCTGGGGGACCTCGCGTGGAAGCCACAGGCGTACGCGGTGCCCGCGTGGGTGCTCGGCGTCGCGGCCGTCGCCCGCCTCCCCGCGCGGTGGCTGGTGCCCGCCGCGTTCGCGGTCGTGGTCGAGCTTCAGGCCGTGGGGCCCACGCCCGCGCCGCTGCCCGCCGTGGAGCTCGCCCCGCGCCCGCTGCACGCGGCGCTCGCGGCCGGCGAGGGCGGCGTCGTCGAGTTCCCCTGCCGGGCGCGCTCGCGGAAGGGCGTGGACGCGCTGCCCGCCGACGTGTACCTGCATCAGGTGCACCACGGGCGACCCATCGGCGAGACCTTCGGCCGCCGCCGCAACAAGGTCCACCAGCGGCTCCTCGACGCGCTCGCCGGCACGCTCGGCTGGCCCGGGAAGGACGCGCCCGCGCTCGGGCCCGCGTGGTCGCTCGCCGCGAAGGCCGGCTACACCACGCTGCTGGTGCACACCCGCGCGTTGTGGCCCGACGAGGTGCGGGCGCTAAGGGAGGTGTTGCCGGGGACCTGCGAGGAGGTGGACGGCGCGCTCGTGTGCGAGATCCGCGAGTGACCCCGGCCCTCCCCTTCCTCGTGGTGGCCGCCGGCGAGCTCTGGGCGGCGACGGCGACGCCCTGGTGGGCCGCGTGGTTCCTCGCGTGGTGCGGCGTCTCGACCGGGTGGGCGGGGGTCTGCTACCTCGCGCGGCGGCCGGGCTGGCTCGGCAAGGGCACCCGCGCGGCGTGGGCGCTGGCGCCGTTCCTGTGGTGGTCGCGCGGGTCCGCGCGGGTGGCGCAACGCGTGATGCGCGAGCCCCGCGTGGAGGTGGTGCCGGGGCTCTGGGTGGGCGCGTGGCCGCGGCGGGGGGCGCCGGAGCTCGCGCAGCTCGATCTCACCGCGGAGCTCCCGCGCCGGGGCGACGCGCTCCGCTACGCGTGTGTCCCGATGCTCGACGGCGCCCCGCCCGAGCCCGACGCCTTCCACGCCGCCGTCGCGCAGGTGCGCGCGTGGCGCGACGAGGGGCTGCCGGTGCTCGTCCACTGCGCGTACGGTCACGGCCGGAGCGTCGCCGTCGTCGTCGCCGTGCTCGTGGCCGAGGGGCACGCGCCGGGCTGGGAGGAGGCGCACGCGATGGTGCTGCGCCGCCGCCCGCTCGCCCGCATGACCCCCGCGCAGCGGGCCGTGGTCGCGCACGGCGTGCGCCGCTACGCGCGGCCCGAGGCCACGGGCCCCGCCGCCTCGTGACCCTCCCGGCGACGTCCTTACCTCCCGAATGATTGGAGGTCGCGATGATCGCCCTGTTGACGCTGTTCTCCTGCGCGAAGCAGCCGGACGTGGTCGCCCCGGAGCTCGACGTCGAGCGCCACGAGGAGATCGCGCCCAGCGTGACGTACAACCGCGCGGACACCATCCCGGACGACGACGTCCCCGGGGACGTGGCGGACTTCCGCCGCGACGTGCGCGCGCTGCACGGCGAGCTGTGGGATCCCGACCACGAGCAGATCGTGGACGCGCTCGAGTCGCTCGCCGACGCGATGGACGAGATCCCGAACCGGCCCGAGGCCACCGAGCGCGACGCCGACCGCGTCCGCGAGCTCGCCGACATGGTCGACGACTCCGACGTCACCAGCATCAACCGCACGCGCTGGGTCCGCGAGGCCCTGCTCATCGCGGCGCAGGGCATCGAGGAGATCGACGTCGCGCGGGTCGAGGGGCTCACGAACGCCATCAAGGGGCTGCGCGAGGGCGCGATGGGGCTCGACCCGTCGATGCCGCTGCTCAAGCAGCGCGTCCAGCTGATGGGCGCGTTCGACTCGGCGGCCGACGCGCTGGTGCTCGCGAGCTACGAGCGGCCGTACGGGGCGGGCACCCGTTAGACGAAGCGCAGCGCGCCCGCGGCGACGTGCGCGCGCTGCAGGGCCTCCTCGACCGTGTTGCCCAGCGCCGTCACGTGCCCCATCTTGCGGCGGGCGCGGGTGGACGCCTTGCCGTAGACGTGGAGGTGGACCTCGGGCTCGGCGAGGGCGACATCCGCGCCGGCGAGGCGCACGCGCTTCTTCTCCTCGGTCCCGAGCAGGTTCACCATCGCGGCGGGCGCGCGCATCGCGGGCTCGAGCAGCGGGAGCCCGCAGATCGCGCGCACGTGCTGCTCGAACTGGGAGACGACGCAGGCCTCCACCGTGAGGTGGCCGGAGTTGTGCACGCGGGGGGCGAGCTCGTTGACGAGCACCTCGCCGCCGGCGACGAAGCACTCGACCGCGAGCGTGCCGACGAGGCCGGCGGTGTCCGCGATCGCGTAGGCGATCTCGACCGCGCGGGCGGCCGTGGCGTTGGAGACGCGCGCCGGCGCGGAGCTCACCCGGAGGATCCCGTCGTCGTGCACGTTCTCGAAGATGGGGAAGACCTTCGTGTCGCCGTCGGCGGCGCGCGCGACGATGACCGAGATCTCGCGCTCGAAGGGCACCTCGGCCTCGAGCAGGTAGGCGCGGCCGTCCAGCGGGGCCGTGAGCGCGCGGATGTCCTCGGGCCCGCGGACGCGCCACTGCCCGCCTCCGTCGTAGCCGCCGCGCGCGGCCTTCAGGCGCGCGGGCCAGCCGAGCACGGCGAGGGCGTCGACCAGCTCCGTGGCCGTACGGACCGGGCGCCCCCGGGCGGTGGGGATGCCGAGCGCGTGGAGGAAGTCGTGCTCGCGAACGCGGTCCTGGGTGATGCCCAGCAGGTTCGCGTGCGGATGGACGGCGACCTTGCCCTCGATGGCCCGGACCGTGGACTCGGGCACGTTCTCGAACTCGTAGGTGACGACGTCGCAGGCCTCGGCGAGCAGCCGCGCGGCGTCGCTGTCCTCGAACGACGCGCGGATGGCGCGGTCGGCGACCCCCACGGCCGGGGCGTCGCCCGCCGGGGCGAGCACCACGACGCCGTAGCCGTGCTGTCGCGCCGCCATCGCGATCATCCGGCCGAGCTGCCCGCCGCCGAGGATCCCGATGGTCCCGCCCGGGAGGATCACGGCGCCACCGCGTCGTTGGCCTGCTTCGCCGCGTAGGCCTCGAGCTTCGCCGCCAGCGCCGGATCGCTCGTGGCGAGGACGCGGATCGCGAGGAGCGCCGCGTTCGCGGCGTTGCCGATCGCCACGGTGGCGACGGGCACGCCGCGCGGCATCTGCACGATCGAGAGGAGCGAGTCGAGGCCGTTGAGCGCCGCGCTCTTCACCGGCACGCCGATGACCGGGAGCCACGTCTTCGCCGCCACCATGCCGGGCAGGTGCGCGGCGCCGCCCGCCCCCGCGACGATCACGCGGATCCCGCGGCCCGGCGCCTCCTCGGCGTAGCGGAACATGCGGTCGGGCGTGCGGTGGGCGCTCACGACGAGCACCTCGTGCGCGACGCCGAACTCGGCGAGCACCTCGGCCGCGCCCTTCATGGTCTCCATGTCGGACTTCGAGCCCATGATCACGCCGACGAGGGGCGCCGTCACATCCGCACCGAGATGCCGCCGCAGAAGCGGATCAGCGTGTCGACGCCCTCGAGCGGCTCGGGCTTCTGGGTGAGCGAGGGGTCGGTCGAGACGCGCTCGTCGCCGGAGAGCAGCAGCGTGGCCGGCACCTCGGCGAAGAACGAGAAGGGCGCCGCCGCGTCGATCGAGATCCCGAGCCCGCCCGTGACGCCGAACGACGCGCCCCCGTCGGCGTCCGGGTAGTCGATGACCTCGAGGTCCTGGACCTCGAAGCCGTCGTGGTAGAGCAACGTGAACGCCACGAGCGCGTAGGGCTTCACGACGCCGGTGGGGAGCGGCACCACGCGCACGCGCGGCTCGATCACGAGCTGGAGCGCCTGCACCGACGGCGGCGCGTAGACCGACAGCGTGTCGTCCTCGGGCGTGGTGGGGTCGTCCTCGCACTCCTCGGGGATCACGCACTCCCAGCCGGTGCTGAGGTGCTTCTGGCCGAACTGGCCGCCGCCCGCCACCGAGGTCTCGAGGAACCAGGTGGGCGCGTACCCGACGGCCGCGAAGAAGCCCGGCGCCTGCCCCGCGCCGTCGCCGCTCCACTCGGAGATGCCCTCCTGCACGAAGTCGTCGGTGTCGCCCTGGCGCACGACCCCGACGCGCACGCCGTAGCCACGGTCGACGTCGCCCATCGCCCAGCCGCCGCCGAGCTCGACGAACACCTTGCCGGAGCGGACGCGCGCCTTCTCGAGCCACTCTGCGCGCGGCATCCCGCTGGCCTTGTACGCGAGGTAGGTCGCCGCGGGGACGCCCATCTTGCGGCGCTCCTCGGCGTCGTCCACCGCGCGGATCGGCGGCGCCTCCGGGACGGGCGGGGGCTCGGGCGTCGCGACCTCGGCGACCTCCGGCTCCTCTTCGGGCGGCGGGGTCGGCTCGGGCTCCTCCTCGTCGAGCGAGAGCGGTTTCGGCCGCGTGGGGAAGAGCGGCAGCGCGTCCTTCACGGCGGTGGCCACGGTCGACGCGAACGCCTGCTCCTCGCCGGGGGCCACCTGCTGGCGCAGGACCTTGAACGGCGCGGGATCGTCGGCGCCGTGGAGCCGCACGTCCACGTCGAGGCCGGCGGGCGTGCGCCCCACGCTCATGACGACGGCGAGGCGCGCGTCCGTGAGCGACCAGAGCGTGCCCGGGCAGGCGTCGTTGTCGTAGCAGCCGTCGCCCGCGGCCTTCGCCCACTTGCGGATGGCGTCGGCGTCCTCGAGGTCGACCCCCTGCTCGCGCGCGGCGTCGACCACCAGCTGGTAGAACAGCGAGGCCACGGCGAAGTCGTCGAGGCTCCGCGGCGTGGCCTCGGGCACCAGCACGTCGGCGGCGAGGGCGGGGGCGGCGAGCGCCGCGAGGAGCCCGAGCATCGTCATTCCTTCAGGTTGCGGCACCACTCCGCGGTGAAGCTGCCGGAGAGCGTGCCGCTCTCGAACAACACCCCGTCGAAGGTGCCGTCCGCGCTGGTGTCCTCCTCGATGGCCTCCACCGTGAGGACGCCGCCCTCCGCGCGCTCGAAGGTGAGCGCGCCGTCCTTTACCTCCAGCACCGTCGCCGCGACCGACGCGTCGAGGCCGATCGAGAACGTGCCGTCGCGCATGTCCTCGGCGAACGCGAACTGCAGGATCTGCACGTCGTCGTCGGTGGGCGCCTGCCCCGCCTCGTAGTTCCGCTCCACCCAGGCGACGCCCTCGCAGTCGACCTCCGCGTTGGAGATCGCGAGGAAGGGGCCTCCGTAGTAGACCCACCGGCTCTCCCCCCAGGTGATCCCGATGGCGGACCCCGTGACCTCGGCGGAGGCGCCGCCGCAGGCAGGGAGCGCGATCAGGGCGGCGAACAGGAGAGTCGGGCGCACGCGTCCTCCTCGGGGCGCGACGTGCTATCGCGCTCGCGAAGCCCCGTCACGTTAGCTGCTCGCGTGCCTCCCGGACTGCCGATGATCGTGGCGGACGCGCTCGCGGGAGACCGTCGCGCCCTCGCCCGCGCCATCAGCGGCGTGGAGGCGGGCGCGCCGGGGCTCGCCGAGGCGCTCGCCGCCCTGCGCCCGCGCCGGCTCGAAGGGCCCGGCAAGCCCCACGTGGTCGGCATCACGGGGCCGCCCGGCGCGGGGAAGAGCACGTTCGTCGACCGGCTCGTGCAACACGCGCGGGAGGCGGGCGAGCGCGTCGCCGTCGTGGCGATCGACCCGGCCTCGCCCTTCTCCGGGGGCGCCATCCTCGGGGATCGCGTGCGGATGGACCGCCACGCGGAGGACCCCGGCGTCTACCTCCGCTCGCTCTCGTCGCGCGGGCACCTCGGCGGCCTGTGCCGCGCGGCCGGGCAGGTGGTCGACCTGCTGGACGCGTGTGGCTTCGACCGCGTGCTGGTCGAGACCGTGGGCGTCGGCCAGGGCGAGCTCCACGTCATGGAGGTCGCCGACAGCGTGCTCGTCGTGCTCACGCCCGAGAGCGGCGACACGGTGCAGACGATGAAGGCCGGCCTGCTCGAGATCGCCGACGTGTTCGTGGTCAACAAGGCGGACCGCCCCGGGGCCGCGCGGCTCGCCCGCGAGCTCGAGGCCGCCGTGCACCTCGACGACCGCCCCGGCTGGCGAGCCCCGGTGCACGAGGCCGTCGCCGCCGAGGACAAGGGCGTGGTCGAGGCGATCGCGTCGCTCGAGGCGCATCGTGCCTGGCTCGCCGGCGAGGGCCGCGCGCGGTGGGAGGCCCGCCGGGGCGACGGGCGGCTCCGCGTGTGGCTCGACGCGGTCGCCGAGCGGGCGCGCGCGGAGGCGCGGGCCGGCCTCACGCCCGAGCGGCTCGCCGCGATCCGGAGCGGCCGGTGAGAAGCTGGGTCGCGACGCTCCCCCGCGGCGAGGGTCGCGTGCGGGTCGACGGCGACGAGATCGTCGTCGATCACCCCCCCACGAAGAACGCGCTCACGCCACACATGATGGTCGACCTCGCCGACGCCGTGGACGCCGTCCGGGGCGCCCGCGTGGTGATCCTCCGCGGCGAAGGCGGCGCGTTCTGCTCCGGCGGCAACCTCGGGGTGGTGCGCGAGCACATGGTCGCGCCGGGCGGCGGCGCGCGCCTCGCGACCTTCATGCACTCTGTGATGGATGCCCTCGATCGGCTCGACGCCATCGTGATCGCGGCGGTGGAGGGCGCGGCGCTCGGCGGGGGCGCGGAGCTCGTCGCGGCGTGTGACTTCGTGCACGCGACGCCGGACGCGAAGATCGGCTTCGTGCAGGCGCGGCTGGGCGTGTCGCCCGGGTTCGGCGGCGGGGCGCGGCTCGTGCGGCGGGTGGGCCCTCGCGCGGCGCTCCAGGCGCTGGCCGAGGCGCGGGCGCTGACCGGCGAGGAGGCGCGGGCGATCGGGCTCGTCGACGTCGTCGAGGCGGACCCCGTCGCCGGCGCCCGGGCCCGGGCCGAGCGGCTCCGCGAGCTCGACGCCGCCGCGCTCGCCGGGGCGAAGCGCGTCGTGCGCGCCGCCACCGGGCTCCCGTGGGCCGAGGCGCTCGCCGTGGAGCGCGAGGTCTTCGCGTCGTTGTGGGGCGGGCCGGGGCACCTCGAGGCCCTGAAGCGGTGATCCTGCTCGGGCTCCTCGGCTGCCCGAAGCCTCCCGAGGCGCCGCCGCCCGCGCTGGAGGCCACCCCACGCGAGGCGCCCGCGCCCGTCGTCCCGACGGGGAAGCTCGAGGGGCGGACCTGGGTCGACGCCCGCGGCTTCACGCTGGAGGCGCCGGACGGGTGGACCGTCCAGGCCGGGAACGAGCCCGGCGCCCTGCGCGTCGCGCTCGTCGACCCCGAGACCCACGTGCGCGTCGAGGTGTGGGCGTTCACCGAGGGGCCGCTGCGCCCGCGCCCGCGGGAGGGCTGCGCCTGGACCTTCGAGGACCGGGCCCGCTACCGCGCGGTGAAGGTCACCGGCGACGTGCTCGCCGCGACCTGCACCCCCGACGTGCCCGGCGGCCCGCGGGTGCTCGGCTACTACGTGGCCCGCGAGGGCGTCGCCTGGCACCTCGAAGCGGTGGTGCCCGCCGGCGAGCTCCACGACGGCAAGCAGGCGGCGGACGGGGTGTTCGGGACCTTCCGGTTGCGCTGACCGCTACCGGCGCCGGCGGAGCATCACCAGCGTCGCGAGCGCCCAGAAGCCCGGCGCGAAGGGGGCGCCGAGGACGCCGCAGCCGCCGCTGCAGCCGGAGCCGCCCGTGTCGGCGCTGCCGCCGGTGTCGCCGCCGCAGCCGCCGCAGGAGCTGGAGCCACCGGTGTAGCTGACGGCGCCGATCCACGCGTAGGCGCCGAGCCAGTCGCTCTGGTCGCCCGCCGCGGCGAGCTGCAGGTCCTGCAGGCCGATGCCCTCGAAGGACGGCAGCGCGAACGCGAGGTCGGACAACATGCTGCCGAGCATGGTGTCGAGCAGCGAGCCGAACGTGTCCTGGAAGCCGGCGAGGATCGCGTCGTTCGCGGACGGGATGATCTCGTTGTAGGCGATGCTCGGCGTGAGCTGGTTCGGGTCGAGCGCGACGAGCACGGCGAGGTCGCCGGTGGTGCCGTCGAACGTGAGGTCGATGCCGGCGTCGCCGTCGAGCTGCACGGAGAGCATCCGCGCCTCGCGCCCGTCGAGCTCGGCGAAGAACTCCAGCCCGAGGTCGGTGATGTGGATGCCGACGTCGTGCTCGCCGGTGAAGAACACGGTGGGCGGCGCCTCGGGGGCCGTCCGCAGCGTGACGGGCTGCGACTCGGGGAAGAGCTCCTCGAAGCTGTCGCCGGAGAGGCTGTTGAGGATGCTCGTGTCGATCGGGAACGTCTCCTGCCCGATCGTGTAGCAGAGCAGCCCGCCCCGCCAGAGCGCGTAGAACGCCTCGTTCGCGATGTCGTCGGACAACGACAGCCCGACGTGGAACGGCGTCGTGATGCCGGAGGGCGCGGTGCCGATGCCCGGCGGGTCGGTCAGCGTCTTGAGCGAGCCCCCGGGATCGTAGTCGGCGACGCAGTCGGCGGCGTCGCCGGACATGGACCCGCTCATCTGCAGGCGCACGCCGGCGGGGGTGATCTCGACGTCGCTCGGATAGAGCTGGAGGTTGATGATCACGCCGTTGACGTCGAGCTCCTCGTCGATCGACGCGGAGCCGAAGGCGTCCTCGATCGCCGTCTCGAGCTCGGGGCCCATCTCGGCGATCTGGTCCTCCAGCGTGCCGGAGAGCTGATCGATCAGGAGGTCGTAGAGCGAGAGCCCGAGGAAGTTGAGGACCTCCTCCACCGTCCCGATCGCGCAGTCGTCGAGGGTGATGTAGCTGCCGAGGTCGTCCGGGTAGTCGGCGACGATCTCGCCGATGGTGGCGTCGAGCTGCGGGCCGTCGGTGCCCTCGACGACGTCGAGCGCCATCGTGGTGGTGACGGTGACGGGGAAGGGCGCGACGTGGCCGTAGCAGGTGTCGCCGATGCACTCGAGCTCGGTGTAGAGGTCGAAGGGGTCGCTCGAGTCGTTGACCCAGATGTTGAGGTCGATCCGGACGTCGAGCACGCCGTTGCCCGGCGTGATGTCCGCGCTGGCGACCTCGATCCCGACCCACATCCCGGAGACCGAGAACGCGTAGCCGCCGAGCCAGCACTGGCCCCAGGCGCCCTCGTACTCCTCGGCCATGTCGTCGAGCGCGATCTCGGACGGCAGCATCGAGGGGATGAGCTCGGCGATGGCGTCGAAGCCCTCGGGCGTGATGTCGGCGGTGGCGGCGCTCTCGATCGTGGCGCCGGGAGGCCAGGTTTCGGCGTGGGCGGCGCTGAAGAGCGCGATACCGGCGGACAGGAGCACGGCTTTCCCCGAACGGGCCCACGTTACACGCGCCCCGGCGCGGGTGCAAGGGACGCGGGCGAGCGTGTCATCGCGGCGTCAGCGGGCGGATCGCCCCGTGTCCTCGGGCTCCTCCTCGGGGTCGTCGTCGCCGTCGCAGTCGCCGTCGACCCCGTCGTCCGGCGTGTCCTCGGCCCCCGGGTGGACGTCGGCGTCGGTGTCGTCGCAGTCCTCCGCGCGATCGTAGCCGTCGCCGTCGGCGTCGACCGAGGCGGTGTCCTGCTCGTCCTGCACCTCGCCGCCCGCGCCGTCGAAGTCGGGGCGGTTGCAGGACAGGAGCGCGAGCAGGAGCACGGGCCGACTTTCCCACGGCCCGGCGAGCGGTACAATCCCCCCATGATCGCGCTCGCCGCCCTCGCCCTCGCCGCCCCGCCCACCACGAAGGACCTCCGCGTCGCGCTCGACGAGGTGCGCGTCAACGTGGAGGGCATCAAGATCAAGCTGCAGGGCTACCACCAGCTCTACGGCAAGTACTACGCGTGCGGCACGCCCGAGGCGGCGAAGGCGCGCGGCGCGAAGCTCGCGCCCTCGCCGTGGGAGGGCGGCGACTGCTGGAAGGTGCTCGCGTTCAACGACCCCATGCCGATCCGCGGCGGGTACTGGGTCGTGCTCACTCCGGGTGGCTACGAGGTGCACGGCGTGCTCGACGGCGACGGCGACGGCGTGTTCGCCGAGTACGTCGCCACGAGCGAGGCGGCGGCGAAGCCGATCACGCCGGCGGACGAGTACTGAAGAGAGGCTACAGGCTACAGGCTACAGGCTACGCGAGCATGCCCGTGGCGCACGGCCTCCGCTACGTCCCCCGCCTGTTGCTCCCGGCGCTGGCGACGAGCGCCACGCCCTCGCCGGCGAGCTCCCAGCGCCCGGGCGGCAGCACGACGGTCGACCCGACGACGACCTCGACACCCGCGACCTCCGCGCGCCCCTCCACGACGGTGAGCGCGCACCAGGGCGTCTCGCGGACGCCGCCGAGGCGCACGCGCTCGAGCCGGAAGTGCGCGGTGTCGAAGAGCAGGTCGCCGTCGGGGTTCCGTGGCGCGGGCATGGGCGAGCGGCGGGCGACCGCGACGGCCTTGTCGAGCTGGAGCGGTCGCGGGCGACCCCAGTCGTAGAGCCGGTAGGTGAGGTCGCAGGGCTGCTGCACCTCGTAGAGCAGGATGCCGCCGCCGATGGCGTGGATGGTGCCCGCGGGGACGTCGATGACGTCGCCCGGGACGACGGGCATCCACGCGAGGTCGTCCTCGATGGCGCCGCTGCGGGCGCGGTCGGCGAGCTCCTCCGCGGAGAGCTCGCGCGAGAGCCCGTAGGCCACCTTCGCGCCCGGCTCCGCGCGGAGCACGACCCAGCCTTCGCTCTTGCCGTGGGGGGCGCCTTCGAGGCGCCGCGCGGCGGCGTCGTCGGGGTGGACCTGCACGGAGAGGCGCTCGCGCACGTCCAGCAGCTTCACGAGGATGGGCAGCTCGGCGAGGTCGCCGAGGCGGGCGCCGCCGTCGACGAGGTTGTCTCGCCAGACCTCCCAGCTCTCGCCCACGCGGTCGCCGGGGCCGTCGCCCTTGCCCAGCTCGCGGGCGAGCCGGTCGCCGGCCCAGATGGGCCGAGTCAGGTGGGGACGGGGTCGCAGGGGGCGCACGGCCGCGCAGGGTAACCGGACGGCGAGCCCGTCGTCCCCGGATCAGAAGTCCGCCCTCACCCCCAGAAACGGCCTCGCCGGCAGGTGCGCGAGCATCCCCTCCTCCAACGCCCCGTCCACCACCGTCGCGGTCGGGAGGAAGTCGCTACGGAAATTCGTGACGTTCAGCACCTCGAGGTACACCGACCACCGCAGGCGCTTCGTCGCCTTGCGCCACTCCGCGCGCAGGTCGAACTGGTGGAAGTCGCCGAGATGGACGTCGTTGAGCCCCGTGAGGCGAACCGTGTCCTCGCCGCCGGGCTCGACGGAGGACATGCGCCGGCCGGTGTGGAAGTCGTAGCGGCCGGTGAGCCGGATGCGCGGCGTGGCCTGGTACTCGACCGAGAGCCCGGCGGTCCAGTCCTGCGCCCACGGGGGTGTGGTGTCCTCCGGGAAGACCTCGTTGCGCGGGTTGTGCCGCGTGGCGTTGAGCCACGACACGTTGCCGGCGAACGACACGCGCTCGCCGCGCGCGGCCACGAGGAGGTCGGCGCCGACGTTCTCGCCGGTGCCCTCGTTCGTGTAGGGCACCTCCGCGCCGGGCACGTCCGCGCTCACGACGAGGCGGTCGAGCTGCGCGCGGTAGACCTCCAGCCGCAACAGCCCCCCCTCGAACACCGGCAAGAGCTGGTCGACCCCCGCGACGAGCTGCAGGGCGCGCTCGGCGCGGAGGTCGGGGTTTCCCTGGACCGGGTCGGTGACGAGCGGGTCCTCGACGACGTGGTGGTAGATGCCCGCCGACACCTTCGGCACCGTGCCCGTCGCGAGCGGCGCGGACACGCCCAGCGAGGGCGAAACGAGCGCCTCGCCCGCCCACGTCACGCGGACGCCGGCGCGCGTGCGCAAGGGGCCGTCCCACGCGTGCTCGGCGTAGCCGGCGGCCTGCGGGTCCCAGCCGCCGGGCGTGAGCGTGACGCGGTCCCAGCCGTAGTCCCCGATGGGCGTCGCGGCCCACGTGGGTCGCGTGCGCGTGTCGTCGACGGGGCCCTCGATCTCGTAGCGGCGGAGCTGCCCGGAGGCGCCGGCGCGCCACTTCGTCGCCGCGGCGCCGAGCTCGAGGTCGGTGCGGCCGTAGAGCTGCTGGCGGTGCGTGTCGGTCTCGACCTTCCCGGCGAAGTCGCGCTCGACGTGGGCGTCGTCGCGGGTCCACGCGACCGTGGTCTGGAGCGAGCCGGCGTCGAGCGCGACGCGGTGGTCGAGCGAGGTCAGCCACAGGACGTTGTCGAGGCGGAAGCTGCCGTCGATGCTGATCGTGCTCTCGTCCGCGCTGTCGACGAGCGCGAGGTGGTCGCCCGCGCGCATCACGGTGACCAGCACGCGGTGGCGGTCGCCCGGGCGCCATGCCGCGCGCGCGGACAGCTCGTCGTACTCGGGCGCGGCGACCGCGGTGTCGAGCAGGTTCGCGAGCTTCATCGCGCCGAAGTAGGCCTCGAGGTAGCTGCGTCGCCACGCGACCGCGAACGTCAGGTCGTCGCCGACCGGCCCCATCACCAGCGCGCGCACCGTGCTCATCGACACGTCGACGGCGCCGTCCAGATCGTCGCGGTCGTCCTTCGGGGCGCCGTCCCAGGACGTCACCGACATCACCGCGGAGGTCGTGTCCGGGTAGCTCGCCGGCGACGCGCTCGCGTAGAACTGCACCGCGGCGAGCATGTCGGGGTTGAAGATGCTGTTGAAGCCCGCGAGGTGGTACGGGTTGTCGAGCGGCACGCGGTCGAGCAGGAACACCACCTCCTCGGGCGCGTGGCCGCGCACGGCGAAGGTGCCGAGCATGTCGCCGTCGCTGGCGACCCCGGGGAGCTTGTGGACGGCGCGGTTGACGTCCTCGAGCGCGCCGGGCGTGCTCTCGACGTCGCGACGCGTGAGCTGGTAGCTGCCCGTCACGGGCTCCAGCACGGGCTCGACCTTCGCGCGGGTCACCTCTCGCCAGCGCTGCCGCATGCCGACGATGACCAGCTCCTCCATCGGGCCGGCCGCCTCCAGCTCCAGCTCGAGGCTGCGCGTCTCGCCCTCGGCGACGGTGAAGCTGGCGCCGGCGGGGGCGAACCCGCCCTTCTCGAAGCGCACGGACCACTCGCCGGGCGGCAGGAAGCCGGCGGTGGCGTGGCCGCTCGCGTTGGTCTGGACCACGCGGTCGGGCTGCCCGGGCGCCGAGAGCACCACGCGCACGCCGGGCACGTCGAGCCCCAGCTCGTCGACGACGTGGACGTCGAAGGTGCCGGGGACCGCGTTGCCCACCTCGTCGCCGACCTGCAGCGCGAAGGTGAAGGCGTACTCGACGACCGCGGGCCCCTTCGAGAAGCGCAGCCGGCGCGCGGCCTCGATCGCGGCGGCGTCGACGTCGTCCCGCACGCCCCGGACCACGGTGGCGCCGGTCACGGTGCCGTCGGCGGCGACGTCGAGCTTCAGGACCACGGTGCCGGCGACGTGATCGCGCAGCGCCTCGGGCGGGTAGGTGGGGGTGGCCGGGGCGACCACCTCCTGGGCGAGGGCGAGGGCGGCGAGGATCACGCGGGGACGAGCCTCGCCCCGCCGCAGTCGACGGCGTGGCCGAGCGCGAGCGCGACGGCGTCGCAGGCCGGGTAGAGGCCGAGCGTCGCGTCGTGGGCGAGCGCGCCGTCCGGGTCGGGCTCGCCGGGGTAGCCGTGGCGGCGGGACCAGCCGGCGCAGGGCTCGACGCGGACGTCGCCGTCGACGATCAGCGCGGCGGCGCCTTCGCCGAACGGGGCTCGCCCGCCGGCGAGCTCGATGCCGAGCTGCACGTCCGGGTTCAGGTCGTCGGCGACCACCACGAGGACGGGGCCCTGCATCGTGAGCGCGCGCTCGATCGCCCGCAGCGTGGTGTACGGGCCGGCGCAGATCGTCTCGCTGGGGCCCCGTAGGCCGAACGCGATCGACAGGTGGCCGGCGGGCGCGTTGTGGACGGCGTTCTGGAAGTGGAGCGGGCTCGCGCCGGCAGGCCCCTTCGTGAAGAGCGTGCGCAAGAACTGCGCGGTGCTGCCGAACTCGCCGACGGTCGTGGCCCACACGAGCGGCAGGCGATCGAGGTCGTCGCGGCCGGCGAGCACGGGGGCCGCGGCGGCGCAGGCGAGCTTCGCGAGGCGCGACATCCGCCGCCACGCGCCGGGGCTCACCGCGTCGGGACGCACGGGATCGGGACACGGGTGGAAGCCCGGCGGGAGCGGATCGCCGGCGAGGGGGCGCGACCAGACGCCGGCCCTCAAGCCCTCACTCCCGGGCACGTCCGCTTCGGAAGCTCGCCCCTCTCCCCGCTCGCGGGGAGAGGGTGGCCGAAGGCCGGGTGAGGGGTCCCGGAGTTCATGCCCGCCTCCGGAAACACACCGCCGCGTTGTGCCCGCCGAACGCGAGGTTCACGCTCACGCCCACCCGCTGGTCCCGGCGCCGCGGTGCCGCGGACACGTCGACGTCCAGCGCGTCGCGGAGCCCCACCACCGGCGGGATCACGCCCGCGCGCATCGACTGGATCAGGAACACGGCCTCGAGCACGCCCGCGGCCCCGAGGGTGTGGCCCGTCGCCCCCTTCGTGGCGGACACGGCCGCGCCCGGGCACGCGGCGGCGAGCCCGGCGGCCTCGGCGCCGTCGTTGGTCTCGGTGCCGGTCGCGTGGGCGTTGACGTGGTCGACGGCGAGCCCGCCCGTGGCGGCGCGGACGGCGCGGGCGATCCCCGCCCCCGCGGGGTCCGGCGCGGTGAGGTGCTGGCCGTCCGTGGCCGTCGCGACGCCGACCAGCTCGATCTCCCCTTCGCCCGGCTCCAGCAGCAGCCACGCACCGGCCTCGCCGAGCGCCATGCCGTCGCGCGCGCGGTCGAACGGGCGGCAGCGATCCGCCGTGTACGCGCCGAGGCTGCGGAACCCGAACACGGTGGTCCGGCACAACGCGTCGGCCCCCACCACGAGCGCGCGGCGGGCCCGCCCCGCGCGCACCAGATCGGCGCCCACGCCGATCGCGACGGTCCCGCTCGTACACGCCGTCGACACCGTCATCCACGGGCCGGTCGCGCCCAGCCGCGTCGCGAGCCACTCCGCGCCGACGTGCGCGAGGTGGCCCCAGAAGTAGTCGCCCGGGCGCTCGGCCTCCCGCCCCGCCATCACCGCCTCGATGGCGGCTTCGCCCTCCCGCATGGCCGAGGTGGTGGTGGCGAACACGACGGCGAGCCCGTCGGGATCGAGGTTTTCGGGGAGTCCCGCCGCGGCGAGCCCGAAGGTGCGCGGCCCCTCGACCTCCACGCGGACGGGCGCCACCGGCGCGGGCGCCCAGGCGGGGCCGGGCCCGAAACCGTGGCGACCCTCGCAGAGCGCGGCGAAACCGTCGTCCGTGCCCCCGAGGGACGAGACGGCGCCGTAGCCGGAGACCCGAAGCACCGGGCGGATCTATCTTGCCGCGCCGGTGCGGTGCCTAGCTTGTGCTCCGGGGGGTGCCGGATGTTCCTGAGCCTGCTCGCCGCGGGGGCGTGCGTCGACGTGGTCACGGAGCGGGGCGAGCGCGACCCGGCCTCCTCCGACATCGAGCCGGACGTCATCCCCGACGATCCGGACGCGATCGGGGACGACTCCGGCGAAGACCCGGACGACGGCCCCGACGAGGACGATCTCCTCTTCGAGGCGCTCTTCGACCTGCGCGTCGTCCACCGCGTCGAGGTCGAGCTCGACGCCGACGACCTCCGGCTCCTCGACGAGAGCCCCTTCAGCTACGTCGAGGGCGCCGCGGTCGTGGAGGGCACGCGCCTCGAACGGGTGGGCGTGCGGCTCAAGGGCAACAACAGCTTCCAGGACTTCTCCGGGAAGCCCGCGCTGAAGCTCCGCTTCGACAAGTACCTGCCCGACCAGCGCTACGCCGGGCTCAAGCGGCTCACGCTCAACAACATGGTCGGCGACCCCGCCCAGAGCCGCGAGGTCGTGGCCTACCACCTGTGGAACCACGCGGGCATGTCCGCGCCGCGCGCCGCCTTCGCCCAGGTGTGGATCAACGGCGAGGACTTCGGCCTCTACACGATGCTCGAGCCGATGGACAGCGAGTACGTCGAGCGCCGCTACGAGATGGACGAGGGCGACCTCTGGGCGGCCAACGACTCGGCGGAGCTGACCCCCGAGGGCATCGCCCACTACGAGCTCGTCACCGGGCCCGGCGGCACCGAGCTCGAGGACGCCGCGATGGTGCTCGCGACGGCCGCCGACGACTACTACGAGACCGCCTCCGAAGTGATCGACATGGAGCAGTTCCTCGACTACTTCGCGTGGATCCAGCTCGTCGGGACGCTCGACGGCTACCCGTACAACCTCAACGACTACTTCTTGTACGCCGACCCGGGCGACGCCGGTCGGTTCGACTTCTCGCCGTGGGGCCTCGACGAGGCGTGGGACCCGACGTGGACGTTCCAGTGGGGCCGGCGATCCACGGTCGCGCACCAGTGCCTGCTCCGCGACAGCTGCCGCGCGCTCGCCCAGCAGCACCTCGACGACGCCGTGTCGCTCTACGAGAGCGCCGACGCCGCCGGGCTCGCCGACGAGCTCGCCGCGCTGACCGAGGAGATCGTGGTCGCCGACTCGCGGCGTCCCTGGTCGACGAGCGACGTCCGCGCCGCGCGCGCGGAGCTGTGGGACATGCTGGCGTCGTGGGGCGACGTCGTGCGCCGCGGGTACTGGCGGGAGACGCCGCCGCCGCCGGAGGACACGGGGACGGCTGCGCCGTAGGCTTTGGGCTTCAGGCTTCAGGCTTCGGGCTTCGGGGGTATCATCCGCCGATGAGCGGATGCCTCCTCCTCGCGCTGGCCTGCGCCGAGTCGCCCGAAAAGCAGGATCCCGTCGAGCCGATCGAGGTCGACGAGACCGATGCCGACACCGACGCCGACGCCGACGCCGACGCCGACGCCGACACCGACGCCGACGCCGATGCCGATGCCGATGCAGACAGCGATGCCGATGCCGACGCCGACACCGACACGGACGCCGACACCGACACCGACACCGACCCCTCCGCCGACGGCGACGGCGACGGCTGGACGGACGCGGAGGAGGTCGCCGGCAACACCGACCCCGCCGACCCGGACGACCACCCCTACACCGGCGGCTGGGCCATCGGGTCGTGCCGCCACTCGCTCGTCGCGACGGGCACCGACGTCGGCGACGTCGCCCCCGACTTCGCGCTGACCGACCAGTTCGGCGACACGGTGCGCCTCCACGACTTCTGCGACCGCGCGGTGCTCCTGGACTTCTCCGAGTTCTGGTGAAGCGCGTGCCAGGCGGCTGCCTCCGGTCTGGAGGCTCGGTACGGAAGCTTCGAGGCGCGCGGGTTCATCGTCATCACGGCGGCGTCCGAGGACGCGGCGCGCGATCCGGTCGATCAGGCCGATCTCGCCGACTGGGCGACCTACTTCGGCCTCACCTTCCCGGTGCTCGCCGACGTGGGCGCCGCGACGGACGGCGTCTGGGACCCGTCGTCCCGCACGCGCCCGACCTACGTGCTGCTGGGCCCCGGGGCCGAGGTCGTCTCGGTGGGGAGGCCGGTGAGCGACGCGGAGATCGAGGCGGCGCTCCCGTAGCCGTCGAGGCCCGCGCTACTCCGGCTTCCGGCCCGAGACTAGCACGTTCGCGAACGGCCACCGCGAGCAGTCCTCCACCCGCACGTCCACGAGCCGCGACGCCATCGCGCGCGCGAGGACGGCGCCGCCGTGGACCTGCACGCCTTCGCCCGCGTGCCGGCCCGCCGCCACGAGCGCCTTCTCCGCCCCCGCCGTCCACGCCGACGCGAACCCCCTCCCCGCCTCGGGATCGCGCACGAACAGGACCCCGCCGGGAGCGAGCGCGTCGCAGAGGCGTCCCACGATCGCGTCGACGTCGCCGAGGTAGTGGAGCACGTCGACGCAGGTGACGGCGTCCGCCCGCGGCAGGTCCACCGTCCGCACGTCGCCGTGCGCGACGGGCACCGGCGAGGCGGCGGCCCGCGCGACGTCGACGTCGTAGCCGCGGTAGTCGACCTCGCTCCCGGCCGCGCGCAGGTACGCGCCGAGGAGCCCCTCGCCCGCGCCGACGTCGACGAGCACGCCGCTGCGCGGGAGGCGCTCCCACAGGGCCCAGAACACCGGATCGATCGAGGACTTGCCCTTCGCCCAGCCCCGCCGCGCGCGGCCGGCGTACATCGCCGCCGCCTTCGCCGACACCTCCCAGGGGCGCGGCCCGCGCGTCGCCTCGTCGATGCGCCGGAACGCCTCGGCGGCGAGCCGCCGTCGCGTCTGCCCCTCCGACCGCAGGGGCTCGAGCACCTGCAGGTGGAAGCGGGCGATCGGCACGCGGGCGAACGGCGATCCCTTCGGCAGCGCGTCCGCCGTCCCCGAGATCGCGACGGGGACGACGTCGGCGCCGGCACGGATCGCGAGCTCGAACGCGCCCCGGTTGAACGGCTGCAGCGCCTCGCCGTCGCCGCGGCTCCCCTCCGGGAACATCGCGACGGTGACGCCCTTCCCGAGCCACGCGCGGCAGGCGGCGAGCCCCTCCTCGGCGCGATCGGGGTCGATTCGGACGTGCCGCCCGAACCGCGCCATCTGCCCGAACACGGGCATGCGGAACACCCCCGGCCGCGCGACGACGCGGATCGGCACCGGCAGGTTCATCAGGAGGGGAATGTCCAGCATGGACTGGTGGTTGGCCACGAGGATCCACGGGCCGCGGCCCAGCCGTTCGACCCCCGTGATAGTGAGCCGCCAGAAGGGCTGACCCCGGATCAACCCGATCCCCCACACGGCGCGGGCGAGGTTCGCCGCCACGTGGCGGTCGGGGTCGAAAGGAAGGGCCAGCAGCTGCAGCGGCACGGCCAAGAGCAGGGTGATCAGCGTGAAGCAGCCGAAGACGAACAGGTTCACGAGCCCGATCAGCCGCAGCATCGCGGCGGCATGTAGCACGTTGCTCTTCCTCCTCCTGCCGGCCCGCGCGTGGGCGGTGGACGCGACGATCTGGGCGGAGCTGGCCCGCGTCGCGAAGCTCGAGGCGCGCTTCACGCAGGTGCAGCACCGCGCCATCCTGAAGCAGCCGCTCACGTCGTCGGGCGAGGTGCGCTTCGAGCGCGCCGGCCCGAAGCTCGCGTGGACCGTCACCACGCCGTCGAGGTCGAGCTTCCTGCTCGACGGCGCGGTCGCGAAGATGGAGTACCCGGACCTCGGGATGTCCGAGACCATCGACCTCGCGCAGGTGCCGGACGCCTCGCGGCTCGCGACGAGCCTGCTGGTGTGGATGCAGGCGGACGCCGCCGCCGTCGAGCGCGACTTCGTCGCCACCTACGGCGACGACGCCGCCTCGCTGAAGCCGCGCGACGAGCAGCTCGCCGCGTTGATCTCGGAGATCCGCGTCCGCTTCGCGCCCGGCCCCTGGCGCGTGCGCGAGGTCGCGCTGCGGGAGCCCGACGGCGACCGCGTGGAGATCGCGTTCCGCTCGGTCGTGCTCGACGGGAAGGCCGCGCCAGACCCCTGATGTCGCTGCGCCTCCGCGTCGCCCTGCTGCTCGCCCTCGTCGCCACGTGCGCCGCGGTCGCGACGGGCATGCGCGTGAGCACCGACCTCGCGGACGCGCTCCCGGCGGAAGGGCCCACGGGCCGCGCCTTCGCCGACATCCGGCGCTTCTCGCTGCTCGACACCGTGATCGTGGAGGTGGACGGCACCGGTCGGCCCGAGGAGGAGCTGCACGCCGCGGTCGACGCGCTGGGCGGGAAGCTCGCCGCCCGGACCGACGAGTACGCCTCCGTGCGGTGGCGCTTCGGCGTCGCCGACGGGGTCGCGCTGCGCAAGGCCGCCGCGCCGGGCCTCGGCGTGCTGGTGGACGCCGGCACGCTCGCCGACGCGACGTCGGAGGACGGCATGCGCCGGCGACTCCTGCTCGCCCGCGACCGCATGCTCGGGCCCGCGGGCTCGCTCCTCGCGAAGAGCGTGCGGAGCGACCCGCTGGACCTCGGCGGGGCCTTCGCCGAAGGCGTGCTCGGCATGAGCGGCACGAACGGGGTGGCGCTCCGCGGCGGGCACCTCGTCGCCGAGGACGGCGCCCACGCGCTGATCCTCGCCCGCGCGCGCCAGCCGGCGCTCGGCACGTCGCTCGAGGACCCGCTCGTCCGGAACCTCCTCGCCGACCTCGCGGCCAGCCCGCTCCCCGCCTCGTGGATCGGCTCGCACCGCTTCGCGGCCGAGGCGCAGGGGCTCATCAAGGGCGAGGTCCACCGCGCGGTCACGGCGGGCCTCGTCCTGCTCGCGGCGGTGTTCCTCGTCGCGTTCCGATCGCTGCGCCCGCTCGCCGGCGCGCTCCCCGCCATCGTCGTGGGCGGGGCCGTGTCGGCCGCGGCCGCGGCCCTGCGCTCGCCGATCCACGGCATGGCGCTGGCGTTCGGCGGCGCGCTCGCCGGCATGGGCGTGGACTACTGGATCCACCTGTACCTGACCGGCATCCGCGAGGGCGTGGCCCCCACGTTCCGCGAGCGGCTCGCGCAGGGCGAGGGCGCCTTCCGTCACCTGCTGCCCGCCTACGCGATCTCGGTCGCGGCCACGTGCACGGCGTTCGCGATGCTCGCGACCTCCAGCTACCAGGCGGTGGCCGACCTCGGCTGGATCGGGATGGGCACGGCGCTGGGGGCGATCGTGTCGACCGCGCTCGCCGGCCCCGTCGCGTTCGCGGCGGTCGCCCGTCCCGGCGACGCCCTGCCGCGCCTGCCGGTCCCGGAGCGCGTGCCCGCGCCGCTCGCGACCGCCCTGCTCGCCGGCGTCGCCGTCCTCGCGATCTACGGCACCGGCGTGCGCTTCGACGGCGACCCGCGCTCGATGGACGCGCGCCTCCCGGAGACGGCGAAGGCCGAGCGCGCCTTCCAGGAGCGCTACGGGAGCGACGCCACGACGGGCCTCGTCGTCGCCGAGGCCGACGACCTCGACGGCGCGCTGGAAGAGCTCCGCGCCGCCACCGTCGGGCTCGCCGGCGCGCCGGGCATCCGCGTCCGCAGCCCCCTCCCCCTGCTCCCGCCCGCGTCGGAGCGGGCCGCGCGCGCCGCCGTGCTGGCCGACCCCGCGATCGAAGCGCGTTTCCTCGCCGCCGCCGACGACGTCGGGTTCGACGGCGCCTCGCTGCTCGACGGCCTGCGGGCGACCCTGTCGGCCACGACGGCGCCCACGCCCGCCGCCTGGGAGGGCACGCCGGGCGAAGACATCCTCGACCGCACCGTGGCGATCGGGCCCGACGGGGTCGCCGTGGCGGCCATCGTGAGCGCGCTCACGCGCGAGGCGCTCGATCACGCCCGGCACGAGGTCGAGCTGACGGGCGCGGACGCCCGCTTCGTGACGCCGGCCGGGGTCGCGATCGACGGCGCCGAGCGCATCCGCGCCGAGCTGCTCACGCGATCGGGGCTCGGGCTCTTCGCCGTGCTCGTGTTCATGGCGCTGCGCTACCGCGACGTGCCGCGCGTGTTCGCCGCCGCCCTGCCCTCGCTCGCGGCCGCGGGCGGCACGATGGGCGTGCTCGCGCTGACGGGGCAGGCGCTCACGCCGGTGAGCGGGCCCGCGTTCGTGCTCGTGCTCGGCGTCGCGTTCGATCAGGGCATCTTCCTCGTCGAGGCCGGGCAGGTCAGCCGGAGCGCGTACCTGTCGAGCCGCGCGGCCATCCTCGTCGCGTTGTGCACGGCGCTGGCCGGCTTCGCGGGGCTGTGCGCGGCCACGCACCCCGCCGTGTTCAGCGTCGGGCTCACCGTGTCGCTCGGCATCGCGTTCACCTTCGCGGGCGCCTTCCTCGTCGTGCCTGCCGTGCTCACCCCCGCGGGGCAGGCGGCGACGCGGCGCTGGGCCGGCCGGCTCGCGCTCGCGGCCGTCGTGTTCCTCAACGTGGACGCCGTCGTCGCCATCTGGGGGCAGGCACGCCCGCCCGCGGTCCCCGCCGAGGTGGCCACCTTCCCGCTCGACGCGCGCTCGCCGACCGACCGCCGCTACGGGCCCAACCGGCTCGCCCGCAGCCACGGCGTCTGGGTCATGCGCGTGGAGGGCGACGCCTACGACCTCGGCCACGCGATGGGGCAGCTCGCGGGCGATCTCCGGTACCGCAACGAGGACGCGATCATCGCCGAGTTCTACGCGCACGTGCCCAACCGGCTCGCGCGCTACCTGCTCGTGCGCGGGGTGCCGCTGTTCGCCGATCGGCTCGCCCGGTCGCTCCCGCCGGCCTACCCCGCCGAGCTGCGCGGCTACACCGACGTCGGCGAGGACCCGTGGGGCTGGCTCTCGCCGCACTTCACGCGGAAGCTCTGCTACCACGCGATCCACGACGTCGGGCAGGCGATGGTCGACAGCCCGCTGCTCGCCTGCACCGGCTTCTACGCCGGCGGCAGCCGCACGGCCGACGGCCACTGGCTCCTCGCCCGCAACTGGGACTTCGACGGCGGGCGGCTCTTCGACGAGGACAAGGCGGTGATCGCGGTGGCGCGCGAGGGCGCGATCCCCTTCGTGCACGTCGCGATCGTGGGCCTCTCCGGGGTGGTGAGCGGGGTGAACGCCGAGGGGATCGGGGTCGCGGTGCTCGCCGGCGCGAGCGACGCGCCGATCCGCGCCGGCGCGCCCATGATCTTCGTCGTGCGCGAGGTCCTCGAGAACGCCGGGTCCCTGGACGAGGCGAAGGCCATCCTCGAGGCCCGCAAGGGCTTCGTGAGCGAGGGGCTGCTGATCGTCGACGCCGACGCGGGCGAGGGCGCCGTCTTCGAGGTCACGCCCGAGCGGGTCGAGGTGCTCGCCGGCGGCGAGGCGAGGGCGCTCTCGAACCACTTCCGCGCGCCCGCCCACGCCGGCGACGCCGCCAACCGCCTGCGCATCGCCGAGGGCACGACCGCGGCGCGGCTCGCCCGCATGGAGGAGCTCCTCGGCGAGCCCGGCGCCATCGACGTCCCGCGCGCCGCCGCCATGCTGCGCGACCGCCGGGGCGTGGGCGGCCGGGAGCTGCCGCTCGGGCACGAGAGCGCCATCAACGCGGACATCGCGAGCCACGGCGTGATCGTCGACGCGACCGAGCGCGCGATCTACGTGTCCGCCTGGCCCAACCTCGCGGGCGGGTTCGTGAAGTTCGCGCTCGCGGACCTCCTCGCCGGCGAGCTCGACGGCGAGCGGGTGATCGGGCCCGACTCGCCCGAGCGCACCCTGAAGGTGCACGAGGCGCGGCGGCTCGTGAAGCTCGCGGACACGCAGCCGGCCGAGGCCGCGGAGGAGACGCTGAGGCGCGCCCTGCGCGTCAACCCCGGCGACGTCCACGCGGAGATCGCGCTCGGCGAGGTCCTGCTCGCGCGGGGGCGGAAGGACGAGGCGGCCGAGCTCGCGCGGCTCGCGCTGGCGACCCCGCCGGCGCGCGCGGCGGAGGCGCGGGCGGCGCAGCGCGTTCTCGAGGAGGCGACGCGATGACGTGCTGCCGGACACCCCTCACCCCCAACCCCTCTCCCCGCTTCGCGGGGCGAGGGGAGCACGTCGGCGTGTTTCCCATGCCCCTCTCCCCGCGCAGCGGGGAGAGGGTGGCCGAAGGCCGGGTGAGGGGTTCCCGATGATCCCGCTCTGCGCGACTCCAACGCTCCCGCCCCAGGCCGTCCAGGTCGGGCTCGTGACGCGCGGACACGCGATCGCGGGCCTCGGGATCGCGCAGCTGGACGGCGATCGCTGGTCGCTCACGTTGCTGTCGCCGGCGGGGGTCGAACTGTTCACGGTGTCGGACGCGGGCGTGCAGACGGGGCTCGAGGCGTGGCGACCCTGGCTCGAGCGGCTGCCGGTCGAGCGCGACCTGCGGCTGGCCTTCACCGCCGTCGCCGAGACGTGCGACGCGGGCGCCGGGAAGATCCGCGTGAAGCGCGACGGGCGGCGCTGCTGGCGGGGCGACGGCGGGCCCGCGTGCGCGGAGGCCTCCGACAAAGGCACGATCCTGCGGGATCGCCGGCGCGGCTACACGCTCCAGCTCGTGGTGGACGATGCTGCGGCTGGATGACCTCGTGGTGATCGCCCTCGTGGGCCTCGTGGTGGCCTCCGAGGTGATCCGCGACGTGCCGGGACCCCACCTGCCGCTCGTCCTCGCGGTGACGAGCGCGTCGCTCTACCTCGCCGTGGGCCGTCGCCGCGCGGAGGGCGCGCCCGACCCGATCCCGCCTCGCCCGGCGGTGCTGATCCCCGTGAAGGACAACGCCGCGACCGTGGGCGACGTCGCCGCGCGGGCGCGCCGGCACGGGCTCCCCGTCTACGTGGTGGACGACGGCTCCGGCGACGGCTCGGGCGACCGCGCGCGCGCCGCGGGCGCGACGGTCCTCACCCACCCCCGCAACCTCGGGAAGGGCGCGGCGCTGCTCACGGGCATGCGGGCCGCCGCGAAGGAGGGCCACACCCACGTCATCTGCCTCGACGCCGACGGGCAGCACGATCCCGACGACCTCCCCGCGTTCGTGCGCGCCGTCGAGGACGAGCCGGTCGCCGTGTTCTGCGGCGTGCGCGATCTGGGCGAGGCGCCCGGCGTGTCGCGCTTCGGGCGGCGGTTCTCGAACTTCTGGATCCGCGTGGAGACCGGCTGGTCGGTCGCCGACAGCCAGTGCGGGTTCCGCGCGTACCCCATCGCCCCGGTGCTCGCGCTCGGCCTCGCCGGCGGGCGCTACGAGCTGGAGGTCGAGGTGCTGACGCGCCTGCTCTGGTCGGGCGTGCCCGTGCGCGACCTCCCCTGCCGGGTCTACTACCCGGCGGATCGCGTGAGCTCGTTCCGCAAGCTGCGCGACAACGCGCGCATCTCCTGGACGAACACGTTGCTCGTGCTCGAGCGGATCCTGTGGCCGCCGCGCTGGTTCCCGCGCATCCGCACGCACGAGCGCTCGCGGTGGACGGGCGCGTCGCGCGGCACCGCGGTGGGCTGGCGCTTCGTGCTCGCGCTCCTGCGGATCCTCGGGCGGCGCGCCGCCTACGCGTTCACGCGGATCCTCGCCGCCTGGTACGTCCTGTTCGCGCCGGGGCCTCGCCGGAACCTCGCGCCCTGGATCGCCCGCACCATGCCGGGGGTGTCGCCGCTCGCCGGGACCTTCCGCGTCTTCCGCAACTTCGCGGAGGCGATCGTCGACCGGCTCGCCTACCTCGAGCGCGGCCCGGGGGCGTTCCGCTACGAGTACGAGGGGGTCGAGCACCTCGTCGACGCGTTCGCCGGGCGGGAGGGCGCCATCGTGCTCTCCGCCCACCTCGGCAACATCGAGGTGAGCGGCGGCCCGCCGGGCAACGCGGCGCGGATGAAGAAGCTCCACGTGATCCGCTTCGACGCGGAGGGCGACCAGGGGCGCGCGCTCGCGGCGCAATTGCCCGAGGCGTGGCGCCCGCACTTCATCGCGGTCAACCGCGCCGAGGGCTTCTCCGCGCTCGCCGTGGCACGCGCGCTCCGCGACGGGGGCGTGGTCGCGATGATGGGCGACCGGCTCGTCGACGACCGCGCCGTCACCGTCGAGCTCATGGGCTCGCCGTGCAGGCTCCCCGCCGGTCCGTGGCTCCTCGCGGCGATCACCCGCGTGCCGGTGATCGTCGCGGGCTGCTTCAAGGTGGGGCCCGACACCTACCGCGTCGTCGCCCACCCGCCCCGGCGCGTACAGTTCGACCGCAACAAGCCCCGCGACGAGCAGCTCGCGGCCTGGGCCCAGACCTACGCGGACGACCTCGCGGCGATGGCGCGGCGCTGGCCGGACCAGTGGTACAACTTCCACGACGTCTGGGCGCAGAAGTAGTCCGCCGAGAGAGGGAACCGCCAAGACGCCAAGAAGGCGCCGAGATCGCCAAGGGAGCGAGGGGGCTTCGCCTTCTCCCCGAACTTGGCGTCCTCGGCGGACCTTGGCGTCCTGGCGGTTTCTCTTCCTCTCTACAGGGCGCCAATCCTGTGAGCCGCCTCGCGGATGGGCGCGTACGCCTCCACGTCCGCGGCGACGAACCCGTTGACCCGCATGGGGCCGAGCAGCTCGCGGCCCTCCTTGCTGCGCGCGGACAACGCGAGCAGGAGGAGCGTGAGCTCGTCGCGCACCGTGGCGTCGAGCTCCGGGCGCGCGCAGAGGATGTCGCGCGGGATGCGCGGCGTCTTGGCGATCACGCGGAAGTCGAGCGGGTCGATCTCGTGGCTCTCCTCGAGCGAGTCGAGCGCGCCCTGGTAGACGGCGCCGGCGTCGTACCGCCCCTCGTGCACCGCGAGCAACACGGCGGGGTGGTTGCCGAGGAAGTCGCCCGCGGCGATCTTCACGCCGCGGTCGGCGAGCAGGAGCGTGGGCAGCAGGTACCCGGTGGTGGAGGCGGGGTCGACGAACGCGAGGCGCTTGCCGGCGAGCTCCTCGAGCGTGCGCAGGGGGCTGTCCGCGCGGACGACCACGTAGCCGGCCGCGCTCGTCGAGCCGTCCGCCACCTGCGACACCATCGGGACGAGCCCGGGCATCGTCTCGCGGGCGCGCACGAAGGCGTAGGGGCTGAACTCGCCGACGTCGACCTCGCCCGCGGCCATCCGCGCGCCGAGGTCGTCGTAGCTCGCGGCGACGCGCAGCTCGACGGCGACGCCGAGCTCCTCCGCGAGCCACGCGCGGAACGGCTCGCGCTGGGCGAGGAGGAGCCCGGGCTCGAGGTACGGGGTGAGCCCGACCCGCAACGTGGTGAAGCCCGCGGGCGGCGTGTACGCGCGGGCCGTGGCGGGCGCCTCCGCGGCCTTCGGGCGAGCGTGGTACGACGGCTCCCCGCCGCACCCGACGAGCACGAGCAGCGTCACGCCCACGACGCGCGCGCCTCCACCACGCGGTTCCGGCCCGTGCGCTTCGCGGCGTAGAGCGCGCGATCCGCTGCCGCGACGAGCGAGGTGGCGTCGCGCCCGTCCCGCGGCCACGACGCGACGCCCACGCTCACGCTCACGAGCGGCCGACTCCCCTCGGGCGGCAGGGCGGCCACGGCGGCGCGGACCCGCTCCGCGAGCACGGCCGACCCCTCGGCGTCGGTGTCCGGCAGCAGGACGGCGAACTCCTCGCCCCCGTAGCGGGCGACCCCGTCGGTGGCGCGCACGGCGGCGGCGATCGCGTCCGAGATGGCGCGCAGGATCTCGTCGCCCGCGGGGTGGCCCAGGGTGTCGTTGAGGCGCTTGAAGTGGTCGACGTCGACCATGAGCAGGCCGAACGGACGGTCGGTGCGCGAGGCCCGCGCCACTTCGGCCGCGAGGGACTCCTGGAAGTGCCGGTGGTTGCGGAGCCCGGTCAGGCCGTCGGTGACGGCGAGGTGCTCGAGCCGCTGGTTCGCCTTCTGCAGCTCGTCGGTCCGCTCGTGGACCGTGCGCTCGAGGTGAGCCTGGTGCGCGCCCAGCGCCTCCGCCATCCCGTTGAACGCGCGCCCGAGGTCGGCGATCTCGCCGGCGCCGCCGGGGGGCACGCGGGCGCCGAGGTCGCCGGCCGCCATGCGCCGCGTCGCCTCGTCGAGCGCGCGCAGCGGGCGCACCACCAGCCGCGTGAGCGCGACCGAGAGCACCGCCCAGGTCAGCCCGGCGACGGCGAGCGCCTCGAGCAACCAGCGCGTCCTCGCCGCCTGCACGCGGGCGAGGAGCGGCGTCAGCGTGTAGCGCGCGGTCACCGTGCCCCAGCGCAGGCCCGAGCGCGCGGGCACCGACACCCGCAGCTCGTCCTCGGTGATGTCCCAGTTGCGCTGGTCGGCGGCGATCGCGTCGCGGGTGAACGCGTCGTCCATCACCGTGTTGAACCGCGTGGGGTCGCTGTGGGCGGTCACGCGCCCCTCCTCGTCGACGACGGCCATCTCGAGCAGGTCTCGCGACCGGCCGGCGACCGTCGCCTCGGCGACGAGGTTGTCGAGCCCCGCGACGTCGTTCTCCGCGAGGTAGACCGCCGCGGTGAGGCCGATCGCCTCGAGCACGCGCACCTCGGAGTGGCCCATCGCGGCGACCGACTGCGCCCGTTCGCGGTCGGCGGCGACCCAGGCCATGCCCATCAACGCCGCCGCGACCACGCCCGGCACGAGCACGGAGAGGAGCCCGCGGATTCCCATTCCGCGGGCATCTTACGCCCGCGCGCGCCTCGTGCGCCCGTCGTTCGTCACGCCCCCGCGGCGGCCCTCGGCGACTCCCCGCCGCCGACGCCCTTGTCCGCGACGAGCTGGTGTACGTACGCGTGGATGTCGCCCACGGTGCGGAACTGGCGCGCGACGGTGTCGTCGAGGCGCACGCCGAACTTCTTCTCGATGGCGATCAAGAGGTCCGCCGCGTCGAGGCTGTCGAGGTCGAGGTCCTCGCGCAGCCGGGCCCCTGGGACCACGGCGTCGGCGGCCAGCTCGAACTGCTCCACGAGGATGCGGTCGAGCTCCGCGATGATGGACTCCGCCGAACGATTCACGAACCCTCCAAAAAACCCCAGAGACGATACCGTGCCGCCCCCGGCGCGGCAAGCCGCCAACGGGGCTACGCGCGCGTCGCCGTCGGGTTCGGCGGCGTCTTCAGAGGGGAGGCGCCCGGCCCAGGACCAGGCTGGCGTTGATGCCGCCGAAGGCGAAGTTGTTCGACACGATCCGGTGCAGCTCGCGGGCGAGCGGCTCCGTCGGCAGGCGGATCGGGGCGACGTCGGGCTCGTGCAGGTTGAGCGTCTGCGGGACCACCGACCGGCGCATCGCCTCCACGCACAGGATCGCCTCGGTGGCGCCACACGCGGCGAGCATGTGCCCGAAGTGGCCCTTGAGGCTCGACACCGGCACGTCGGTGCCGAAGCAGCGGCGGGTGGCCTCGGCCTCGGCGGCGTCGCCCACCTCCGTCCCCGTCGCGTGGGCGCAGACGTAGTCGACCTGCCCCGGCTCGAGCCGCGCGTCCGCGAGGGCGCGCTCCATCGCGCTCGTCATGCCCTCCGGCTCCGGCGAGCTCATGTGGTTGGCGTCGCAGGACTCGCCGTAACCGAGCACCTCCGCGAGGATGGGCGCGCCGCGCGCCCGCGCCGCCTCGAGCTCCTCCAGCAGCAGGATCGCGGCGCCCTCGGCGACCACGACGCCGTCGCGCGTGCGGTCGAAGGGCGCGGGCCGGGTGTGCGGCGCGTCCTCGTGGCCGCGGCAGCCCGCGCGGACGATGTCGAACGTCGCCGCGGAGAGCACGGACAGCTCGTCGGCCCCCCCGGCCAGCACGGCGTCGGCGCGGCCCAGCCGGACGAGGTCGAGCCCGAGCCCGATGGCCTGGTTGGACGCCGCGCACGCGCAGCTCGGCGAGAGCACCGAGCCCGTGATCCCGTACGCGAGCGCGACGTGGGCCGCGACGGTGTGCGACATCACGCGCAAGAAGCTGGTGCTCGGGATGCCCCGGATGGAGTGGGTGGAGAGGTACTCCCTCCAGAACTCCTCCATCGCGTCGGGCGAGCCCGTGGTGGAGCCGGCGCTGACGGCGACGCGACCGGAGGCGAGCCGCTCGGCCGGGTATCCGGCGGCGCGGAGGGCCTCGCCGGCGGCGGTGGCGGCGTACTGCGCCATGCGCGCCATGCTGCGGCGATGCTTGCGCGGGATGCGCTCGGGCTCGAAGTCGCGGACGGGCGCGGCGATGCGCGCGCCCATGTCGCCGATGGCGTCGAAGCTGGTGACGCGACGGACCCCGCTCCTGCCCGCGAGCACCTCGTCGAAGACCGCCCCGGGCTCGCTTCCGAGGGGGGTCACCATGCCCATCCCGGTGACGACGACCCTTCTCATCCCGCCAGAAGCTCCTTCAGCAAGCGGTCCTTCCCGACGATCTCGGCCATCGCAACGTATGCCGACATCATGGCCCCGCAAATCCCCGGGAACGCGACGCACTGGCCCACCTGGACGAGCCCTCTCACGCGCGTCCACATGGGCAGGCGGTAGCGCCCCATCTGCGCGACCGAGTGGTAGTGCCCGTAGGAAGCCCCCTCCACGGCGTTCGTGAAGCGGCTCGTCGTGAGCGGCGTGCTCGCCTCCGCCCACGTCACGCGCCACCCCGGGAAGTCGGCCCGGATGCGGGCAATTGCGCTGTCCAAGAGCTCGGCCTTGAGCGCCTCGTACGCGGCGGGGCGCGCGTCGGGGTCGCTGTCGGCCCACGCGCGGAAGGTCGTCCAATCGACCTGGATCAGGCCCAGCACCACCTCGTCCGCGCCGGGGAGACGGTGCGCGCCGCGCTGACCCGGGCAACTCGCGAAGTAGAAGGGCACGTCCCCCGGCGAGGACGGGCGCGCGTAGTCGTCGACGTCCCAGCTCGCGAAGCTGTAGACGTTGCGTGGTCCGAGCAGGGAGAGGTCGCCGTCGACCCGCAGGTACATCCCGAGGTGCGATCGCCCGGGCTTCGCCTCGCGGACGCGCTCGGCGTAGGCCGGGCGCACCGCCCCCGCGGGCAACAGGTCGAGCACGAGCCGCGGGTGGACGTTGGCGACGACGAGGTCGGCGTCGAAGCGGCGGCCGTCGCGCAGGTGCACCGCCCTCGCCTCGCCGCCCGCGAGCTCGATCGCCGCGACGTCCGCCTTCAGGTGCAAGGTCCCGCCCAGCTCGCGGAGCCGCTTGACCATCGCGAGCGCGAGCTTGTCGCCGCCCCCCTCGATGCCCCACGCGCCCTGCAGGAAGTGGTCGGTCACGATCGCGTGGAGCCCGAACGGCGCCTCCTTCGCGGGCACCCCGTAGAGCGCGGCCTGCCCCCCGATCACGGCCATGAGGCGCGGATCGTGGAAGCACTCCTCCATCACCGACCTCAGCGACCGGGACTCCCACGGCAGGATCGCCTCCGGCGGCACGGACAGGTCGAAGGAGAACCAGCCGTAGTCGGCGATCGCCGCCCGGTGAAGCGCGACGTAGCGGTCGAGGCCGGCGCGCTCGTGCGGGAAGGCGTCGACGAGCCGGTCGCGCCAGCGGTCGAGGCCCTCCGGCACGCGGAAGTCGAAGCCGGGGAAGCGCAGGATGTCGAACCCGTCGGGATCGAAGGGGATGAAGCGCACGCGGTCGGCGACGCCGAGGTCGCGCATCGCGCGCCCGAAGGTCTGATCGGGCCGGGCGCCGCCGACGTAGTGGAAGCCGGTGTCGTAGCCGACCCCGTCGCGGAAGAAGCGGTGAAGGTAGCCGCCCGCGCGGAAGTGGCGCTCCAGCACGGTCACCCTCCACCCGTGCTTCGCGAGGAGGATGGCGGACGTGAGCCCGCCCATGCCGGACCCGACGACGACGGCCCGACCCGCGGTCATGCCGGGGGCACCCCCCCGTCGGCCGGCAGGATCGCGGCCTGCAGCTTCGCCGTACACACCTCGCGGTCGCCCTGACGGACCACGCCGCTCGCCCACACCACCCCGAAGCGGCGGTCGGTCACCTCGACGTCGAACACGAGCGTCGCGGGGGGCTCCACGAGCCCGCGGAACCGCGCCTTCTCCACGCCGGTGAGCACGGCCTGGCCGAGCTCGCCGCCGAGCGCGCCGAGGCACGCGAGCGCCTGGGCGAGCCCCTCGAGCATCACGACGCCCGGCACGATGGGGCGCCCCGGGAAGTGTCCGGGGAACTCGTGAGGCGCGAACGCGCGCTCGCAGACGACGCGGAAGCCCTCGACGGACACGACGCGGTCGATGTAGAGCATGGGTGGGCGGTGCGGGATCAGCGCCGCGGGATGCGGGTATTCGGTCATGGGCGGACCCCGGCGTATAGCACGGCCTCCGCGCGCGCCCGTCGCTCGGGCGCCTCGACGGCGAGGGCGATCGCGGCGGGGGCCTCGCCGCGCGAGACGAGCCCGCGCGCCTCCGCGTGGGCCCGCTCGGCGGTGTCGCAGAACACGAGCGCGGGCCCGCGCAGCCCGAGGAGGATCGCCGCCTCGGCGAGGGGCGCCCCCGGGATGGTGTAGGTGAAGTGCACCCGCGAGGCCTGCGCCGGCCCGCCGGCGACCAGCCCCGCGTGGTAGCGCAGGTCCGCCGCGCGGCAGTTGGTCTCGCTGGCGACCACGACGGCGGCGCCCTCCGGCACCTCCCCGAGCCGGGCGAGCGCGGCGATCCCGGCGCGGACGTAGGTGTCGGCGCGCCCGAGCGCGGGCGGCGCCGCGGGATGGACCTTCGAGAGCGGGAGATCGTCGCCTTCGACACACACGCGCGCGACCTCCGAGGCGACGAGCGACCGCGGCGCGGCGGTCTCCTCCGCGGGCCCGAAGACGACGGCCGCGTTCACCCCCCCGAACGCCGCGTTCACGGACAGGCCGACGCGCGGCTCACGCGCCTCGCGCACCGTCAGCGGGCAGTCCTCCGCCACGAGCGAGGGCGCCCGCATCGGCTCCGCGCCGCTCATCATCGCGAGCAGCCCGACGGCCTCGATCGCGCCGGCGGCGCCGAGCGTGTGCCCGAGGACCGCCTTCGGCGCGTGCAGCGGCACCGGGCCGCCGAACACCGTCGCGAGCGCCCGCGCCTCCATCGCGTCGTTGAAGGAGGTGGCGGTCCCGTGCGCGCTGACGGCGTCGATCTCGCCGGCGTCGAGCCCGGCGTCGGCGAGCGCGGCGCGGACGGCGCGGGCGAGCCCGTCGCCCGTGCGGTCGGGCGCCGTCAGGTGCACCGCGTCCTGCGAGAGCCCGATCCCCCGGAGCGTCGCGATCGCCGGCCTCCCCGCGGCCCTCGCAGCGGCGGGCGACTCGAGCAGCACGGCGGCGGCCCCCTCCCCCAGCACGAGCCCGTCGCGACCCGGCTGGAAGGGCCGGCACGCCTCCTTCGCGAGCGCGCCGAGCCCCGCGAACCCCGCGTGCACGTACAGCGAGAGCGCGTCGACCCCCGCGACGATCACCCGCTCCACGAGCCCGTCGCGCAGCCACCCGCGCGCGGTCGCGAACGCGGCGGACCCGGAGGCGCAGGCGACCGAGAGCGTCGTGTGGGGCGCGAGCCCGTGGCGCGCGGCGACGCGCCGGGTGGGCGCCTGACGCCACGCCTCCTCCTCCCCGCCGTGACGGTGCCAGCGCTCGAACGCGCCGGTGATCGCCCCGGAGCTCGTCGCGACGACGAGGCCGCACGCCCCCTCCGCAGGCCGCACCGCGGAGACCACCGCGTCGAGCAGCTCCTCCGCCTCGCCGAGCCCCGCCAGCGCCGCGAACGGCGACCGCAGCGCCTCGGAGGCCCACGGCACCGCGCGCACCCGCGCCCTCCCCGCGGCCAGCCCGTCCGCGAGCGCGCCCACGCCCCGCCCGCAGGCGGAGATGGCCTCCATGCGCGTGATCACCGGGTTCACAGGCACTCCCCCAGCGCCGACGCCCGGATCCCCCGCGCGTCCCAGTCGCGGAGCGCGTCGGGCAGGTGCTTCCACGTGTCCGTGCCGTCGTGGACGAGCACCACGTCCGTCGCGACCGCCCGCGCGCACCGCCCGAGCAGGGTCGCCGGCGAGATCCACCCGCCGTCGCCGGTGCGGATCGAGCACCAGGCGACCTCGAGCCCGGCGGCGGCCGCGGCGGCGTACACACGCGGGCTCACCGCGCCGAACGGCGGCCGGAACCACCGGATCGGCGGCGCGCCGTGCTCCTCCAGCACCCGGCAGGCCGCGCGCAGCTCGGCGGCGCCTCGCTCGGGGCCCCACACCGTGTACCAGGGGTGATGCGACATCCCGTGCAGCCCGATCTCGTGCCCGGCGGCGAGCACCTCCCGGAACAGCCCCGGGTGGGCCTTCACGCGATTGGCGAGCACGAAGAACGTGGCGTGGGCCTGCTCCGCGGCGAGCGCCGCGAGGAACGCCGGCGTGGAGACCGGGTGGGGCCCGTCGTCGACCGTCAGCGCGAGGCGCCCGGTGTGACGCCCACGCCGCACGCACGGGCCGAACGCCTCGAGCTCCGGCCTCGCCGACGCGACCGCGACCGCCCCGACGAGCCCGGCGA
>JBMOQZ010000390.1:0-46062 GCA_049322475.1 Myxococcota bacterium | reverse complement strand
GGCCAGTAGGGAGGAGGCAAACGTGGGAGGTCTGACCCCTCACGGAGTGGTCGGGACGAGGTCGTCGAACGGCGAGGGCGCGTCGTCTTCCTCGGTGGGCGCGGGCGTGCCGGCCGCGACGGGGATCGCGAGCGGCGGGATCTCGCCGATCACCAGATCGCGCCGCGGGACGAGGGGCGCCGCCAGCGAGACGTGCCCCAGGGAATCGGCCTCGCGGCCGTCGAGCAGGACGCGCACGCGGCGCGCGTCGGCCGGGAAGTTGAACGCCAGCGCGTCCACCACCGACCAGAGCGCGAGGACCTCCGCATCGCTCCCGCCGGGGAGGCGCTCCGCCAGCCCGGAGAGATCGACGACCGCGGTGCCCTTCCCGTCGAAGAATGCCGCGCGGACCGCCACGCCCGCCGGGAGCGCGGGGAGCGCGGGCGCGCGCCAGGGTTCCTCCGTCGCGTCCGCGAGCGTGCCCGCGCGCCGCCGCGGGTGCCGGGCCCAGCGCGCGACCTCCACCGCCGCGGCGAGCCCCACGCCGCGGGCGAACGGCACCGCGACCCGCCAGCGAGGCCCCTCCGGGCGGTCGCCGAGCGGGCGGTCGTGGAACGCGGTGGTGTAGGCGAGGAACAGGCGGCCCGCCCACCAGCGGGCGATCGCGTCCGCGTCCGCGCCCGGCTCGTCCTCGTACTCGAGGAACAGGCCGTTCACCTCGAGCACGCGCGCGCGCGTCTGCGCCTCCGCGGTCGCCGAGTCCCGCGCGACCACCCGCGCGTCGTCCCGGAACGCCGCGAAGGTCCACGCGGGCAGGCGCGCCTCCGCCGCGTCGATCGCGCCCCCGCCGGGCCAGAGCTCGGGCTTCTCGGCGCGGGCGAGCACGTCGGACCAGGGGAGCGCCGCGTGCCGGCCGCGCGAGGCCCACGCGGCGGGGGCGGGGAAGAGGGTCAGGGAGGCCGTCGGCATGCCTCCCTTCGCAGCAAGCGGCGTGCCTACGGAGCGAGCTCCACCACCACCCCCGTGGCCCCCGGCGCGAACGCCGCGCTCTTCCCCTCGGCCTCGCCCTCCGCGCGCCCCATCGGGTTCCCGTCGCGGTCGATGCGCGCGGTGAGCACGAGCTTCTCGGGCGTGGCGCCGCCCATCGGCGCGTCGGCGGGGCCGATGGTGAACCGCACGGGGAGTGTGTCGATCGTGCGCCGTTGCGCCCACACCGGCGGGCCGCGGTCCACCCCCTCGGGTCGCGCGAAGAGCATCAGCGTGTCGCCGGGCTTCACGAGCGACGCGTCCCCGCGGATCTCGCCGCTGACGTCCTGCGGCGTCGCCGCCTTCGGCATGTCGCCGGGGCCTGCGGGGGCGAGCTCCGTCGAGAACGTGCCGACGAGCGGCTTCTGCTTCGCGCCCTGGATCAACGGCTGCAACGACGCCGCCAGCGCCGGATCCGCCGCGATCGCCTTCTCCCAGAGCGCGACCGCCGGCTCCATCTCGCCCTTCTGGTAGTGCACGGCGCCGCGCCAGCCGAGCGCCTCGGGGAAGGCGGGGTCGCCGGCGAGCACGCGGTCGAGCACCTTCGCGGCCACCTCGAGGTCGCCGATGGCGAGCAACACGACCGCCTGGTGCGTCCGCGCCTCGGCGTTGTCGTCGTCGAGCGCGACGACCTCCTCGGAGAGCTTGTACGCGTCCATCATCTGGCTCGCGTTGATGAGCGCGTGCCCGAGGCGGTTCTTCGCCTCGAGGTCGGCGGGGTTCGCCGCCACGGCCGCCCGCAGGGCGTCGAGCTCCGCGTCCACCCGCTCGCCCTGGCCCTCCATCACCTCGCGGGGGCGGCTGTACTCCTGCAGGCCCATCGCGATCGCGCCGACGAGCAGCACCGCGCCGGCGCCCCACGCCGCGCCCACCAGCTGCGGGTGTCGCGACGCGACCGTCGGGCTCGGCGCCGTCGCGGGGGCCGCGTCCAGCTCGCGCAACACGCCCGCCGCCGCGTGCTCCAGCCGCCGGCGCTCGGCCTCCCACGCGTCGGCCTCCCACGCCGCCTTCGCGCCGTCGTGCTCGCGCAGGAGCGCCAGCGCGGCCTCCTTCTGGCGCAACAGGTCCGCGCGCCGCGTGGCCGCCTCGTCGGGCAACGCCGGCCCGCGCCGCGACCGCAGCGCGAGCAACGTGCCGATCGCGGCCGAGGCCGCCGCGACCACGATCCCGGGCGTCCAGTCCGTCACCGCAGCTCCTCGCGGACGCGCCGCAGGTACTCGTCGTCCGCCGGCGGGGGCGGGGCCGGGGCGCGCCGCCGCACCGCCACCGCGATGCCGAGCGCGCCGAGCACGATCACCCCGATCGGCGCGGCCCACACGATCCAGTTGAGGCCCTCGGCCTTCGGCTCGAGCAGGACGAACTCGCCGTAGGCGGCCTCGAAGTAGAAGAGGATCTGCTCCTCGTCGTAGCCTTGCGCCACGAGCGACTCGACCTCCGCGCGCATCGCGCGCGCCGCGTCGCTCGGGCTGTCGGCGACGGAGAGGCCCTGGCACACGACGCAGCGGAGCTTCAGCGCGACGTCGCGCGTCTTCGCCTTGAGCTGCTCGCCGGAGAGCGGCGGCCCCGCCGGCGAGCCGACCACCGCCGCGGGCCCGGTGCCCTTCGAGGCCACGCCCGAAGACGGCGCCTCGTCGGCGAGCTTGCGCATCCACCCGTCCAGCGTGGGCGTGTCGACCGGCCCGACGAACTTGTGGCGGATGACGCCGCCGGCGTCGATCACGTAGGTCTCGGGCACGCCGTACACGCCGTAGGCGATGGCGACCTTCGAGCCCTCGTCCACCAGCGTGGGGTAGCCCTCGCCGTGGCGGTCGAGCCACCCGCGGATCTTCTCGGGCGTGTCCTGGTAGACGACCCCGAGGAACGTGGCGCGATCGCCCCACTTCTTCGCGGCGGCGAGGAGCAGCGCGTGCTCCTGCTGGCAGGGCACGCACCAGGTCGCCCAGAAGTTCACGACGACGGGTTTTCCGCGCAGGTCCGAGAGCTTGAACGGCTGGCCGTCGATCGAGGTGAGCGCGAAGTCGGGCGCCGCCTTCTCGACCAGCGGCGAGTCGATCGCGCGCGGGTCGAAGCGGAAGCCATTGGCGAGCACCGCGACGAGCGGAAGCACGATCGCGAGCCCCACCGCGAGCACCCAGCCCCGGACCTTCATTTGGCCGTCGCCTCCGCGACCGCGGCCGGGGCCGTCGCCGCCTTCCGGCGAGGCCAGAGCGCCATCCCCGCGCCGAGCACCGAGACGCCGGCGCCCACCCAGAGCCACATCACGAACGGGGTGCGGAAGACGTGCAGCCCGATGGAGTCCTCCTGGATGTTCATCAGCGACAGGTAGAGGTCGTAGGTCGGCCGCGTCCACACGTCGGGCGAGCCGATCGGCGAGCCCATCCCGTAGTCGTTCATCGCCGGCTCCATGACCTTGCCGTCGACGTCGATCACCGCGACCTGCCGCTCGCGGTGGGCCTCGCGCACGGTCCGCGCCTCCGTGAAGCAGATCCGGTGGCCCTCGAACACCGCGCAGTCGCCCTTCGCGAGCACGATCTCCGTGTCGGTGCGGTACGACGACGACATCGAGATGGCGAGGATCATCACGATGACGCCGAGGTGGACGACGTACGCGCCCGTACGCCGGAGCGCGCGGCTCCCGAACAGCTCCTTGAGCGTGACCGCGGTGGCGAACCCGCCGCAGAACAACGTCGCCGCCGGCCAAGGGTCGCGCGCGCCCAGCACCCAGCCCGCGGCCGTCGCGCCCACCGCCACGCCGAGCGGCAGGAGCAGCGACTCCTTCAGCCGGTCCTTCGTCGCGACGCCCCACGGCAGCGCCGGGCCGACGCCCATGAGGAACAGGATCGCCACGCCGACGGGCACGGCCATGCGGTTGAAGTAGGGCTCGCCGACGGACAGCTTCACGCCGCGCACGGCCTCGGCGACGAGCGGGTAGGTCGTCCCGAGCAGCACCGTGAACGTGAGCGCCACGAAGAGCAGGTTGTTCAGGAGGAACACGCTCTCGCGGCTCACGACGGCGGGCGTCGCGCCCTCGCCCTCGAGCTTGTCGAGGCGCGCCGCGAGCAGTACGACGCTCCCGACGAGGCACACCGCGATGAACGCGAGCAGCGTGGGGCCGATGTCGCTCTGGCTGAAGCTGTGGACCGAGTTGAACACGCCCGAGCGCGTCATGAACGTGCCGAGCAGCGTGAGCAGGAAGCTCGCCATCACCAGCGTGACGGTCCAGCCCTTCAGCGCGCCGCGGCGCGCCGGCAACATCGCCGCGTGCAGGCCCGCCGTGGCGGTCAGCCACGGGAGCAACGACGCGTTCTCGACCGGATCCCAGGCCCAGTAGCCGCCCCAGCCGAGCACCTCGTACGCCCACCAGCCGCCGAGCACGATGCCGGCGGTCAGGAACGTCCAGGGAACCAGGAGCCAGGCGCGGAGCGGCTGCAGCTGCGCGGCGCCGAGCCGGCCCGCGGCGAGCGCGCCGACCGCGATGCCGAACGGCACCGTCATGCCGACGTACCCGAGGTACAGCATCGGCGGGTGCACGATCATCAGGACGTGGTTCTGGAGCAGCGGGTTCGGCCCCGGCCCGTCGGTCGGCACGTCCACCGGCCCCGGCACGAACGGGTTCGCGGGCCCGGCGACGAGGAAGCAGAAGAACGCGGCCGTCGCGAGCCAGGTGGCCGTCGCCCACGTCATGACGTCCGGGTTGTCCTCGCCGTTGCGCCACGTCGCCGCCGCGAGGTATCCGCCGAGGATGAGGCCCCAGAACAGGATCGAGCCCTCGAGCGACGACCACAGCGACACGATCGTGATGTGCAGCGGCGTCGCCAGCGAGCCGACCTGCGCGACGTACTTCACCGAGAAGTCGTGGGTGAGGAGCGCGTACTCCATCACGAGGTTGGCCGCGAGCATCGCGAAGGCGAAGACGTAGACGAGGCGCCGCGCCCACGCCCAGGCCTCCGCCGAGCGCGTCCGCGCCGCGGTCACGGCGGTGATGGCGCCGGCGGTGCAGGCGCCGAGGCCCAGCAGCACGAGGCCGTTGCCGACTTGCCCGATCATCCCTCGTCCAGCGTCGTCAGCGACGGCTTGGCCCCGGCCTCGGGGGCCCGGTACTCGTTGTCGTGCTTGACCATCATCCGCGTGCAGCGGAACGTACCGTCCTCGGCGAGCGTGCCCTCGACGACGACGCCGATGCCCTCGCGGAACATCTGCGGCGGCACGCCGGTGGACTCGACCGCCACGGTCGCGCCGCCGTCGGTCACCTTGAAGCGGAGCACGCCGCCCTCGGGCCCCTTCATGCTGCCGGGCTCGACCATGCCGCCGAGGCGGATCGTCGCGCCCACCGCCTTCTCCTTCTGGGCGACCATCTCGGTCGGCGACCAGTAGTAGACGAGGTTCTCGCCGAGGTCGCCGAACGCGAGGAACGCGAGGCCGCCCCCGGCGACGAGGAGGGCGACGACGGCCCCGAGCTTGTTGCGGTTCATGGGTTCACCTCGGTGGGGGACGCCTTGCGGGCGCGTGCGAGTCGGAGGGTGAGGTTCACGGCGTAGGCCACGAGGACCGCCGCGGTGAGGCCATAGGAGCCCCAGACGAACTCCCAGCCGCCCTGGATCATCCCGGTCGCTTCCATTTCTAGGCCATCTCCAGGCGCTGTTGCTCGCGCGCGATGCGCCACCGGCGCACGACGAGCCAGGTCCCGACGAGCACGAACGCGAGCGAGTTGACGAGCAGCGCCTCGTACATGGTGGCGTCCATCGTGGACTTGGTGGACTGCACCTGGTGCAGCGAGCGCCACCAGCGGACGGAGTAGTACACGACGGGGACGTCCACGAACGCCACGATCGCGGCGACCGCGCTCCACGTGGCGCGCTGCCTCGCGTCGTCCACGAAGCCGCGCAGCGCGAGGATGCCGAGGAACGCGAGCACCAGCACCGCGGAGGTCGTGAGCCGCGGGTCCCAGTCCCACCACACGCCCCAGATCGGGCGCGCCCACGCGGAGCCGAGCGCGAGGAGCAGGATCCCGAGCACCACGCCGACCTCGGTGCACGCCTCGAGCAGCGCGTCCCACGCCGCGCGCGCCGTCCACAACGAGACGATCGCCGCGACGAACGCCACGGTGAACGCGAGCAGCGCGGCCCAGGCGGCGGGGACGTGCACGTACATGATGCGCATCACGTCGCCCTGCATGCGGTCGGGCGGCGTCACGAAGAGCCCGAGCCAGCTCCCGTAGGCGAGCAGCAGCGCGCCGGCGACGCCCACGAGGTGTTCCCAGCGTTGCTTCACGTCAATCCTCCACCACGTACGAGAACAGGAGCCCGCAGAGGCTCCAGTAGATGGCGTCGAACGCGAGCAGGAGCGCGCACCAGCTGCGGAGCTGCTCCATCGGGTCGCCGGCCAGCACGAGCGAGGTGGCACGCGCCGCCGAGAGAAGCACGGGCACGACCAGCGGGAAGAGGAGCAGCGGCAGGAGCACGTCCTTCCCCCGCGCCCGCGCCGCGAGCGCCGCGTAGAGCGTCCCCGGCGCGCAGAGCCCCGCCGTCCCGAGCGTGATGACCGCGGCGAGCCAGTGGACGCCGAGCGGGATCGAGGCGTCGTAGAGCGCGACCATCACCGGCACGAGGCACAGCCCCAGCGCGGCGAGCACCGCGAGGTTGGCGAGCGCCTTGCCGTAGTAGATCGCGGCGGGCGACGTCGGCAAGAGCAGGAGCGCCTCCATCGCGCCGTTCTGCTGCTCCACGCGGAAGGACTCGGCCAGCGAGAGCGTGCTCATGAGCAGGAGCCCCAGCCACAGGTAGCCCGCCGCGTTGGCGCGCATGGCCGAGGTGTCCGGCCCCGACGCGAACGAGAACAGCAGGAGCGTGATCACGCCGAAGCACAACACCGCGCCGAAGCGCGAGCGGGAGCGCCACTCCTGCAGCAGGTCCTTGCGCAGGACGTGCCAGCACTCGGCGATCACGCGCTCTCCAGCGCGAGGCGCGCCGGCCCGGCCCACGCGACCTTCCCGGCGTCGAGCCGCACCGCGTCGTCGCAGAGCTCCGCCCCGCGGGCGACCTGGTGCGTGGACAACACCACGGTGGTGCCGCCGGCCCGCAGCTCCCGCAGGAGCCCGTCCACGAACGCGTGCCCCGCGGGGTCCATGCCGGCGTACGGCTCGTCGAGCAGCACGAGGTCGGCGCGCTTGCAGAGAAGGCGCGCGAACGAGAGGCGCTTCCGCATGCCCGCCGAGAACGTGCGCACCACGTCGTGCCGGCGGGCGGCGAGCCCCACGCGCTCGAGCAGCGCGTCGGCGTCGGCGCCGCCGGCGCGCGCGGCGAACGCGAGGTTCTCGCGCGCCGTCAGGTCGTCGTAGTGGCCGTCGGCGTGCGAGAGCAGCGCGACCTTCGGCCGCGCGTCGCGGGGCTCGGCGCACCCGAGCAGCTCGAGCGAGCCCTGCGTCGGGCGCAACGCGGTGCCGAGCACCCGTACGAGCGTCGTCTTGCCGGCTCCGTTCGCACCGACGATCATCAAGGCGCGGCCGCGCTCGACGCGCAGGTCAACCCCGCGGAGGGCCCAGCGCGCGGCGTAGCGGCGGCAGAGCCCGGTGGCGGCGATGGCGGGCGAGGTCGACAAAGGTCGCGACGCCTAACCCGGCGCTACGGGGCGAAGAGCTTCCCGCCCGCCGCGCCGTCGCAACGGTGACAACTGTTGCACGCGCCCGAGTCCTGCGGGGTCTGCATCGCGTAGATCTCGCCGTCGCGCTCGACCTCCGCGGCGATGGGGAAGGTGAGGGGAAGCGCCGTGTAGAAGTTGCCCACGCGATTGCTCGTCAGGGTCACGATCTGCCCGTCGGCGTCGGTGATCCGGACGATCGCCCCGGCGACGCCTTCGGTGCCCTCGAGGTCGGCGAAGACGGTGCCGCCCGCGCTCCAGAGCTTGTCGCCGTCGTCGCTCCCCTTGGCGACCCCCTTGTCGTCGACGAGGTTGCCGGCGGTGTGGCAGGCGAGGCAGTCCGCGCCGGGGAGCATCGTCGCGCCTTCGCCGCCGCAGACGGAAGGGGCGCAGTCCTCGTTGTCGGTGTTGCAGGTCCCGGTGTCGTCCTTCCCCGAGTCCGGCCACTCGCCGGTGGGGGGGCACCCGGCGAGGAGCGCGATGAGCAGCGTCACGTAGGCCTCCGTCGCGCGCAGTGTGCCCCCGCTCCGCTTGGATAATTATTAGAAAATGTCCCGGGGTGTCGCGTCCGCGCGGCCTCCGCGGAGGTTAGGCGCGGCCCCGTGCCGGAGCCCCTCTTCCACATCGCGCTGGTCCACCCGGAGATTCCGCAGAACACGGGCAACGTGGGCCGGCTCTGCCTCGCGGTGGGCGCGCGGCTGCACCTCGTGCACCCCCTCAGCTTCCAGACCGACGAGAAAGCCGTCCGCCGCGCCGGCCTCGACTACTGGAAGCACGTGGACGTGGTGGAGCACGCCGACCTCGACGCGTTCCTCGCGTGGCTCGGGCCCCGCCGGGACCACCGCTTCTCGTCCCACGGCGTCACCCCCTACACGCGCGTGGACTACGCGGCGGGCGACGTGCTCGTCTTCGGGCGCGAGTCCGTCGGGCTCCCGCGCGACTTCGTCGGGGATCGCGGGGTACGCATCCCGATGGTGGGCGCGACGAGGAGCCTGAACCTCTCGAACGCCGCGGCGGTCGTCGCCTACGCGGCCCTGCAGCGGCTGCGGCCGGAGCTCTTCTGATGGACTTCGCGGTGGTGCTCGCCGGCGGGCGGGGGACGAGGTTGTGGCCGCTCTCGCGGCGCGCGCGGCCGAAGCAGTGCGTGTCGATCGACGGGGGCCCCACGCTCCTGCAGCGGGCGATCGCCCGCACCGGGCTGTTGCCCGAGCGCGTGATCGTCGTGACCGGCCCCGACATGGAGGCGCTGGTGCGCGCGCAGGCGCCGGGCTGCCCCGTGCTCGTCGAGCCGTCGGCGCGCAACACCGCGCCGGCCGTCGCGCTCGCGGCGCTGGAGGTCCGCCGGCGCGGGGGCGACGTGTTCGCCGTCCTCCCGAGCGACCACGCCGTCCGCGACGAGGTCGCCTTCCGGGCCACGCTGGCCGTCGCGAGCGAGGCCGCCCGCCGCGGCGGGCTCGTCACCGTGGGCATCCGGCCCACGCGCCCCGAGACGGGCTTCGGGTGGATCGAGCCGGGGGAGGGGGAGGGGCCCGATCTCCCGGTGCGGCGCTTCGTCGAGAAGCCCCCGCGCGCCGTCGCCGAGGGCCTCCTCGCCGGCGGGCGGCACCTCTGGAACGCCGGGATGTTCGTCTGGCGCGCCGAGGTCCTGCTCGACGCGGTGCGCGCGCACCTGCCGGCCACCCACGCGGCGCTCGCGGCGGGCGCGTGGGAGCGTACCGACGCGACCAGCATCGACTACGGCGTGATGGAGCGCGCCGCGAACGTCCGCGTCGTGCCCGCCGACTTCGGCTGGTCCGACGTCGGGAGCTGGGACGCGCTCGCCGAGGTGCTCCCCGGCGGGGAGGGGGGCGCCGTCGTGGCCGACGTGGCGGTCGCCGAGGACGCCCACCGGAACGTGGTCCACGCCCCGGGCCGGCTGGTGGCGCTCTCGGGCGTGGAGGACCTCCTCGTCGTCGACACCGGGGACGTGCTCCTCGTGGCGCGCCGGGGCGACGCTCAGGCCGTCCGCGCCTTGCTCGAAGAGGTGGAGCGACGCGGGCTGTCGCGCTACACCTAGCCGATGATCCTCGCCCTGTTCGCCGCCTGCGCGCCGGTCGCCATCGAGACGGACCTCGAGGCCTGCACGAACGTGGACTTCGACGACCCGTCGCCCAGCGCGCTCGTCGTCACCGCCAGCGGCGACACGGTGCGCGTCGAGCGCGACTACGACTATGTCGACGGAACGGGACTCACGTTCGACCCCGTCATCGCCACCGAGGGCAAGGTCGTGCACGTCTACGAGGCCTGGTCGGGCGGCGACTCCGAGGACGCCTTCTGCTACGTGCCCGCGGTCGTGATCTCGCCGGTGAAGGGGAAGATGCAGGTGCGCTGGTACCTCTCGCCCGACGACGCGACGCCCTGGGACACGGTCGAGATCGAAGGGGAGTGACGTGCGCGCGCTCGTGACCGGCGCCGCCGGCTTCGCGGGCCGCCACCTCGTCGCGCACCTGCGCGCCCGCGGCGACGACGTGGTCGAGGCCGGCCACGCCTGCGAGGAGAGCGTCGACTTCCGCATCGCGGAGGACGTCGCGGCGCTGACCCGGCGGGCGAGCCCGGAGGTCGTCTTCCACCTCGCGGGCACCAGCGACCCCGCGGAGTTCGCCCGCGACGTGGCGAGCGCGCACCTCAACGTCGTCCAGCCCGCCGTGAACCTGCTCGAGGCGCTGGCGTTCCACGGGAAGGGCGCCCGGCTCGTGCTCGTCACCGGCTGGCAGGTCTACGGCCGCCCGCCGCGGCTCCCGCTCGACGAGACTTGCCCCGTCCAGCCCGCCGACCTCTTCGGGACGGCGAAGGGCGCGGTGGAGTTCATCGCGCGCGGCTATCGGCAGCGCGGCGTCGACTACGTCGTCGCGCGCCCCTTCCACCACCTCGGGCCCGGCCGGCGCCCGCTCTCGGGCGACCCCGCCGCGCGACGCGACCTCACCGACGTCCGCGACGTGGTGGCCGGCTACGTGCTGCTCGCCGAGCGGGGCGTCGCCGGCGAGGCCTACAACCTCTGCAGCGGCCGCGCCGTCGCGCTCGCCGACGTCCCGCACGTCCCCGCGCCGAGCAAGGAGCCGCCGGTGCTGCTGGGCTCGCCCGCGAAGGCGGAGGCGCTGGGGTGGGTGCGGAGGTTCGCGCTGGAGGAGACGCTGGCGTCGTTGTGAGAGGCCGCGTCCGCTACTGGTCGCGGACGTCCATCTTGCCGTCGCCGTCGACGTCCTTGCCGGTCTTCACGACCTGGCCGTTCTCGTCGAGGTACTCCCACGCGTCGATGCGGCCGTCGGCGTTGGTGTCGCGCTCCTTGCGCCGGACCTTGCCGTTCTCGTAGTACTTGAAGAGGTCGAAGGTGCCGTTGAAGTCGGTGTCGACCTCGGAGTAGGCGCGCTTGCCGCCGAGGTAGTGGTCGACCCAGTCGGCGCGGCCGTCGAAGTCGCCGTCCATCTCCTCCTTCGTGCGCTGGCCGCCGTCGTCGTACTCGGTACGCACGTCGATCTTGCCGTCGCGGTTCAGGTCGGTCTCCTTGCGCAGCAGGAGGCGCGGCGCGTCGGCGCGCTCGCGGAAGTAGTTCGTGATCTCGGACTTGCCGTCCTTGTTCAGGTCGACCTGGACCTGCGTGAGCCCGTCGGCCGTCTGCGACGTCGTCATGCGGGCGGCCTCGGACGGCGTGGACGTGGGCGTCACCGGGGTGTCGCCGGGCGCGCCCGTCTTCGGGCACCCGGAAAGGATCAGGAGGGCAACGAGCATCCGCATCGACCACGTCTCCACGAGCAGCGCGCCATCTTCACGCGCCGGTGCGGTCGCTGTCAAACCCGCGCGGGGCCGTGCTACCTTGACGCCCGGGAGGTCGGATGGCGCGGGTCCTCATCGTGGAGGACAACGAGATGAACCGTGACATGCTCGGCCGCCGGCTGGGCCGTCAGGGCTTCGACGTCGCCTTCGCCGAGGACGGCGAGGTCGCCGTCGCGCGCGCCCTGTCCAACCACCCCGACATCGTGCTCATGGACCTCTCGCTGCCGGTGGTCGACGGCTGGGAGGCCATCCGCCGCCTCCGGGCCGAGCCCACCACGAAGGGGCTCCCGATCATCGCCCTCACCGCCCACGCCATGCCGGCCGACCGCGACCGCGCGCTCGCCGCGGGCGCCGACGACTACGACGTCAAGCCGGTGGACCTGCCCCGCCTGCTGGGGAAGATGTACGCCCTGCTGCACCGGTAGCGCGCCGCCGCCGCACCGATCCGGCCACCAGCGTACAGACCTCGTCCACCAGCGACTCGAGCGAGCGCGACCCCTTCTGCACCACGGAGCGGACGTCGCCGACGAGGCGCTCGCGCGCGTCGGCGTTCAGGTCCATCGCGGTGACCACGATGACGGGCACCTCGATGTGGTGCTCCTTGAGGTGGGCGAGCACCGCGAAGCCGTCGACGACGGGCATCGCGAGGTCGAGCAGCACGAGCGAGGGGACCCCCTCGCCGAGCCGCTCGATCGCCTCGCGCCCGTCGCGCGCGGACACGACGGGCCACCCCTCGCGGGACAGCGCGCGCTCCACGAGCTCGCGGAGCGCCTCGTCGTCCTCGACGACGAGGATGGGCTGGTGGTGCTCGCCGACGTACCGCTGCACGGTCGAGACGAGCGCCTCGCGGGACAGCGGCTTGGTCAGCCACGCGTCCGCGCCCACCGCGAGCCCGCCGCCCAGCTCGTCGAGCATCGTCACCATCACGACGGGGACGTCCGCGAGGTCGGCGTCCTCCTTCAGCGCCTGCAACACCCGCCACCCGTCCATGCCGGGGAGCAGCACGTCGAGCGTGATCACGTCCGGGCGGATGCGGCGCGCCTCGCGCAGCGCGGTCTCGCCGTCGGGGGCGGTCACGACCTCGAGGCCCTCGCGCGTGAGGTGGCGCGTCGCGAGGTCGCGCAGCGCGGGGTCGTCGTCGACCACGAGCACCTTCGCGCGGGCCATCCCGGGGTTCGACGCGGGCGAGCGCACCGGCTTCTCCGGGGGCTGGAGCACGGCGGCGAGGCGCGCCGTGAACGTCGAGCCCTTGCCCTTCTCGCTCTCGACCGTGACGTCGCCGCCGAGCATCGCAGCGAACCGCCGCGAGATCGCGAGCCCGAGGCCCGTGCCGTCGTGCTTGCGCGTGACCGAGTTGTCCGCCTGCCAGAACTCCGTGAACAGGCGCTGGAGCTGCGCCGCGTCCATCCCGATGCCCGTGTCGCGGACGGTGAAGGCGACGTGCTCGCCCTCGCGCGAGACCTCCACCTCGATGCGCCCGTCCTCGGTGAACTTGCAGGCGTTGCCGACGAGGTTGAACACGATCTGGCGCACCTTCACGTGGTCGGAGCGCATGGTGCCGACGTCCGGCGCCACCTTCAGCACGATCTCGTTGTGGTGGAGCTGCGCGAGCGGACCGACGGTCCCGACGATCTCCTCGGCGAGGCGGCGCGCGTCGAACTCCTCGACCCGGACCTCCATCCGGCCGGCCTCGATCTTGGAGAGGTCGAGGACGTCGTTGATGAGCTCGAGCAGGTGCTTGCCGGCGGCGTGGATCCGGCGCAGATCCGCGACGTACTCCTCGTGCCCGGCGTCCTCGCACTCCTCGCGGATGAGCTCGCTGTAGCCGAGGATGGCGTTGAGCGGCGTGCGCAGCTCGTGTGACATGTTCGCGAGGAACGCGCTCTTGGCGCGGCTCGCCCCGAGCGCGGCGTCGCGGGCGGTGGTCAGCTCGGCGTTGAGCCGCCGGAGCGTCTCCTCGCTCTCCTGCCGCTGCGTCACGTCTGCGACGAGCAGGACGTGCCCCTCGGCGGCCTGGCCGCTCTCGTGGGCGTGGCCGGTCGCGGTGATCTCGAAGACCACGCGCTCGTGTCGGGGAGTCTCCAGGTCGGCGAGCACCACGAAGCGCCACTCGGGGCGCAGGCAGCGCGCGCACCGCGCGGCCTTCGGCAACACGGTCGCCGCCTCGATCGCCTCCCACCACGCCTCCGTGGAGTTCCAGGCGCCGGTGAGGCGCTCGAGCGTGTCGGTGGCGTGGGCGAGGGTGCCGTCGAGGCGCACGAGCGCGACGCCGATGCCGACCGACGCCGTCGCGTGGTCGAGCAGCGCCGCGCCCTCGCGGGCGGCGTCGGCCTTCTGCAGCGCGGCCTCGGCCTGGCGCCGGCTGCGAGCCTCGGCGCGGAGCTGCTCGCCGAGGTCGCGCATGTGCCCCACGACCGCGGCGATGAGGAAGTTGGCGGTGATGCCGGGCCCCTGCGAGAGGATGCCGGCGAGGCCGTCGCCGCCGGCGAGGCCGAAGAGGAAGTGCAGCGCGGGGACGAGCAGGATCGCCGTGATGAGCCCGACCCGCAGGCCCCAGAGGCCGGCGAACGCGAGGATCGGGATCGCCGTCGCGCTGCCGGAGGCGGGCCCCACCCACGGGTAGAGCCCCACCACGAGGCCCCCGCCGAGGGCGAGCGAGGCGGCGGCGCAGACGCCCCGGCGGACGGTCATTCGTCGGGCCACTGGCGGCGGAGGGCGACGACGTCGTCGAGGATGGCGGTGAAGTGGGCGACCAGCTCGGGGTCGAACAACGAACCGCTGCTGGCGCGCACGATGTCGGCGGCCTCCTCGGCGGGGTAGGCGGGGCGCCAGGGACGCGTGCTCGTCAGCGCGTCGAACATGTCCGCGATGCCCACGATGCGGGCCTCCATCGGGATGCCGCGCCCGGCCCGCCCGCGCGGGTAGCCGCTCCCGTCGTGGCGCTCGTGGTGGTTCAGCGCGACGAGGGCGGCGAGGTCGAGGAGCTCGCTGCCGGAGTTGGCGAGCAGGTCGTGCCCGACGGTGGTGTGGGTGCGCACCACCTTGCGCTCCTCGTCGGAGAGCGGCCCGCGGCGGCGCAGCCAGGCCGGCGGGACCGCGACGTTCCCGAAGTCGTGGAGCATCGAGGCGCGCCGGAGCAGGTCCGCGCGCATCGCGCCCTGCCCCATCCGAAGCGCCAGCATCTCCGCGGTGCGCCCCACGCGCAGGACGTGGCGGTCGGGGTCCTCGCGGCGGGTCTCCGCGACCCGCGCGAGGTGCGAGACGATGCGCTCGAGCGCGTCCTCGCGCTCGCGCACCTGCCCGGTGACGTTGCGGAACGTCGCCTGGAGCTCCGCGACGTCGCCGGTGCCGGGGTCGCGGAGGACCTGGTAGGCGACCTCGAACCAGCCGTGCTCGCCGTCGCGCCGGGCGAGCCGGCAGGTCACCGCGAACTGCCCGGGCGAGCCCTCGTCCACGACCATGCGCTCGGCGAGGTCGGCGAAGTCGTCGGCGTGGACCAGATCGTGGCTGGACCGGCCGACGAGCTCGGACGGCTCGTAGCCGAGCAGCGTCCGGCTCGCCGGCGAGGCGTACAGGAAGGTGCCGTCCGGGGTGAGCCGCGCGATGAGGTCGGGCGAGCTCTCGGCGAGGTGGCGGAAGCGCGCGTCGCTCGCGCGCAGCTGCTCGGTCGCCGCGCGGAGTCCGAGCTGCGCCTGCACGCGGGCGAGCACGACGGGGAAGTCGAGCGGCTTCGTCACGTAGTCGTTCGCCCCGGCGTCCAGCGCGGCCACGAGGTCGTCGCTGGTCGTCTTCGCCGTCGCCATCACGACGGGGAGGTACGCGGAGGTGTGCACCTCGCGGATGCGCTTGAGCACCTCGATCCCGCTCATGCCCGGCATCATCCAGTCGAGCAGGACGAGGTCGTAGCGCTCCTCGACGAGGCAGGCGAGCGCGTTGAGCCCGCTCGCGCTCGTGTGGACCTTGTAGCCGCGGCGGGTCAGGCGCCGCGAGAGCATGTCGCGGTTGAGCTCCTCGTCGTCGACCACGAGCAGCAGCGGTGGCTCGCCCGGCGGGCGCGGCGGCGTGGGCGTGGCGCGCGGCTCGGGCGTCGCGATGCCGCGGTCGCGCAAAACCTGGTCGATCGTCGTCTGCAGCGTGGGGAAGTCGAGCGGCTTCGGCAGGCACGCCTCGCAGCCCACCTCCCAGGCGCGGTCGGCCTCCGCGGCGGTGGGGGCCGTCGCCATCGCCAGCACAGGCACGTGCTTCGCGGCGGAGTCGGCCCGGATGGCCGCCGCGACCGACCAGCCATCCCGCGTCCCCGGAAGCCGCAGATCGAGGAGCACGGCGTCGGGCGACCACGACGAAGCCAGCGAGAGCGCCTCCTCGGCCGTGGCGGCGGTCACGACGTCGTGCCCGCGGCGCCCGAGGCGTCGGGCGAGCACCGCCCGGTTCAGCTCGTTCGAGTCGATGACCAAGAGCCGGGCCATGTCCCATCCCTTCGGCCCGTCTTCGGGCGGCCGGAGGTTACCACACGCGGCGTCGCCTGCCCGCGAGCAGCACGATGGGGACGATGCCCGCGGCGGAGCCGCCGTCGCAGCCGCAGCCGACGTCGCCCGCCGGGGCCTCGTCGGCGGCGGGCGAGCCGGAGTCGGACGGGTCGGGGTCCTCCACCCGGCCGTAGCCCGCGAAGGCGACGCTCCCGTCCGGCGGCAGGACGTCCACCATCATCGCGACGCCCCGGGCGAGCCGCGGGCCCTCGCAGTCGGGGTCCTGCCACCCGACGGTCTCGTCGGACACCACGATCTCGTGGGCGTACAGCACGATCGCGGACGAGCCCCCGTCGGCGACGAAGCCGCCTTCGGGCAGGATGTCCACCGTCGTTCCGCGGGGGAGGAGGAGCCCGACGTGCAGCTGCAGCGCCGCCATCGCGTAGATCGCGCCGCCCACGCACGTCTCGACGGTGTCGGGCTCCCAGGCGTCGGCGACGGCGATGCCGTCGAACAGGCCCTGCCCGGGCGAGATCTCCAGCGTGCCGCAGTAGAGGTCGTCCTCGCGGGGGTGGAGGAGGGTCCAGGTGCCTTCGGTGCCGTCCTCGACGCGGACGTCGCCGCCCACCCACCCGGTCTCGCCGAGATCGAAGTCGGGCGACCCCTCGACCTGCACCGAGAGGACGGTCCGCCCGTTCTCCTGGGTCCAGATCTCTGACACGGTCCCGGTGCCGTGGACCGTCCACCCGCCGGCGGCGTCGATCACCACCCCCGTCATGTCGTCGACACCGATCCCGACGACGTCCTCGCCGAGCACCCAGGGCAGCAGCCGCCCGATCCGCCCGCGCTGCGTGAAGTGCGTGTCGACCACGATCCCGTCGAGCAGATCGAGGAAGCCCGTCGCGAGCGTGCCCTGGTAGCGCGCGAGCACGTCCTCGGGGTCGACCCCGCCGTCCTCCGCGGTGTAGTCGACGCCGCCGAGCACCATGGCCCCCGCGGAGGTGCCGCCCACCACGCTCGCCGCGAGGATCGCCTCCTCGACGGGCGTGTCGTCCCACTCGCGGACGTAGTCCCACTGGTCGCCGCCGCGCAGGAAGAACGCGTCGAAGCGCGAAAGATCCGCCGCCTCGGCCTCCGCGCGGGTGGCGATCACGATCTCCTCGGCGTCGAGCGCGCCGAGCGACAGGAGGTAGTCGCGGTACCAGCCCGGCTCGCTCGACTCGCTCGCGCCCAGCACGGCGACGGTGTGCCCCTCGGCGATCGCCGCGAAGAGAGGGTCGGACCACCCGCCCGCCTCCTCCGTGCCTCCGCCGATGAGCACCAGCGTCACATCGGCGACCTATCGCATGATAGGCTCCCCGGCCGGAGGGAGCGTGGCCGACTCGCGCCGCAAACACCTGCTTGTGGTCGACGACGAGCCCGTCATCCTGCAGATCCTCAAGGCCGTCTTCGAGGAGGAGCCCTACCGGCTCACGCTGCTGCCGTCCGGGCGCGACGCGCTCAAGGTCATCGCCGACGACCACGTCGACGTGATGATCACCGACAAGAACCTCCCCGACGTCAACGGGCTCGAGCTGCTCCGCGCCGCCAAGCAGAAGGACCCGCTCACCGAGGTGATCATCATCACCGGGTACGGCTCGCTGGAGACGGCGCTCGTGGCGATGGAGCACGACGCCTTCGACTACCAGCGCAAGCCGCTCGACAACGTGTTCGAGTTCCGCAAGAAGGTCCGCCAGGCCTTCGCGAAGCAGGACGTCGCGCTCGAGAACCGGCGGCTCATCGCCGAGCTGCAGCGCAAGAACGCCGAGCTCGAGGCCGCGCTCGAGGAGACGCGCGAGCTGCAGGCCGAGCTGGTCCAGTCCGAGAAGCTGGCCGGGCTCGGCACGCTCGCCGCGGGCATCGCCCACGAGATCAGCTCGCCGCTCTTCGGCATCCTCGGGCTCGCCGAGGCCATCGCCGACGAGCAGGACGTGTCGCTCTCGCAGGGCTACGGGCGCGAGATCGTCGAGTACTGCCGCACCATCCGCGACATCGTCGTGGAGCTCTCCAGCTACTCGCGCTCCGCCACCAGCGAGTACCTCACCACCGTCGAGCTCGGCCGGGTGGTCGCCGACGCCTACAAGCTCATCGAGCGGTCCGTGCAGGGACCCGAGGTGAAGTACGTCTTCGACGTGGCGCCGGGGCTCTACCTCAACGCGCGCACGAACGAGGTCCAGCAGGTGTTCGTGAACCTCGTGAAGAACGCGTCGGAGGCGGTGAGCGAGCGCTTCCCGGACGGCGGCGGCGAGGTCACCATCGCGGCGGGCCGCGCCAGCGGCTGCGTCTGGGCCACCGTCACCGACAACGGGCCCGGCATCCCGGAGGACAAGCGCAAGCTGATCTTCGACCCGTTCTACACGACGAAGCCCCCGGGGAAGGGGACCGGGCTCGGGCTCAACATCGTCTACCGCATCGTGACCAAGTACCGCGGGACGATCACCGTGCAGAGCGAGCCCGACAAGGGCACGACCTTCGAGGTCCGCTTCCCCGTCGAGGAGTAGCCGGCCCGTGCGGCTCGGCGCGCGCATCGTCGCCTTCATCCTCGTGACGGCCGTGTTCCCGCTGCTCGGGCTCGCCGTCGCCGCCGCCGGCGTCGCCCGCGAGCAGGTCGAGGCGGCGATCCTCGGCGCGCAGATCGACCAGGCCGAGTCCTTCGCGGCGCTCATCGCGCGGCAGCTCGACGACACCGAGCGCGTGCTGCGGCTGCAGGTCGCCAACTTCCGGCTCGAGACCGCGCCGGACGAGGCGCGCACGAGCTTCCTCCTCGCCACGTTCCGGCTCTTCCCCGAGATCTCGGTGGCGACGCTGCTCGACGCGGACGGCGAGGAGCTCGTGCCGCCCGTCTACCGCGCGCAGCGCGACGCGCTCGCCGCCGACGACCCGCTCGAGATCGGGCGCCACGACCTCGTGAGCGACGCGCGGCTCGCGCGGCTCCGCGAGTCGCTCCCGCGCGCGGGCGAGCCCGGCCGCGCGATCGTGGGCGACCCCTACGTGGTGGAGGACGCCGGCGCCGCCGTCGTCCCCATGACGATCGCGTCGGCGTGGGGCGACGGCCTCGCGCTCGGGGTGGAGCTGTCGCTCGCGTCGGTCGCCGCCCGGATGGAGGCGGGCGTCGGCAGCGAGCGCGAGGTGATGTTGCTCACCCGCGACGGGACGGTGCTGTTGCGCGCCGGGCGCGGCGGGCTCGTGGAGCCGGACCGGTTCCGCGGGCTCCTGTCGACGGCGTCCGCGGGCCTGCAGTACACGTCGGTGTGGGACGTGGACGTGCTCGCCGCCAGCGCGCGCGTGCCGGACCGCGACTGGGTCGTGGCCGTCGCCGAGCCCGCGGACGCCGTCGCCCGCGGCATCTACGCCATCCAGACGCGCACCGGGTACATCGGCGGGTTCGCCGTGCTCTTCGCGGTGGTCGCCGGCGTGTTGCTGTCGCGGTCGATCACGGGGCCGGTGCTCCGCATCCGCGAGGCCGCCATCGCGGTGGGGCAGGGCGACCTCGCGCGGCGGGTCGTCGCGGACGGGCAGGACGAGCTCGCCGAGCTCGCCGGCGCGTTCAACCGCATGAGCGAGAGCCTCGAGCGCAACGAGCACGAGCTGCGCGCCAAGAACGCCGAGATCGAGGCCTTCAACCGCGAGCTGCAGCAGCGCGTCGAGCAGCGGACGGCGCAGTTGCGCGAGGCGCAGGCGAGGCTCGTGCAGTCGGGGCAGCTCGCCGCGGTCGCGGAGATGTCCGCGGGGCTCGCGCACGAGCTCAACAACCCGCTCGCCGGCATCCTCGGGCTCGTGCAGATCGTGAAGGCGCGGGGCGAGGGCGGGGGCCTGCTCGACTCCGCCGAGCGCGAGGTCCTGCGCTGCAAGGAGATCGTCGCCAACCTGCTCCGCTTCACGCGGCCCGCCGGCGCGGGCGACGCGCGCTCGGACGGCGAGGTCGTCGACCTCGACGGCGTGTTGCACGACGTGCTCGCGCTCGTGGGCGGCCCCTTCCGCGACCGCGGCGTGAACGTGGAGTTCGTGCCCGCCGGCGAGGCGATGGAGGTGCGGGGCGACCCCGCGCAGCTCGGCCGCGCGCTGGGGCAGCTGCTGACGTCGTTGCGGGCGGTGGCGGCGCCGGGGTCGACGCTGCGCATCTCCGGCGCGCGGGCCGGGCGCGCCGTCGAGTACCGCTTCGAGGCCGGCGGCACGACCGCGGAGCAGGACGACTGGCGCGCCGCGGGCATGGGCTTCTGGGTGGCGCGTCAGGTGTTCCAGGAGCACGAGGCCACGCTCGAGGAGCCCGTGGGCGACCGCGGGGGTCCCCGGACGTGGCGGCTCGTCGCGCCGGGGGCCCATTGAGGAAGGACCTGCTGCCGCTGCTCCTGCTCCTCGCGCTCTTGGTCGCGGGGTTCGCCGGGTACCGCGTCCTGTTCTCGTCGGAGGCGGCGTTCGTGCTGGTCGAGGCGACGGGCGACGTGCGGCGCACCGACGCGCTCGGCGGCCAGCGGGCGCTCGAGGCCGGCGCGGCGCTGGACGCGCGCGACCGCGTTTCGGCGGGGGCCGGCGGCCGCGCGGTGCTCGCCATCGGCGACGACACGCGCGTGACGGTAGAGGAGGAGTCCTCCGTCAAGGTGCTCGGCGTCGACGCCGCGGGGGTGCGCCTCGAGCTCGAGGGCGGGCGCGTGCAGGCCACGGTGCGTCCCGGCAGCGGGTCGGTCGGCATCGTCGCCGGCGACACCGAGTTCACCAGCGACGACGCCGACTTCCGCGTCGACCGCGACGGCGACGTGGTGGGGGTGGCCGTCGACCGCAACGCGGTGTCCGTGAAGGGGCTCGACGGGGTGACCGAGGTGCGCGAGGGCCAGACCCTCGTCGCGCCGGCCGACGGCGACCCGCTCCTGCGGCCCGCGACCGAGGCGCTCCTGCTCTACGTCGCCGACCCCGCCGCGGCGCGCGTCCGCGACGACGCCACGGAGGTGCGCGGCAAGACCGTGCCCGGCGCGCGCGTGCGCGTGCGCGGCGCGGGCGACTGGCAGGAGGTCCGCGCCGACCCGAACGGCGAGTGGGTCGCGCGCGTGTCGCTCGCCGAGGGCGAGAACGCCGTGCGGGTCGAGGCGCGCGACGTGCTGGGGAACGTGGCGACGTCCAGCGTCACGGTCGTGCGCGACACGACGGCGCCGGCGGTGGGGGTGGAGGTGAGGTTCTAGGCGCGCAGGAAGAGCGCCGGTCGCCCCGCGGCGGGGGGATGGTGGCCGAAGGCCGGGAGGGGGGTGTCGGCAACGACGTCGGCGTCGGCAGCGATGGCGACATCGGCATCGACATCGATGGCGGCATCGGCATCGGCTTCGAGTTCGGAGGGCTGCCGTGCGGTCGTCTCCGGAGGGCCTCCGGGTTCGTGAAGTCGCGGCCCGCGACGAGTCGCTGAGGGCCGCGATTTCACTTCACCCTCCGGCCCTCCGGAGACTCGCATGATCGGCTTCCCCCACGAGAACCTCGACTGCTACCGGCTCGCCGTCGGCATCGCCCGCTGGGTCGCGGTGCAGAAGTTCCCGCCCCGGCGTGGCGACCTCGCGGATCAGGCGGTGCGCGCGTCGCAGTCGGTCGTGCAGAACACGGCCGAGGGCGCCAGCCGCGGCGGGCCCGCGGGGCGCAACTTCTACAGGATCGCTCTGGGCTCCGCGGGCGAGCTGTGCAGCATCCTGGACCTCGTGGACTTCGCGGGCGGCCCCGAGAAGCAGGCCGAGCTGCGCCGCGTCGGCGCCATGCTGCGGCGGCTGGCCGGGTAGGCCGGGGTAGGGGTCAGGACTCTACTTTGGCTCCGGAGCAACCGAACTCCCGAGGCTGGGCCTCGCCTCGCCCGTTCGGTTTGCCAGAGAAACCGAACTCCAGAGGGTGCGCCTCGCCTCGCCCGTTCGGTTTGCCAGAGAAACCGAACTCAAAAGGCGACACCTCGCCGCGGGAGTTCGGTTGGGGCGTGCGTACACACTCCCTCCCGGCGCCATACGCTTCCGCCGTGCCGTCCCCGCGCGTCCACGCCTCGCTGCTCGGCCTCACGGTCGGCGACGCCTTCGGCGAGACCTTCTTCCGCCCCGGCGGCGACGGGATGCCGCAGGTGCTCGCCCGCGCGCTCGCGCCGGCGCCGTGGCGCTGGACGGACGACACGGCGATGGCGCTCGGCGTGGTCGAGGTCCTCCGCGAGCACGGCCGCGCCGACCCCGATCGGCTCGCCACCGTCTTCGCGCGCGACCACGCGCGCGACCCGTACCGGGGCTACGGTGCCGGCGCGCGCGAGATCCTCCTGTGGATCGAGCGCGGGATGCCCTGGCGGTGGGCCGCGGGCCAGGCCTTCGGAGGGCAGGGCTCGATGGGCAACGGGGCGGCGATGCGCGCGGCGCCGATCGGCGCGTGGTTCGGCGGCGACCTCGACCGCGTGAAGGTCGAGGCCCTCGCGTCCGCCGCGCCCACACACGCGCACCCGGACGGAGCCGCGGGGGCCGTCGCCGTCGCGGTCGCCGCCGCGGTCGCCGGCGAGGGGGGCTCGCCCGACGCCGTCTGGGAGGCGGTCCTCGAGCTCACGCCCGACGGGGAGACCCGCGCCGGGCTCGCCCGGGCGCGCGCTCTCCCCGCCGACGCGAGCGTGCGGCTCGCCGCGGCCGCGCTCGGGACGGGCTGGCGCGTGTTGTCCTCCGACACCGTCCCCTTCGCGATCTGGTGCGCCACGCGCGATCTCGACGACTACGAAGAGGCGCTCTGGCGCACCGTGGAGGGCCTCGGCGACCGCGACACCACCTGCGCGATCGTGGGGGGCATCGTCGGCGCCCGCGTGGGCGTCGACGGGATCCCGCCCGCCTGGCGCGACGCGACGGAGGCGTGGCCCGCCATCGGATAGCAGGCGACGCATGCAGCGCCACGACCTCGCCTGGGCCCTCGTCCGCGTCACCTTCGGCCTCTCGCTCGCCGGCTTCCACGGGTGGGGGAAGGTCTCGGGCGGCGTGGGGAAGCTCGTCGGCGCCGTCCGGGCGATGGGCTTCCCGTACCCCGAGGTCTTCGCCTGGTGCGCCGCCCTCGCCGAGTTCGGCGGCGGGCTCCTCGTCGCGGTCGGGCTCTTCACGCGCCCGGCCGCCGCGGCGGCGGCGTTCACGATGGCCGTGGCGCTCTGGCACCACCGTGCCGACCCCGTCGCGAAGTGGGAGCTCGCGACGCTGTACCTCGCCGTGATGCTCGCCGCGGTGATCCTCGGCAGCGGGCGTTACGGCGTGGACGCGCGGCTCGCCGGCAAGGGCGTCGGGAAGCGCAAGTCGTAGCGAGCGGCGCTGGCGGACCCACCGAAGTTCGTCGCCCCATCGCCCCGGCGGATACGTCCCCCCCGTGCTCCTGTTCGCGTCCGCCTTCGCCGCCGAGGTGATGCTCTACGCGCCGGACGGCCCGCCGCAGGCGGGCGCGCGGGTGTCGCTGGAGGTCGCGCTCGCCGACGGTCCCCGCCCGCTCTCGGGCGCCGCGGTCGCGGTGACCGCCGCGCGCGGGCAGGTCGTGGGCGCCGCGTCGGAGGTCTTCCCCGGGCGATACCGGGTCTCCTACCTCACGCCCGCCGCCGCGGCGGAGGACACGCTGACCATCCGCGCCGACGACGGCGCGCCGGTGACGCGCTCGCTGGAGGTGCGCCCCGCCACCGAGTCCGCGGTGCGCGACGCCCCCGAGGTCGAGGCCGCCGTCACCACCCCCCGCATCGAGCTCCGGTTCCCGCTCACGCGCCCGGTCGACCCCGCCGCGCTCGTCGTCCGCACCTCCGAGGGGCGCGTGCTCGAGACTCGCGTGGAGCCCGAGGCCGTCGTCGTCGCGGTCGAGGCGGGGGCCGAGCGCGTCGCCCGCGTCATGGCGGTGGCGGTCATCGACGGCGCGCTCCCCCGGCAGCGCCCCGCCTACGGCCTCGTGCGGCTGCGCGCGCGCCCCCAGCTCAACCTGACGGCCGAGCCGGGCAGCACCGCCACGATCCGCATCGGGCGGCGCACCTACGGGCCGTTCACCGCCGACGCCGCCGGCGCGCTCGCCGTCGCGTTCGACGCGCTCCCGGGCGAGGCGTACTTCGAGGTGGTCGTCGCGGACGACCTCGGGAACACCCAGAAGTCCACGGGGCCCCTGCCGACGCCCACGCGTCCGGTGCTCGTCGGGCTCGAGGCGCCCGTCGCCGGGGGGCGCGGCGCGCTGTTGTGGCTCGGCGCGTGGAGCCCGGCGGGGCAGGCGTGGACGGGGGCCGCCCCCATCTGCCGCGCGGGCGACGGCCTCCGGCGCGAGGCGGCCTGGGCCGCGCGCGGGCTCTACGTCTTCGCCGTGGACGCGCCGCCGGGGGAGGGGACCCTCTTCGATCCGCGCGTCGACTGCGCGCTGGGCGAGGCCACGGCCGCGCTGCGCGTGCCGCTCGGCGCCGACCAGCCCGACCGCGTCGATCTGCGCGTCTACCCCGAGGCGCTGGACGCCGACTTCCCGATCGCGCAGGTCCAGGCCGCCCTGCTCGACCGCCGCGGCGATCGCCTCCCCATCGACGGCCTGCGCCTCGTCGCGGAGGAGGGCGAGCTCGCCGTCGAGGCGCGCGAGGGCGTCATCCGCGGCGAGTACCGCGGCGCCGCCGCCGTCGAGCACGGGTTCGACGAGCTGGTCGCGTCCTGGAGCCACCCGGCCGGCGACGGCCCGCCGTGGACGCTCGAGCTCTGGGCCGCGGTGGACGGCGCCACCCTCGCGGTGGTCGCCCGCGCCCGCGACCGGCAGGGGCGCCCGCTCGCCGACGTGCCCGTTCGGCTGCGCAGCGCCCCCGCCACCGCCGCGGACCCCGTCTCCATCGAGGTGCGCACCGACGCTCGCGGGTGGGTCCGGGGCCGCATGCCCTGGGCCGGCGAGAGCGGCGTCGTGCGCGCCGAGGCGGGCGAGGCCGGCCGCGCGCTCGCCGTCTTCCGCGACGCCCCCGTCGAGCTCCCCGACCCCGACGTGCCCGATCTCGTCGCCCGCGTGCGCCTCCCCATCCACGCGGGCCGCGTGCGCCAGCTGTTCATCGACGCCGCCCCCCGGCCCCTCCTCACCGGCGCCGGCCAGGACGCCACCATCGTCGTCCGCATGCTCGACGCAGGCGGCAACCCCGTCCGCGACGAGCCCGTGCAGATCACCGCGGACGCGGGCCACGTCGCGCCACCGGAGGTGCGCGCGGACGGCACCGTGGAGGCGCGCTACACGCCCCCGCCCGGGCCGGTCGCGCGGACCGTGCACCTCACGGCGCAGTCCTCCTCCACGGTCGCCTCCACCGATCTCGAGCTCGTCCCGCGGCCCGTGCGCGGCAGCGTGTCCGTCGGCGCGGGGTGGATCACCGACTTCGGCGGGCTCTCGGCGCCCGCGGTCTCGGCCACCCACGCGCACCGCCTCCCCGTGCTCCCGGAGGTGCTCTCGACCCGCATCGGCGTCGCCGCGTGGTCGTTCCGCAGCGAGGTGGTCGACCCCCAGACGGGCGACGCCGTCGACGTCGCCGCCACGGTCGTGCCCGTCGAGCTCGGCGTGCAGGGGGTCTCGCGCGCGGGGCTGCGATCCGTCTCCGCGGGCATCGCCGCCGTCGTCGCGCCGGTCCACCTCGCCGTCGACTTCGGCGATGCGCGGGGCCTGTCGGGGCTCACCCTCGCCTCGCCCGGGCTCGCGCTCTCGGCGGGGGCCGCGTGGCGGCTCGGCGGCTCGGAGCTCTACGCGGAGGCCCGCTACCTGCTCTTCACGGGGGGCGGCGACCAGGTCACCTTCGCCGGCTCCATGGGCGGCCTGACGATCACGGGCGGCTACAGGGTACTCTATTGACGATGCGGTGGACCTTCGCGATCGCCGCGCTCGCCGGCTGCACCCTTCAGGCGCCGAAGCCCGAGATCCGCTCGGTCAGCCCGGAGAAGGGCTGGCGGGGCGAGCCCACCGACGTCGAGATCGTGGGCAAGTACTTCTACCCGAACATCGTGGTCGACCCCCGCGAGGAAGGCGGCGGCACGGTGGACGGCGCCTTCGCCGCGTGGCTCGTCGGCGACGACGGGACCGAGCACGAGCTCGACGCCGTCGTGCACCTCGCCTACGACACCGTCCGCGCCGAGGTCCCGGAGGACCTGCCCACCGGGCTCTACGACCTGCGGCTGCGCACGCCGTCGGGGCTCGAGGACACCCACGAGGACGCGTTCACGGTCACCGCCACGCGCGCCGACCGCCTCGCGCTGTTCGTGCAGACCACGCTCTTCGAGGTGCCGTACCCCGCCGACGTGCAGCTCTTCCTGCTCGACAACGCCGACGTGCAGGTGGAGGACCAGGTCGTCCGCGTGCGGGTGGAGGTCTCGTCGACCGACGGCCTCGACGGCGTGTCGCTGGTCCCGTTCGGCGCGCTCGACGACGAGCAGCTGACCGACGACGGCCACGTGCTCACCGGCACGCTGAAGGCCACGGGCGAGGGGCGCTTCTTCGTCGAGGTGACCGAGCCGCGCGACCTCACCGTGAGCGTGGAGGCCGTCGACCCCGAGGAGCCCATCACCGGCGACTCGCAGATCCTGACGTGGACCACCGGCCCCGTCGCCGAGGTGCGCGTCGATCTTCCCCGCGACGACTTCCGCACGTTCGCCGGCGAGCCCTTCGAGGTGGCGTTCACCCTGCTCGACGCCGAGGGCAACGAGATCGAGGACCAGTCGCTCAACGTCTTCGTGTACGACGAGTGCGACTCGCTCGACCCCTACGGCGTCGGCCTCGTGGGCGGCGGGTCCGAGACGGTCTCGCTGACGAAGGCCTGCGCGGAGAACCGCATCTACGCCACCGCCGGCGACGAGGTGTGGAGCTCCGAGACCTTCGAGGTGCTGCCCGGCCCCGCCGCGGCGTACCTCGTCGAGCCCGTCCCCACGAGCGTGGTCGCGGGCGAGGTCGAGCTCTTGCTCGACATCACCGCGGTCGACGTCTACGGCAACACCGTCGCGGACTACCCGTCGACGGTCAACCTCGTCGACGACATCGGCGGCCTCGACCCGATCCACGGCATCGGCAGCGCGCGTTGCCCGGGCTTCCCGGCGGCCGGCCCCGCCGAGCAGGCGTGCGCGGTCGCGCTCTGGACCGCGGGCCCGGAGGTGCACGTCACCGCCAGCGACCAGCTCGGCGTCAGCGGCACCTCCCCCGCGATCGAGGTCGTGCCAAACGAGCCCTCCGTCGTGCTCCTCTCCACCAGCGTGGCGGAGGCCGTCGCCGGCGAGCCCTTCGACCTCGCCGTCCGCGTGCTCGACGCCTACGGCAACAGCGTCCAGTGGGACCCGGGCGGCACCGACCCCTGGGACTTCACCGACGACACCGGCACGATCGCCTGTGACTGGACCGGCGAGCTCGACGGCGCGCAGACGTTCGCGTGCACCGTCACCGTCGCGGCCGACGGCGACGGCGTCTCCGTCCGCGCGCTGGAGCTGCGGGGCTCGCTCCCCGACCCGCTCCCGGTCGTGAACGGGCCGCTCGCGCGCGTGGAGGTCGCCCCCGTCGGCGGCGCCGTCGTCGCGGGGACCCCGTTCGTGCTCGAGGCCGTCGGGTACGACGCGTACGACAACCCGTACCTCGTGCAGACCGACCCGGACCTCGACCTCTCCGACACGACCGGCACGCTCACGCCCGGCGGGCTCACGCTCGGCCCCACCGGCGAGGCGACGGTGAGCGCCGCGATCACCCGCGCCTCCGTCGCGGTCGTGGTCACGGCGTCGCAGGGCGGCGTCGACCTCGGGGAGAGCGCGCCGTTCGTGGTGGTGTCCGCCTCGCTCGACTCGCTCGACGTGGACGCGCCCGCGTGGATCTCCGTCGGCGACGGCGCCACCGTCGTGGTGACCGGGGTGGACGCCTACGGCAACGCCGTGCCCGCGTTCGACGGGCCCGTGACGCTCTCGACCCGCGACGGCGCCTGCGCCGACGTCGTGAGCGCCGACTTCGTCGACGGCGTGGCCGAGATCGACGTCGCCTGCGCTTCGCCGGGGCTCGCCGAGGTCTTCGAGGCGACGGACGGGGCGGGCACGGAAGGCAGCAGCGGGGTGGTCGACGTGGTCGACTTCGCCTGCGCGAGCGGCCCCGCCGCGTCCCTCCTGCTCGACGGAGGCGACGAGGCGGTCGCCTGCCTCACCGCCGGCGAGGCGACGATCGACGCCGACGGCTCCGGGAGCCTCGCCGGCAGCGCCGGGCTGGTCCTCTTCCACTTCGACGACGGCGTGTCGCACGCGCGAACCCTGTCGGACACCAGCACGCTCGAGTTCGACGCCGCGGGCGTCCGCGAGGTCGAGCTCGTCGTGGTCGACGCCGACGCCTGCGCGGACGTCGCCACGGCCTACGCGTACGTCGGCGAGGACGACGGCTCGCCCGCCGGGCCCGTGGAGCTCGCCGTGGCCGACGCCGACGTCAACGCGGGCGCGGGGACGACCGTCACCGCCCAGGCCTGGGACTGCACCGGCGACGTCGCGTCCGGGGCCTCGCTGGCCGTACGCGCGGACCTCGGCGACCTCGGCGCCACCTCGACGGGCGCGGGGCTCGTCGTGACGCTGGACGCGCTCGGCGCCGCGACCTTCGACTGGGACTTCGGCGTGCTCCACGACGGGACGGCCACGCTCGCGGCGGGCACGGGCGGCGCGTGGGGCACGGCGACCGTGGACGTCACCGGCGAGAGCGGGCTCGTGCAGGTCGTGGAGATGTCGCCGGCCGGCGCGACCTCGGGCATGGTGTCGAGCATCGACGTGGAGCTCGACGACGCCATCCTCGACTACAGCGGCCTCTACACGGCCGCCACGCTGACCGGGCCCGACGGCGCGGTCGCGGTGGACGTGTCGTTCAGCGGCAGCACGCTCACGGTCACGCCGCAGTCGCCGGTGGACGCGGGCGAGGCCGCGTGGGTGCTCACGCTCTCCGACGCGCTGCGCGACGCCTCCGGCAACCGGCTCGACGGCGCCTGGTCCGGCGCGCGGGGCGCCTTCACGGGCACCTTCGGCGACGTCCCGGTCACCGTCCCCGACGTCGACGCGTGTGTGGCCGACACGACGAGCTTCGTGCCCGACGGCGACGACGGCGCCGACGTGGAGGCCGACGGCGTCGAGATCGCGCTCTCCGCCGCCAGCACCCCGACCTGGTGGTGGTGGCGCGTGTACGACGCCGGGGGCGAGCGCGTCCGCCACGGGCGCGCGGACGGCGCGACGGGGGCGATCGCCTGGGACGGGCGAGGGGACGACGGGATCGTGGTGGGCTCGGGCACCTACACGCTGCGCGTCGCGGCGGTGGACGGCTCCGACAACGCCGGCGACCCCTGCGAGGTCGACGTCGAGGTGTTCCAGCACGTGGAGGGGCCGTGACCGATCCTCGGCGGGTGCCGGACAGCGAGGCCCGCCGGCTCGCGGAGCTGGGGCTCCTGACCGCGGGGCTCATCCACGAGCTGCGGCAGCCCATCTTCGCGATCAAGGCGCTCGCCCAGCTCTCCGGCGCGGCCCCGGACCGAGCCGCCGAGCTCATGGGCCAGGTGCTCGAGCAGGTCCACACGCTCGAGGTCCTGCTCTCCGGCTACGGCGACTTCAGCCGCCGCCCGGGCGAAGCGCCCGAGGTCTTCGACGTCCGCGCCCCGCTGCGCTCGGCGCTCGCCATCCTCGAGCACCGCGCTCACGCCGCCGCGGTGCCGCTCTCGCTCGAGGCCGACGACGCGGTCGCCGTGCGCGGGTCGGTGCTGGCGGTGCAGCAGGTGGTCGTGAACCTCGGCCAGAACGCGATCGACGCGCTGCGCGGCCGCGCCGACGCGCGCGTGCGCATCGCGGCGGGCGCGCGGCCCGGCGGGGCGTGGGTGCGCGTGGAGGACAACGGGCCCGGCCTGCCCGAGGCCATCCGCGCCCACCTCTTCGAGCCCTTCTGGACCACGAAGCCGCACGGGACGGGCCTCGGGCTCTCGATCTCCCGCGAGCTGGTCGGCGCCTCGGGCGGCGAGCTGCGGCTCGTCGAGGCCGCGGGCACCGCCTGGGAGATCACGTTACCCGGCCCGGCCGATGGCTGACGCCCCCGAGAAGCACCTCGAAGCGCTGGGCCCCCGGTTCATGGAAGGCCTGAAGAAGCGGGCCGAGGGCCGCGTGGACGACGCGCTGGAGATCTTCCAGGAGGTGCTCCGCGCCGAGCCGCGCCTCGCCGAGCCGCGCATGGAGATCGCCCGCGTCTGGCTCGAGATGGGCAAGCTCGAGGAGGCCGAGGCCGAGGCGCGCGAGGCCGTGCGCCTGCTCGAGACGGGCGCGCAGTGGACGGACGAGTTGCCGGAGAACGTCGTGCTCGCGCTGGCCTGGGCCCTGCTCGGCGAGGTCCTGAAGGAGCGCGCCCAGTCCGACGAGGTGGTCTTCGGCGACCCCGAGGTCTTCGAGGCGCTCCTCGGCGAGAGCCGGGTCGCGTTCGCGCGCGCCGCGGAGCTCGATCCCACCGACTCGGCCAGCTGGTTGAACGCGCAGGAGCTGGGAGACCGCCCGTCCGGTGAGGACGGCGACGGCTCGTAGGTCGCGCGGCCGACCCGCCGCGCTAAGCTGCGCGCGAGATGCAGCACCTCGAGCCCGGGTCCGCGATCGACCGCTACGTCGTCGAGGACGTGGTCGGCAGCGGCGCGATGGCGGTCGTGTACCGCGTGCGCCACCGCGACCTCGGCACGGTGCACGCCCTGAAGGTCCTCGGCATCGTCTCCGAGACCGTGCGCGCGCGGATGCTGCAGGAGGGCCGGATCCAGGGCTCGCTGCGCCACCCCAACGTCGTCGCGGTCACCGACGTGGTTTCGGTCGGCGGCAACCCGGCGCTGGTGATGGAGTACGTCGAGGGTCCGTCGCTCGCGTCCTGGCTCGGCCGCGCGGCCCCCACGCTCGCGCAGATCGACGCCATCGGGCGCGACGTGCTGCGGGGCCTCGCCGCGGCGCACCGCCAGGGGCTCGTGCACCGCGACCTGAAGCCCGCGAACGTGCTCATGGCGACGGTCGACGACGGCGTGGTCGCGAAGGTCGCCGACTTCGGGCTGGCGAAGGTGCTGGCCGAGGACGGCACGTCCACCACGCGCTCGGGCGTCACGATGGGCACGCCCGCGTACATGGCGCCCGAGCAGTTCCGCAGCGCGAAGGACGTGGACGCCCGCGCGGACGTGTTCGCCGTGGGGGTGACGCTCTACGAGCTGGCCACGGGCCGGCCCGCGATCGACGGCGCCGACTTCATCGCCTGCTACAACGCCGCCGCCGACGGCACCTGGAAGCGCGTCCGCGAGATCGCGCCGGAAGTGCCGGAGCGGCTCGCGGCGGCCATCGAGGCGGCGATGACGCCCGACCCGGCGAAACGCCCGGCCGACGCCGACGCGCTCCTGCGCCTCTGGCAGGGGGAGGAGGGCGAGCCCCTCGTGCCGGGCCGGGTCTGGCACACCGACGACCGCGAGCGGATCCTGTCGATGGCGCCCCGCGCCGCCCCCGCGCTCTCCCAGCCCACGCGGGAGTGGTCGCCGTCGCTGGCGCGAGACCCGCGGCCCACTCCGACCGCCGCGCCCGTACCGGCCAGCCAGGTGGGCCTCGTCGTGGCGGGCGGCGCCGGGTTCTTCACCGCCGCCGCGCTGGGGGTGGGCGCGCTCGCGCTCGCCGGGATCGGCGCGTGGGTGGCCTTCCGCGAGCCCGCCGCCGAGCCGGTCGCCGTCGCGGCGCCCGCCGTCGAGGCGCCGCCCGTGGCCGTCACGCCGTCGCCCGCGCCCGAGGCCGAGCCGGCGGTCGAGGCCGCGGCGGTCGCGCAGCCCACGCCCGCGCCCGCGCCGCGCCCCGCCGCGAAGCCCGCGGTCGCGCCCGAGCCGGAGACCCGCTCGGCCGCCGTCGTCGCCCCCGCGTCACCCGCGCCGGTCGCGGACAACGTGAAGATTCAAGGGGTCGACCGCGCCTGGCTGCAGGCGCCGTCGGGCGCGACGTTCCAGCCCGGCGTGGTGCCCCCGGGCGACTACACGGTCTACGCGTTCTTCGACCCGGCGAGCCCCACCAAGTCGGTGAACCTCACGATCGAGGCTGGAAAACGCTACGTGATCCAGTGCAACGCGAGCCAGCGCGTCTGCAAGCCGAAGGAGTCATGATCCTCGCCGTCGCCGTCGCTTTCGCCGAGGAGTGCCCCGCGCCGGCGCCGCTCGCCCAGCTCGAGGGCCGGCTCGCCGCCGCCGAGGCGGCGTGGTCCGACCTCGACGACGCGGCGTTCGCCCGCGTGATGGACGAGGCCGCGATCGCGCTGCCGTGTGTCCGCGAGCGCGTCTCGCCCGCGCTCGCCGCCCGGTACCACCGCCTCGTCGGGCTCCGGCTCTTCGCCGCCCGCGAGGACGCCCGCGCCGCCGGGGCCTTCGCCGCCGCGCGCGCGGCCGACCCCGGCTACACCTTCCCCGCGTCGCTCGTGCCCGAGGGCAACGCCGCGCGCGACCTCTACGGCCGTCTCCCGCTCGATGCCGGCGGTGCGCAGGTGCCGCCCCCGAAGACGGGCACCCTCCTGTTCGACGGCGTCGCCGGTGACGTCCGCCCCGCGGGCCGCCCCTCGATCGTCCAGGTGCTCGACGCGCGCGACGAGGTGCTCGCCACCGCGTGGGTGGGGCCCGCCGACGCGATGCCGCCCTACGACGCCGCCCCGATGCCCACCACGCGCCTCGAGGGCGGCCGGAAGCTCGGCCCCGCGCGCGTCGCGCTCCTCGGCGGCGCCGCCGTGAGCGTGGGCGGCGCGGGCGCGATGTACGCCCTCGCGCTCGCCGAGAAGGCCTCGCTCGACAACCCTCCCGACAGCTGGGAGGGCTCCCCCGACGGCCACTACGCCGCGCAGGCCCGCGCCAACGGGCTCGCCGTCGGCTCGGGGCTCGCGATGGGCGTGGGCGTCGGCGTCGCGACCGTCGCGCTGGTGCTCCCGTGGTGATCTTCCTCGCCGCGTGCGCGTGGGTCACCGACGAGGACGTCGAGAAGGCCCTCGACCGCGACGGCGACGGCGCCGTCGACGCGCGCTGGGGCGGCGAGGACTGCGACGACGAGGACGCCGCCGTCGGGCCCCACGCCGAGGAGGTCTGCGACGGCGCCGACAACGACTGCGACGGCGCCGAGGACGACGCGCCCACGGACGGCGACCCCTACTACCTCGACGCCGACGGCGACGAGCACGGCGACGCCGCAACCGAGGTCGTCGCCTGCGAGCCCCCCGGCACGGGCTGGGTCGCCGACGGCACCGACTGCGACGACGGCGACGGCGCGGTGAGCCCCGCGGCGGCCGAGGTGTGCGACCGCGACGACGTCGACGAGGACTGCGACGGCGCCGCCGACGACGCCGACCCCCAGCCTCCCGCGGCCACGCACTACGTCGACGCCGACGGCGACGGCTGGGGCGCCGGCGACGGCGTGTCGGCCGACACCTGCACGCCGCCCGACGGCTGGGCCGAGCGGGGAGGGGACTGCGACGACGGCGACCTCGCCGTGAGCCCCGACGCCACCGAGGTCTGCGGCGGCGTGGACGAGGACTGCAGCGGCGACCTCGACGACGTGGCCGACCCGCCCACGTTGTATCAGGACCTCGACGGCGACGAGTTCGGCAACCCCGCCATGACGACGGAGGCGTGCGCCGCCCCCGGCTACGTCGACGACGACTCCGACTGCGACGACGCCGACGCCTCGATCCACCCCGGCGCCGACGAGCACTGCGACGACGTCGACGAGGACTGCGACGACGCCGTCGACGAGGACGCGGTGGACCCGTCGACCTGGTACGAGGACGGCGACGGGGACGGCTGGGGCACGAGCGGCACGACGGAGGCCTGCGACCTCCCCGAGGGCTACGCCGCCGACGACGGCGACTGCGACGACGGCGAGCCCACGACCTACCCGGGCGCGTCCGAGGACTGCGACAGCGCCGTCGACCGCAACTGCGACGGTTCCACCGGCCGCGTCGACGGCGACCGCGACGGCTCCATCGCGTGCGAGGACTGCGACGACGGCGATGCCGACGTGTTCCCCGGCGCCACCGAGACCTGCGACGGCAAGGACGACGACTGCGACGGCGCCACCGACGACGACGACGCCGACGTCACCGGCCGCGACACGTTCTACCCCGACGACGACGGCGACGGTTTTGGCGACGAGACCGCGGGCGACCCCTGGTGCGAGGCCCCCGCCGGCTGGGTCGCCGACGGCGAGGACTGCGACGACGCCGCCCCGGGCGTGAACCCCGACGCGCGCGAGCGCTGCGACGACGCGGTCGACGGCGACTGCACGGGCGACGCCGACGACTGCGACCCCACCCTCGCCGGCGCCGACGCCTGGCTGCGCGGCCTCGGCGCCGGCGACGACGCCGGCACCGCGCTCGTCGCCCTCGGCGACGACGTGGCGGTCGGCGCGCCGGACGCTTCCGGGGCCGGCGCGGTCTACCTCGTCGCGGGCACCTGGACCGGCGCGGCCACCGCCGACGCCACGTGGACCGGCGCCTCGGGCGACGACGCCGGCGCCGCGCTCGCGTCGCCGGGCGACGCCGGCGGCGACGCCGATGACGACCTCGTCGTGGGCGCCCCCGGCGGCGACGCCGTCTACGTCACGTTCGACCCGTTCGGCGGCGGGCTGTTGTCGTCTGCCGACCTCGAGCTCTACGCCAGCGACGCGATGCGCTTCGGCGAGGCCCTCGCCGCGGCCGACGTCGACGCCGACGGGGCGCCCGACGTGCTCGTGGGCGCGCCCGGCTTCGACTCGAGCGCGGTCACCACCGACGTCGGCGCCGTCTACCTGCTGTACGGGCGGCTCCCCACGGGCCAGCACGACGAGACGTTCGCCGACGTCGCGATCGAGAGCGCCGCCGTCACGTCGGGCCGCGAGCTGGGGCGTTCCCTCGCCGCGGGCGACACCGACGGCGACGGCGCCGCGGAGATCTTCGTCGGCGCCGACCCCGACACCGTCAGCCCCGGCGCCGTGTACGTCTTCGAGCGCCCGACCGGCGTGGTCGACGAGAACGACGCCCTCGCGCGCATCGACGCCGACTCGTCCGGCGACGACGCCGGCGCCGCGCTGGCCACCGGCGGCGACTTCGACGGCGACGGCTACGACGACCTGCTCGTCGGCGCGCCCGACGTGGGCACGGGCGGCGTCGCCTACCTCGTCCTCGGCCCCGCCACCGCCGACCTCGACCTCGCCGGCGCCGACGCCCGCTACGACGGCGTCGCCACCGGCGACGAGGCCGGCGCCGCGATCGCCTTCGCGGGCGACCTCGACGGCGACGGCGCCTCCGAGCTGCTCGTGGGCGCGCCCGGGGCGCCGATGGCCTACCTGCTCTTCGGGGCGGCCCGCCCGGCGAGCGCCTCGCTCTCCGACGCCGCCGCGCGCTGGGGCCCCGAGAGCGCCTCCGACCTCGCCGGCGCCGCGGTGGCGCCCGGCGGCGACGGCACGTTCCTCGTCGGCGCGCCGGGATGGAGCGGCGCGAAGGGGAGCGCGTACGTGATCGGGGGGTACTGAGGGGGCGTCGACGCCGGCCTTCGTTCGCGTGCGCGTCGGCCCGCGCACCCGCACCCGTACCTGAACCCGGACGTGAACGAGCGCCGGAGGGGCGTCCCGGCCCCTCCGGCGCGCGTGATCGATTCCTACCCCAGATCGCTCCCGTCACAGTCCTGGTCCGTGCCGTCGAGCACGGCCTCGGGGGCGCCGGGGTGCACGCCCGCGGCGGTGTCGTCGCAGTCGCTGCCGCCGTAGTCCTCGGCGTCGTAGCCGTCGCCGTCGGCGTCGTAGTCGCTGCCGCCGTCGCAGTCGGAGTCGACGCCGTCGTACCAGGTGTCCGACGCCCCGGGCTTCACGGACGCGTCCTCGTCGTCGCAGTCCTCGCCCACCTCGACGCCGTCGGCGTCGGCGTCGAAGTCGTCGAGCCCGTCGCAGTTCTCGTCGAGGCCGTCGTACCAGGTCTCCTGCGCGGCGGGGCTGATGGCCGCGTCGCTGTCGTTGCAGTCGTCGCCGCCCCAGTACTCGTCGTCGTAGCCGTCGCCGTCGTGGTCGAAGTCGCTGGCGCCGTCGCAGTCCTGGTCGATGCCGTCGTAGGCCACCTCGGTGCCGCGCGGGCTCACCGTCGCGTCGGCGTCGTCGCAGTCGCCGGCGAGCTCGCTGTAGCCGTCGCCGTCGCCGTCCGTGGAGGAAGGCTCCTCGTCCGCGAGACCGTCGCAGTCGTCGTCCACGCCGTTGCCCGCGGCCTCGAGTCGCCCCGGCGTGACGGCGGAGTCGGCGTCGTCGCAGTCGCGCCCGCCGTACCCGTCGGCGTCGTGGCCGTCGTGGTCGACGTCGTAGTCGGACCAGCCGTCGCAGTCGGCGTCGAGCCCGTCGTACCAGGCCTCCTCCGCGGCGGGGTTGACGGCGGGGTCGCCGTCGTCGCAGTCGCCGCCCAGGACGGTGACGCCGTCGCCGTCGACGTCCTCGTCGGCGAGGGCCTCGTCGGTGGTCCCGTCGCAGTCGTCGTCGACGCTGTTGGCGCCGTCCTCGAAGGTGCCGGGGCTCACGTCGGCGTTGGTGTCGTCGCAGTCGCGGCCGCCGGCCGACGTCGCGGTGTAGCCGTCGCCGTCCTGATCGTCGTCGGAGCGCGCGTCGCAGTCGCCGTCGACGCCGTCGTACCAGGTCTCGGTGTTGCCGGGGAACGCGGCGGGGTCGGTGTCGTCGCAGTCGTCGGCCATGCCGAAGCCGTCGCCGTCCTGGTCGTCGTCGCGGTCGTCGCAGTCCTGGTCGACGCCGTCGTACCAGACCTCCTCGGCGCCCGGGAACCGCGCGGGGTCGGTGTCGTCGCAGTCGTCGGCGAGCAGCGCGCCGTCGCCGTCCTGGTCGTCGTCGTTGCCGTCGCAGTCCTGGTCGACGCCGTCGTACCAGACCTCCTCCGCCTCGGGGTGGATCGCCGCGTCGTCGTCGTCGCAGTCCTCGGACGCGGCGAAGCCGTCGCCGTCGGCGTCGTCGTCGGTCGGCGTGGTGTCGGTGTCCTCGCCGCCCGTGTCGTTCGGGAGGGGCTCTTCCTTGCCGGGGTCGCAGGCGAGCACGAAGAGCGAGAGGAAGGTCAGGATACGCATGGGTCTCCTCGGCGGGCCCGGGTAGGGGGGCCGCGCACGAAGCCAGCGTCGCGCGGTCGCCTCGCGGATGCAGTAACGGCGCGCTTACTCCGCCTACCGGACGTCGACGCGCTCGACACGGGCGCGCACGTGGCGCCGCTTCTTCTCGATGAACCAGGCGTCGAAGCCGGCCGCCTCCAGCTCCTTGCGCACGCGCCACACGAGGACGTTGAGGTGCTGGACCTGCGAGGTGCCCTGGGCGCGGCCCCAGATGCCGACGGCGACCTCCTCGTCCTGACACCACCCCGCCTCCGACGCGGGGAGGCCCGCGGCGAGGTCGTCGCGCACCTTGCGGCCCAGCAGGTACAGCAGGAGCGCGCGGTTGTCCGCGATCACCGTGTGGGTGGCGCCCGAGCGGGCGTCGCGGACGGTGGCCTCGGGCCCGGTGGCGCCGTCGACCACGGCGAGGAGCTCGTACGGGTAGCGCGTCGTCGCCAGCTCGCGCGTGACGCCGGCCTCGCCCGCCTTGCCGGTGGGGCGGCGGACGCGGAAGTGGCGCCCGGCGAACTCGAAGATCTCGTCGTCCGCGATCTCGCGCAGGTCGTCCTCGAGCCCGAGCCAGACCTCGCCGTTCTGGTGCAGGAAGAGCACGGCGCGGCCCTTCGCGCCGGGGATCTGGATGTTGGCGCCGGGATCGCCGCCGAGCGTGAACCGGTCGGACGTGAAGGCGTGGCAGACGCCGAGGTCGAGGTCCTCCAGCAGCGCGGCGTCGACGACCTCCACGTCGGTCCGGGCGACGCGCGCGACGGTGCGCTCCCCGAGACGGAGCTCGTCGCCCTCGCGCAGCTCGATCACGCCGATGACGCGCTTGCCGTTGACCCACGTGCCGTTGCGGCTCTTCAGGTCCTCGGCCCAGCAGCGCCCGCCGGCGGCCCATACGGTGAGGTGACGGGACGACGCGGTGTCGTCGAGCAACACGATGTCGTTGGTGGACGCGCGGCCGATGTAAAGGGGACGCGCCGTCAAGGGGTGACGCGACACCGTGCCTCGGGGGCCCACGAGCTCCAGCTCGAACATGGCTTCAGTCTACGCCGGCGGATGGGTGAAGACGCGCCGCTCGCGACGCTCGCGCTCCTGCGCGGCGGGGCCGGGGCCGAGCGTGCCGACCTTCATGCCGCGCCGCTCGAGCCACGCGAGCAGCGCGCGCTTCACGCGCGGCGCGAGGAAACGTCGGACCGGGCCGAGGAACAGCACGATGCCCGTCGCGTCCGTCAGCACGCCCGGCGTCACCAGCAGGACGCTGCCCACGAGCACGAGCCCCGCCTCCACCAGCTTGTCGGCGGGGGGCTCGCCGGCGCGCAGGCCGTCGAAGAGCTGGCGCATCACGGTGAACCCGGCGCGTTTTCCCAGCCAGGCGCCGAGCAGCCCCATCGCGACGAGGTACGCGACCGTCTCGGTGGCGCCGACGACGCTGCCGATGCGGATCAGGAGCCACGTCTCGATCGTCGGGACGACGGTGAACAGGAGGAAGAGGACGAGGGCGGTCAAAGCGGGCTTCAGGCTTCGGGTTTCAGGCTAAGGGCTTTGGCCTCCTGCCACCAGGCGTCGAGGCGATCGAGGCCGGCCTCCTCGAGGCGGACGCCGGCCTCGGCGGCGAGGCGCTCGACGATTCGGAACCGATCTTCGAAGCGCCGGTTCGCCTCGCGCAGCGCGTCCTCGCCGGGGATGCCGAGGAAGCGCCCGAGGTTGGCGCACGCGAGCAGCAGATCGCCGTACTCGTGCTCGATCTCCGCGCGGTCGCCGCCGGCGAGCGCCTCGGCGAGCTCGCGTCGCTCTTCGTCGACCTTGGCGAGCACGCCGTCGAGGTCCGGCCAGTCGAAACCCACGTGGGCGACCTTCTCGCCGACGCGGTGGGCGCGGAGCAGCGCGGGCAACGCGCGCGGGACGCTGTCGAAGCGCGAGCCGCCCCTGCGCGCCGCCGCCTTGCGCGCCTCCCACCCGGCCACCGACGGATCGTCGTCGGTCCCGGCGAACACGTGCGGGTGCCGCTCGACCATCTTCGCGACGATCGCGTCGGCGACCTGCTGGATGTCGAATTCGCCGCGCTCCTCGGCGAGGCGCGCGTGGAAGTAGACCTGGAACAACAGGTCGCCGAGCTCGTCGCGCAGGCGCGCCGCGTCGCCGGCGTCGAGGGCGTCGATCACCTCGTAGGTCTCCTCGAGGAGGTAGGGCCGCATCGATCGGTGATCCTGCGCCCGATCCCAAGGGCACTCGGCCCGCAGTCGCTCGACCAGACGTCGCAGTTCGGTGCTCATCGCCCTCCTTGCGATATTGTCTGCACCCGCTCATCGCGAGGAGCCCGCGTGTCGCAGTCGCAGCCCGAAGTCTTCGGCACCTACCATCTGCTGGAGAAGATCGCGACGGGCGGCATGGCCGACGTCTTCCGCGCCCGCGCGCACGGCGCGATGGGGTTCGAGAAGATCCTCGTCATCAAGCGCATCCTCGACACGCTCGCGAAGGACGACGAGTTCAAGGAGCTCTTCAAGGGCGAGGCCCGCATCGCGGCGATGCTCTCGCACGTCAACATCGTGCAGGTCTTCGAGCTCGGGCAGCAGGAGGAGAGCCTCTACATCGCGATGGAGTACGTGCACGGGATCGACCTCGCCCGGCTCGTCGCGCGCGCCCGGCCGCTGGGCGAGTTCCCGATCCCGCTCGCGCTCTTCCTCACCGGCGAGGTGCTCAAGGCCCTGCAGTTCGCGCACCAGCAGGTCGATCCGGAAGGCCGCCCGCTCCACATCGTGCACTGCGACATCTCGCCCCAGAACATCCTCGTGAGCTTCTCGGGCGAGGTGAAGATCACCGACTTCGGGATCTCGCGCGCCGCCATCCAGAAGGGCAACCAGGAGGTCATCCGCGGCAAGTACGCGTACATGAGCCCCGAGCAGGTGGAGGGGCGCCAGCTCGACGGCCGCAGCGACCTGTTCTCGCTCGGCATCGTGCTCTACGAGCTCCTCACCGGCCGCCGCCTCTTCAAGGCGCGCAGCCGCGACGAGACGCTCGCGCGCGTGCGCCGCGCGGAGGTGCCTTCGCCGCGGGCCTACCGCCCGGACATCAGCGAGGACCTCGAGGCCTTCCTGCTGCGCACGCTGTCGCGCTACCGCGACGACCGCTGGGCCGAGGCGGGCGAGATGATGGAGGCGCTCTCGCAGCTCGTGGTCCGCGAGGGACACCGCGCCACGAACAACGACCTCGCGCAGTACCTGAAGTCCGTCATCGAGTCGGCGAACAAGGAGGGCAAGGAGGCGGCCGCCCCCGCGAAGGCGGGACGGACGGTGCCGCCGACGCCCGTGGTGGTGATGGCGATGGAGGCCTCCCCGCCGCCGCGCAGCATCGCCACCCCCCGCGTCTCGCTGGCGACGATGGGGCAGGAGTGGGCCGGCGTCCTCGGCGAGGCCGGGGCGGAGATCTGGGAGCGCGCCGAGGGCTCCATGCTGATCTGCTGGACGGTCAGCTACGGCTTCCGCGAGACCGTGAGCAAGGCCGTGAAGACCGCGGTCGCGCTCCAGCGGCTCACGTCGCAGGCCGGCTACCGGCTCTCGGTCGGCGTGGCCCCGGGCGTCGCCCGCATCACCCCGGAGACGCACCGGCCGGCCGAGGGCTGGGAGCTCGCCGGCCCGTTCTACCTCGCGCGGTGGATGATGAACCTCTCGGCCCACCGCGGCCGGGTGTTGCTGACCGAGGTCGGCGCGCGGCAGGTGGAGGAGGGGACGACGCTGCTGGGGCGGATCCCGATCCAGGGGAGCAAGTTCATCAACCTCTACGAGGTGGGCTGAGCTACTCCAGAACCTCGACCGCCCTCTCCGCCCGATACGACCCCACCTGCATCTTCACCGTGCCTTCGCCCGCGTAGAGGAAGGTGACGCGCAGGTTGTCGATGGACGCGAAGTCGGGTGGGTCGACGCTCACGCGTCCGGTGCCCGTGAGCACGGCGTCGTCGCAGGCGAGGATGACGCTCCAGGTGTCGCCGACGTGGGGCGGGTCGACGCCGTCGACGCGGACCTCGAGGGTCTCGCAGGTGAGCGCCTCCTCGGTCTCCTCCGGGGGCGTGTCGTCGGCGGGCTCGCCGCTGTCCTCCTCGGGCGCGGCGCACGCGTGCGCGAGCAGCAGGGTCAGCATCGCGCGGAGGATACCGCGATACGTTCGGCCGATGATCCCCCTCCTCGTCGCGGCCATCCACGCCGCTCCCTTCGCCGACGTCGACGTCGCCGCGCTCAAAGCCGATCTCGCCGCCCAGAAGGTCGCGGTGCTCCTCGACGTGCGTACGCCCGAGGAATTCGCCGGCGGCCACGTGCCGGGCGCGCGCAACGTCCCCGTCCAGGACCTCGAGCGGCGCGTCGCCGAGCTCGAGCCCTTCCGCGGGAAGGCGGTGTACGTGATCTGCCAGTCGGGTGGCCGCTCCGTGAAGGCCTCCGAGCTGCTGGCGGCCCGCGGCTTCAGCGCGGTCAACGTGAAGGGAGGCACGGCGGCGTGGGTCGCGGCCGGCAACCCGATCGAGAGGTAAAAAGAACGACCCGCCGGGCCTCGCGGCGCCGGCGGGTCGGGGTCCCCTCCGAAGAGGGAGCGCCTACGCCACGCGACGCGCGCGACGGCGACGGCGGGTGCTGCGCTTCGGCGTCTTGATGCCCTCGACGTTGCGGCGCCACCACTGGGCCGCGCCTTCGGGCGTCTTGATGCCGAACAGGCGCGCGATCTCGGACCAGTCGGCGCCGCGGGCGAGCGCCGCCTGGCCGAGCTGGACGCGCTCGTCACGGCGCGAACGCCGGATGGTGCGGCGCTCCTCGCGCTCCTTCTCGCGGTTCTGGCTCGCCGGCTTCCGCATGAGCGGGTAGCCGAGGCCCATCTTCTTGGCCCAGCGGCGCGCCTTCGCGCGGAGCGCGTCGCTCGAGAGGCCGACCTTTTCGGCCAGCTTCCGGAGCTGACGCTCGCGCTTGCGCGGAGGATCCCCGCGCTGACCCATCTTGTTGAGCAGGTTGTAGATCTCTTCACCGGTCATCGGACGATCTCCCCAGTCTTTGGTCGTCATGGCGAGCCCCCCCCGATGGCTCGGGCAGGTCTCGGAGCGGTCGGCATCCTGCCGGGTGATAAGCCACCCGTCCGTTTCAGTCTCCCGACAGAAAAGGACGGATACCACTCGCGACAAACGGTAGCGCATCCGGGATGCAGGGGCAATGTCCCCGTGCAACAATTCTTTTCGAATTCATTCCCAGGTCAGCCGGTACTCGCCGAACTGGAAGGAAGTGGCGCCGGCGACGACGCGGTGCCGGCCGGGCGCCGCGCGCTTCCGATTGATCTCGACCTCGCGGGGGCCCCGGACCTCGACCTCGGCGTGCGCAACCCACAGCGGACGGCGGATTCGCAGGACGAGCACGGCGTCCTTCTCCGACCCCACGGCGAGCCGACCGTCCTTGCCGATCACGATGGGGGCGACGGAGAGCGAGGAGATGTCGAGCGACTCCCGGGGCCCGTCCGCCCGGCGGTATCCGAAGCTGCCGCCGAGCGTCTTCGGCAGGAAGCGCCCGCGCAGCCAGATGCCGAGGAACCCGGAGAGGCCGAACGTGGCCACGAGGACCACCGCCGCCTTCGGACCCGACAGCCCGTAGGGCCGCTCCAGCGTGAGCTCGAGCGGGACGGACAGATCGGGGCGGCGGGTGTCGACGTCCAGCGCCGCGAGGCCCTCCGCGGGCTCGACCGTGCCCGTCGCGCGAACGACGAGGGGGATCCGGATGGTCTCGCTGCGCGGGAGGATCGAGACGGGCGGCGGCGGCAGGGCGACCCCGACCGTGAGCGAGGCCTCGGGAGCGAGCTCGATCTCGGTGGGCCACGTCCCGGGCAGGGCGCCGGCGACGTCGACCTGCGTCAGGCGGAGCCGCAGCTGCTCGAGGCCGCTCGAGAGCCGGAGCTCGGCCGTCGGGTCGTCGGGCGTCGGCGGGCGAGCCACGGTGACCTCGAGGTCGGCGCGCGAGGCCTCGGCGCGGGCGAGGGGACGCACGCGCTCGGTGGCGAGGCGGTCGCGGAAGCCTGCGAGCCAGGTGGAGAAGGGCGACGCGGCGAGCTCGACCGCGCCGGCCTCGCGGAGCACCGCGACCGCGGCGTCCACGTCGGCCTGGGCGGGGGCCTTCTCCGCCGCGACGGGGAAGACCCAGCTCGAAAGCAGGCGACCCCCGGAGCCCTTGAGCTTCCCCACGAGCGCGGTGGTGCCGCGCATCGCCCTGCAGCCCTGGCCGGCGCTGCCCCACTCCGAGGCGATCGGCGGGTTGTGGCAGAAGTTGCTGACCACGAAGAGGAACTGCGCGGTGCTGGCGCCCTCGCGGTCGAGCAGGGTCCCCGCCTGCGCGAGCCCGGCGGCGACGTCCTCTTCCTTCGCGGTGGGCAGCTCGATCGCGCGGATCCGCGCCGCGAGCGCGGCGCGACCGGCCTCGTCCACCGTCACGGGCTCGAGCACCACGCTCGGCCGGGTGTGCAGCACCACGATCGCGACGTCGTCCCCGGCGGGCACGGCCTCGACGAACTTCGCGATGTCCTCGCGCGCGGCCTCGGCGCCGGCCTTCTGGGGTCCCGCCGTGTCGAGCAGGAAGACGTAGTCGGCCGTCGTCTCCCCTCCGGCGAACGCCTGCACGAGGGCGTCCGCGGGCGCGGCGAAAGCGGGGACCAGCAGAGAGAGGAGCAGGGTCGGTACCAACAGTCGCAAACCATAGTGCCGCACCCTCGGGGGTGCAACCGACCGGGTGCGACACGGATTCGGCGGGTGGGGCGCGCGCACCTCGCCCGGGACATCCACACCGGGGCGCCGGCGTCCGCGGAAGCGCCGGTTCGCCGGGATGGCACGGACCCTGCAGTGGAAGCGCACGCGCCCGGAGACCCTCTTGCTGCTGCTGCTCGCCTGCGCCCCCGCCCCGTCCGGCCCCACCCAGCTCCACGACGCCTTCACCTCCGCCTCCGAGGAGTACGACGTCCCGTACGATGTCCTCGTCGCCACCGCCTGGGAGGTGAGCCGCCTCGACCAGCGCTTCGGCGAGGTCAACCGCGAGGGCGGCGTCGGCGTGATGAACCTGCGCGAGGGTGCCGCGTTCCCCTCGCTCGCCGTGGCTGCCGAGCTCTCCGGGCAGGACGCGGACGCGCTCGTCGACGACCCCGCCGCCAACATCCGGGGCGCCGCCGCGCTCCTGCGCTTCGAGGCCGACCAGTACCGCAAGCTCACGGGCGAGCGCGTCGACACGCTCGAGGAGTGGTACCCCCTCGTCGCCGCGTGGTCGGGCGCGAGCGATCCCCTAGTCGGCGACGGCTTCGCGGCCCAGGTCTACGACTGGATCCAGTGGGGGCTCGCGGCCGAGGCGCCCAACGGCGAGGTCCTCGAGGTGGAGCCGCAGAAGCTGCCGTGGCGCGAGAACACGATGGCGATGGCCGGCTCCGGCCTCGTCCACCAGTTCATCCCCGCGTGCGCGGACAACTACTCGAACTACAGCCGCGGCGCGGGCGACGTCTCCTACGTGATCATCCACACGATGGAGGGGAGCTACAGCGGCTCGATCTCGTGGTTCCAGAACTGCTCGGCGGAGGTGAGCGCGCACTACCTCCTCCGCTCCAGCGACGGCCAGATCACCCAGATGCTCGACGAGGCCGACGTCGGCTGGCACGCCGGCAACTGGGACTACAACCTGAAGAGCATCGGGATCGAGCACGAGGGCTACGTCAGCCAGCCCGACACCTGGTACACCGACACGATGTACCGCGCGTCCGCGGCGCTCACCGCCGACATCTGCGACCGCTACGGCATCCCGAAGGACCGCGCCCACGTCATCGGCCACAACGAGGTGCCCGGCGCGACGCACACCGACCCCGGCTCCGGCTGGGACTGGGACTACTACATGAGCCTCGTGACCGGCACCGGCAGCGGCTCCACCGAGCGCGGCGGCACCGGCACCAGCGACGGGCCGCTCGCCGGCTCGTTCTCCGGGAAGGTGACCGCCGTTCGCTACGGCGAGACCGACACCTGCGACGGCGCCGTGTCCGGTGCGATCAACGGGGGCCAGCTCTACCTCTCCGGCACCTGCCGCCTCCGCAACCACCCGGAGAAGTCGGGCGACCTCCCCGTCGTGTGGACCGGCACGGTGTCCGGCACCGAGCTCGTCGGCACGATGGTCGTCGACGGCCACCGGGCGAGCTTCACCGGCCAGCTGAACGGCGACGGCAGCGTCACCGCCGAGATCGCGGGCGACGAGGACCTCGGCGGCGACGTCGGGACGCTGGAGTACGAGGCGAGCTTCTCGGCTGCGCCCTCGTAGAGGAGGCTGCAGGCTACGGGCTACAGGCTACAGCCGGGCTCGGTGCCCGAGACGAGGTCGGTGGCGGGGTGAGCGGACGGGGCGGAGACATGGAGGGGTGAGGCGGGCGCGCGTCTTCGTGGGGGCGGGCGTCCCCGCCCGCCCCTCGTCCCCTCGTGCTGACAGCTGACAGCTGACAGCTCACAGCTGGCCCTCACTCACCAGCTCTGCGCCCCGCTCCCCCCGTCCACGCCGTCCGTGCCGTCGTTCGCGCCGCTGCGGCCGCCCGAGCCGCCCGCGCCGCCCGTGCCGGCGACCCCGCCCGTCAGGGTGTTCGCCGCGCTGGCCCACGTCGCGGCGGGCGTGACGCCCGTGACCATCACCGCGTAGCTCGGGCCCCCCGCGCCGCCGCCGCCGCCGCCGCCGAAGCCGCCGTCGCCGCCGTCGCCCCCGTCGCCGCCCGCCTGGCTGCACCACGCCGTGGAGCGGGCCGAGCCGCCGCCCGTGCCGTGGAACCCGCCGTCGCCGCCGAGGCCGCCGTCGCCGCCGTCCCCGCCGTCGCCGCCGTCGTCGGAGGTGATCGTGTTGCCCTCGAGCGTGGGGATGTCGGACCCGCTCGACACCGACACGAGCAGCGCGACGGAGGCGCCGCCCGCGCGCCCGGCGCCGCCGCCCGACCCGCCGCAGCCGCCCGCGCCGCCGCCGCCGCCGGTGCCCCCACGGTGGTCGTCGGTGCCGCAGCCGCTCACCTCCGCGCCGCTCCCGGCGCCGC
>JBMOQZ010000389.1:0-46393 GCA_049322475.1 Myxococcota bacterium | reverse complement strand
GCGCTCGTGGGCGACACGTCCGCCCTTCGCGCCGGCCGAGCGCGCCTCCTCGGGCGTGAACTCGTGCGCCGTGCCCTTCTCGTGCGCGGCCTTGCCGCCCATGCGCGCGATCTCGCGCTGGCGCGTCTCGTCCATCGCCGCGAACCCGCGGCCGGCCTTTCCGTTTCCGTTCCGATTCCGTTCCATGTGACCCTCACCCCCACGAGTTGCTGGCTTTACGTAGAGGCGCGCGAGCCCCCGTCAAGCGGGCTCGGGCACCCTCGTGAGGCGGCGCTCGAGCGCCGCGTGCTCGTCCCACAACGCGGCGGGCAGGTGCTCGCCGAAGGTCGCGAAGAAGTGGCGCTGCGCCGCGGGCTCCTCGGCCCACTCGGCGGGGTCGACGGCGAGCAGGCGCCGCATCGTGGCTTCGGACACGTCGAGCCCGGCGCGGTCGATCGCCTCGACGGTGGGGACGTGCCCGATGGGCGTCTCGACGGCTTCGCCGCGGCCGTCGCAGCGCTGGAGGATCCAGTCGAGCACGCGGAGGTTCTCGCCGTAGCCGGGCCAGAGGAAGCGGCCGTCGTCGCCCGTGCGGAACCAGTTCACGCCGAAGACCTTCGGGGGCCGCGTCAGGCCGGCGCCGACGCGGAGCCAGTGGCCGAAGTAGTCGCCCATGTTGTAGCCGCAGAAGGGGAGCATCGCCATGGGGTCGCGCCGGAGCACGCCCACCTGCCCGGTCGCGGCGGCGGTGGTCTCCGAGGCCATCGTCGCGCCCACGAAGACGCCGTGGCGCCAGTCGAAGCTCTCGTAGGCGAGCGGGACCGCGCGCGGGCGCCGCGCGCCGAAGAGGATGGCGTCGATCGGGAAGCCCTGGGGGCGATCCCAGTCGGGCGGCGTGGAGGGGCAGCTCGCGAGGCTCGCGGTGAAGCGGCTGTTGGGGTGGGCGGCCTTCTCGCCCGAGCGAGGGTCCCATCGGCGCCCGCGCCAGTCCTCGAGGCCCGCGGGCGGCGGATCGTCGTGGCCCTCCCACCACACCGACCCGTCCGGCGCGAGGCCGACGTTGGTGTAGATGGTGTCGTGCGAGATGGTCCGCATCGCGTTCGGGTTCGTCTTCGTGCTGGTGCCCGGCAGCACCCCGAAGAAGCCGGCCTCCGGGTTCGTGGCCCAGAGCCGCCCGTCAGGGCCCGGCCGGAGCCACGCGATGTCGTCGCCGACGGTCCAGACCTTCCAGCCCTTGCGCGCCCACGCCTCGGGTGGCACGAGCATCGCGAGGTTCGTCTTGCCGCACTGGCTGGGGAACGCGCCGGCGACGTAGCGGGTGCGGCCGGAGGGGTCCTGGATGCCGACGATCAGCATGTGCTCGGCGAGCCAGCCCTCCCGGCGCCCGATCCAGCTCGCGATCCGCAGCGCCATGCACTTCTTGCCGAGGAGCGCGTTGCCGCCGTAGCCGCTGCCCACGCTCCAGATGGCGTTGTCCTCGGGGAAGTGGCAGATGAAGCGGCGCTTCGGATCGAGGTCCCCGATGGAGTGCAGGCAGCGCGTGAAGCCCGCGCCGCGGCGGAGCTCGGCGAGCGCGGACTCGCCGATGCGCGTCATGACGCGCATGCTCAGCGCCACGTACGCGCTGTCGGTGACCTGGACGCCCACGCGCGCGAACGGCGAGCCCGGCGGCCCCATGACGAAGGGGACCACGTACATGGTGCGCCCGCGCATGGCGTCCCGGAACAGCGGGGTCAGGCGCTCGCGAGCCTCGTCCGGGGCGAGCCAGTTGTTCGTGGGGCCCGCGTCCTCCTTCGTGCGCGTGCAGACGAACGTGAGCTGCTCGGTGCGGGCGACGTCGTCGGGGTGGGAGCGGTGGAGGTGACAGCCGGGGAGCTTGTCGGGGTTGAGCGGGAGGAGCTCGCCGCGGCCGACGGCGAGCGCGGTGATTCGCCGTCGCTCCTCTTCACTGCCGTCGCACCACACCACCTGCCGCGGCCCGCAGAGGGCCTGCACCTCGTCGACCCACGCGCGCACCACACCGTTCTCCGCCATGACCGAGCCCTCCGCCGAAAAGGGGACGGTCCGATCTGATCACCGAGGTTGAAAGGTCAACCTCTACAGGTGGCCGTGCAGCATCACGAGGATCTCGTTCCCGGTGAACTCCGACCCCGCGAGCGCGACGCCGCCCCCGGTGAACGTGGCGCGGTACTGCGCCTCGACGTGGGTGTAGGTGTACGGATGCCACTCCACCCCGGCGCCGAGGCGGTTGAGGTGGTTGTCCTTGAGCTCGAGGTCGTCGTCCATCCACTCGTACTTCGCCTTGAGCACGAGCGGCTCCACGAGCCGCCAGTCGACCTCGTGGTAGGCGAAGAAGCCCTCCTTCGAGACGGCGGGATCGGTCTGCCGGCGGAAGTCGACCTCGCCGAGGTAGGCGACCGGGTACAGGTTGAGCCCCCACTGCGGGCCGAACTGGATGTCGTCGAAGCCGTCGCGCCGGCGGTACGCCATCGCGCTGCCCGCGAGGTGCCAGCCGAGCTCGCGCACGCCGCCGGAGACGGCCGCGCCGAACCCGTCCTCGCCCGTGTCGCCCGGCCACCAGTCCGCGCCCTGCGTGAACAGGGCGGCGTGGACGAAGGGGTAGTTCGGGTTGGTGCCGGCCATCACGCCGAAGACCTGGCGGTTCTGGTCGAGGCCGAGGTTGCGACGGATGTAGGCGGTGTGGTCCGGCAGCCGCCAGCCGTACGGGAGGTTGAAGCGGCCGGCGAGCACGTAGGAGTTGTAGGGGAGGCGGTCGACCTTCGCGAACACCTCGCGAGCCGCCGCGGAGATCACCTTGTCGCCCTTGTCGGTGAGGTCGTTGGCCTGGCGGCCCATCAGGCCGCCGGACCCGTAGAGCACGAGGTTGTAGAGGGGCCGATAGCTCAAGTACATGTCGTACTGCATCGGGAACGCCTTCAGGTCCGCGCCGAGCGGGGCGTAGACCATGAAGCGGAAGTCGAGCCCGAACGCGAGCTTCGGATCGGGCTTCAGGAAGCCGTACCGGTCCGGGACGTCCTCCATCGGCTTCTCCCCGGGCCACCAGCCCGAGAAGCCCTCGCCGAGGCGGTAACGCCCCTCGGTGGGGTGCCCCTCGGGGAGGTACTTGGCCGCGAGGTCCTCGCCCTTCGTCGGGCGCGTGCCGAACATCGGCAGCTTCTCGCGGGCGAAGAAGCGGCCGGTGGTGTTGCGCATCGCGCCGCCCGTCGGGCTGACGTGGCACGAGCTGCAGTCCATCGTGCAGCGCCGGTCCTTCATCTCGGGGTTCTTCCACCCGCTCGGCTCGATGTGACACGTGTCGCAGGCGTTGACCGTCTGCAGCGAGTACACGGGCGTGGCCTCGGCGGGGTTGCCGAGCAGGCAGGCGAGGAGCGCGAGGGTGGCGCCGGCGCCGGCGACGGCGCCCTTGAGGATCTCCCGCATTCGGCTACTCCAGGTCGGCGGCGGTCTCGGGGGCGCCGAGCTCGAGCCAGCGCTCGAGCGTCAGCTTCTTCGCGTCGTCCACGCCGGTCGAGCTGCCGAGCGGCATGTAGCCGCCCTCGCCGTCCACCGCGCGGGCCACGATCCGGTCCGCCATGTCGTACGCGCCGGCCACCTGGCCGTCGGAGTCGTACACGTCCAGCCGGAAGCTCGGGTCGTTGTTCTGGTAGGAGGCGGAGCCGTGGCAGCTGGTGCAGTCGGACGCCATGATGGCCGAGACGTCCTCCTCCCACGTGGGGAACTCGGAGACGTCCCCCACGTCGGGGACCTGGTTCCCGAACCCGGGGCAGCCCATCGGCAACGCGATCAGCAGAGCAAGCGTCATGGCCGGCATCTTAGCCGGCCGTCCGTCACTTGACAGGGTTCCCCGGGGGGGCGTAGGGTCCGCCCATGCAGGCGCTCCGCAGCCAAAGCGTCGTGACGACATTGGGTGTACGGGCGGCGACTGTGTTCGTCGAAGGTGGGGTAATCGCGCGCATCGGCGCCTACGACGAGCCCGCGTCCGACGTCGTGGACCTCGGCCGTCTCGTGCTCGCGCCGGGGCTCGTCGACACCCACGTCCACGTCAACGAGCCGGGGCGGACCGCCTGGGAAGGATTCGCCACGTCCACGCGCGCGGCCGCGGCCGGGGGTGTCACCACCATCGTGGACATGCCCCTGAACAGCATCCCGCCAACGACCAGCGTCGCCGGCCTGCTCGCCAAGGCGCAGGCGGCCGAAGGCAAGTGTCACGTCGACGTGGGGCTCTGCGGGGGCCTCGTCCCCGGCAACGCGGGCGAGCTCCGCGCGATCCGCGACGCGGGCGCGCTCGCGTTCAAGTGTTTCCTCGCGCCGTCGGGCGTCGACGAGTTCCCCCACTGCGAGGCCGACGACCTCGCCGCCGGCATGCGCGCGCTCGCCGACGTGGGCGCGCCGCTCCTCGTCCACGCCGAGCTCCCCGGGCCCCTGCGCGACCCGTCCGGCCCGCCGCGCAGCTACCGGACGTGGCTCGACGCCCGCCCGCCCGCGGCCGAGGAGGAGGCCGTCGCCCGCGTGCTCGCCCTCGTCGAGGAGACGCGCGCGCGGGCCCACGTCGTGCACCTCTCCGCGGCGAGCGCGCTCGGGCTGTTCGTGCGCGCCCGCGAGCGCGCCCTGCCGCTCTCGGTGGAGACGTGCCCGCACTACCTGCACTTCGCGGCGGAGCGCATCGCCGACGGCGCCGTCGCGTTCAAGTGCGCGCCGCCGATCCGGGGCGAGGCCAACCGCGCCGCGCTGTGGGACGCGCTCCGGCAGGGGCTGATCGACCAGGTGGTGACGGATCACTCGCCCGCGTCGCCGGACGTGAAGTGCGCCGACAGCGGCGACTTCGCGCGGGCCTGGGGCGGCATCGCGTCGCTGCAGATCGGCCTGCCCGCGGTGTGGAGCGAGGCGCGCACCCGCGGCGTCGCGTTCGACACGGTGGTGCGCTGGATGAGCGAGTCGCCCGCCCGGCTCGTGGGGTTGTGGGGGCGGAAGGGGGCGATCGCGCCGGGGTTCGACGCGGATTTCGCCGCGTGGGACCCGGACGCGCCGATGGTCGTGGATCGCCTCTTCCACCGCCACCCGATGACGCCGTACCTCGGCGAGTCCCTGTACGGGCGGGTGCACGCGACGTGGCTCCGCGGGCGGAAGGTGTTCGAGAACGGCGCGCACGTCGGCGCGCCCGAGGGGAGGTGGCTGCGTGGCTGACTTCACGGACCTCGTCGACCTCGCGGTCGACCGCCTCGGCGGCCGCGTGCTCGCCTGCAACGACGAGTTCTTCGCCGAGAAGGAGAACCTGCTCCGCGCGCACGCCGCCGAGTGGGACGAGCACCGCTACACCGACCGCGGCAAGTGGATGGACGGTTGGGAGACGCGCCGCCGTCGCGAGCCCGGGCACGACTGGTGCATCGTGCGGCTCGGGATCCCCGGGGTGATCCGCGGCGTGGTGGTAGACACCGCGTATTTCCGTGGCAATTACCCGGAGTCGTGCTCGCTCGAGGCCGCCTGCGCGGAGGCCCACGCCCAGCCCGACGACATCGCCGACTGGGTGGAGATCCTCCCGAAGAGCGCGCTGCAGGGGAACGCGAAGAACCCCTTCGCCATCGACTTCCCCGCGCGCGTGACGCACCTGCGCCTGCGCATCTACCCGGACGGCGGCGTCGCGCGGCTGCGGGTCCACGGCGAGCCCATGCCCGACTGGCGGCGGCTCTTCCTCCGGCCCGAGATCGATCTCGCGGCGAGCGAGAACGGCGGCTTCGTGCCGGTGTGCAGCGACATGTTCTTCGGCTCGCGCAACAACCTCGTCGCGCCCGGCCTGCCGCGCACGATGGGCGAGGGCTGGGAGACGCGCCGGCGGCGCGGCCCCGGCAACGACTGGATCGTCGTGAAGCTCGCGACCGAGGGCGTGGTGCGCCGCGCCGAGGTCGACACGATGCACTTCAAGGGCAACTCGCCCGGCGCGTTCCTGCTCGAGGGCGGCGCGTCGGAGGAGGGGCCCTGGCGCGAGATCCTCCCGCGCACGCGCGCCCTGCCGGACACGCGGCACGGCTTCGACGAGGAGCTCGCCGACGTGGGCCCCGTCACGCACGTGCGCCTGCAGGTGTTCCCGGACGGCGGGGTCGCCCGCCTCCGCGTGTGGGGCGCGCCGTCGCCGGAGGGGCGCGCGCGGGCGGGCGTCGCGCGCCTCGACGCGCTCTTCCCGAAGGCGCGGGCGGAGGCCTTGCGCGCCGTCTGCGGCTCGTCGCGCTGGGTGGACGGCATGAACCGGGCGCACGGCTCGCCCGAGGCGCTCTTCGCGAGCGCGGACGAGGTGTGGGCGAGTTGCGGGCCGGACGACTGGCACGAGGCCTTCCGGGCGCACCCGCGCATCGGAGAGAAGAAGGGCTCGCGGTGGTCCAGCGAGGAGCAGGCAGGCGCGCGCGGCGCCGAGGAGGCCTTCCTCGCCGCCAACCGCGACTACGAGGCGCGCTTCGGCCACATCTTCATCGTTTGTGCCACGGGCAGGTCCGCCGACGAGATGCTGGGCCTCCTGCGTGCGCGCATGGGCAACGATCCCGTCGCGGAGGCGCGCGTCGCCGCGGAGGAGCAGCGGAAGATCACGCGGATTCGGCTGCGGAAGCTCGTGGGGGCGGCATGATCACCACCCACGTGCTCGACGTCGCCCGCGGTAGGCCGGCCGCGGGTGTGCCGGTGACCCTCGATCGGCTCGACGGCGACTGGGTCCGCGTGGGGGAGGGGGTCACGGACGCCGACGGGCGCTGCAAGACCCTGATCTCCGGCCCCGCGGCGCCGGGGACGTGGCGCCTGACGTTCGACACGGGCGCCTACGATCCCGACGGGTTCTTCCCGGAGGCGGTCATCGTGTTCCGCGTGCGCGACGCGCGGCACCACCACGTGCCGCTCCTGCTCAGCCCGTTCGGTTACAGCACCTACCGGGGGTCGTGAGCCCACGCGACGAGGCGCGCGCGCTCCTCGTCGGTCATGCCCGTGAGGTTGCCGAGCGGCATCACGCGGGTCTCGACCTGCGTGCGGATCTTGTCCGCGGACGCGCGGGCGTCGGCCTCGCCGGCGAGCACGAGGCCCTTCGGCGGCGCCGTGAAGCCCGCCAGCGTGGGCTTGTCGGCGTGGCACGGCGTGCAGCGCTGCGTCACGATGGGCTCCACCTCCGTCCACGCGACCGCCGGTCCCTCGTGGCGACGCGGCGCCATCGCCCCCACGATGACGAGCCCGCCGACGGCCGCGACGGCGATCCACGGGCGGAACGAAAGCCCGCGGCCCTTCAGGTTGAACACGTGGCGGATGGCGACCCCCACGGCCCCGACGGCGGCGAGCACGAGCCAGCCGAGGTCGTGGCCGTAGGTGAAGGGGAAGTGGTTGCTCACCATCACGAAGAGGACGGGCAACGTGAGGTAGTTGTTGTGCAGCGACCGGAGCGCGCCCTCCTTGCCGATCGCGGGGTCGGGCAATTCCCCCCGCTCCGCCGCCGCGACCATCGCCCGCTGCGAGGGGATGATCACGAAGTACACGTTGGCCGCCATGATCGTGCCGATGATGGCGCCCGTGTGGATGTACGCAGCGCGCGGCGGCAACAGCTGCGCGAGGCCCCACGCCGCGGCGACGAGGAGGCTGGACAGGAGCGCCCCGAAGGCGCGCGGGCGCCGGGCGAGCGGGCTCCTGCAGAGCGCGTGGTAGACGACCCACCCGACGATCGGCGCCGCCATGCCGACGGCCACCGCGGCCCCCGCCGAGAGCGGCCCCGCCATCCACGCCTTCGCGTCGAGCCAGTACACGACGGCGAGCAGCCCGACGCCGGAGAGCCACGTCGTGTAGGCCTCCCAGTAGAACCAGTGCAGCCTCGCCGGCAGCTTCCCGATGGTGTAGCCGTGTTTGATCGCCTGGTAGAACGCGCCGCCGTGGATCGACCAGACCTCGCCCTCGACGTCCTTGCGGCCGTCCTCCGGCGGGCGGATCTGGTTGTTGAGCCAGTTGAAGTAGAACGAGGCGCCGATCCAGGCCGCGCCGGCCACGAGGTGCAGCCAGCGCAGGATCAGGTGCGCCCAGTCCGCGAGGTAGGGGAGCATGCGTGCGCCATTCTGGCACACGCGGAGCTGTCAGCTGTCAGCCCGCTGCACCTGACGGTACGCCTGGATCGACGCGAGGATGTGGCAGACCCACCCGAGGAGCCCGCCCGTGCCGATCCAGAAGCCCGGCGTGACGACGAGCCAGAACAGGCCCCACCCCCAGCGGCCCGCGTAGAACTGCCCGACGCCGGGGACGAAGAGCGACAGGACCGCGGCGATGCCGGGGTCCTTCGGGCGCGTCATCGTGGTCGTTGCCATGCCCGGAAGGTAGGCACGCCCGTGCCCGGAAGGGGCGGCCGAACGGCCGGCGGCCCGAAGCCCGAAGCCCGCGTGAAGCGCCTCAGTCCGCCTCGTCCTCTCCCCCCCGCAGGTTGTACTCCTTCATCTTCAGCTGCAGGCTCTTGCGGCTGATGCCCAGCCGGCGGGCGGCGCGGGTGACGTTGCCGCCCTCCTGCTCGAGGCAGCGCTGGATCAGCTGGCGCTCGACCTTCGCGGTGTGGACGCGCACGAGGTCCTTCAGGCCGAGGCCCTCGCCGTCGAGGTCGGCGGCCGCCGGGGCGGACGCGACGTTCTCGAAGCCGGGCAGCGCCTCGGCGCCGAGCGAGTCGGCGTCGGACAGGAGCACGCCGCGCTCGATGACGTTCTCGAGCTGGCGGATGTTGCCCGGCCACGCGTGGCCCAGCAGCACGTTCATCGCCTCGGAGTCCACGCGCGTGACGCGCTTGCCCAGCCGCTGGTTGAAGCGGGTGAGGAAGTGCTCCACGAGCAGCGGGATGTCCTCCTTGCGCTCGCGCAACGGCGGCAGGCGGATCTGGATGACGTTGAGGCGGTAGAACAGGTCCTCGCGGAAGCGGCCGGCGGCGACCGCCTGCTGCAGGTCCACGTTCGTGGCCGCGATCACGCGCACGTCGACCGCCTGGGGCTTGAGCCCCCCGACGCGCTCGACCATGCGCTCCTGCAGCGCGCGCAGGAGCTTCACCTGCATGTCGCGGGGCAGCTCGCCGACCTCGTCGAGGAACAACGTGCCGCCGTCGGCGAGCTCGAAGCGGCCGGGCTTCGACGTGACGGCGCCGGTGAACGCGCCCTTCTCGTAGCCGAAGAGCTCGCTCTCGAAGAGGTTCTCGGGGATGGCGCCGCAGTTCACCGTGATGAACGGTTCGTCGCGGCGGGACGAGTTGGCGTGCAGCGCGCGGGCGACGAGCTCCTTGCCGGTGCCGCTCTCGCCGATGAGCAACACGGTCGTCGGCGAGTCCGCCACCTTCTCGACCAGCGCGTACACGCGCTGCATCGAGGGCGTGAGCCCGATGAGGTCGAAGCGGCCGCGCACCGCGGGGTCGGCCTGCACGCTCTTGCGGCGCGCGCGCTCGGTGCGGAGCGCCTTGTCCACGGCCGCGCGGAGCTCGGCGAGGTCGAAGGGCTTCGTGATGTAGTCCTGCGCGCCGAGCTTGAGCGCCTCGACGGCGGAGTCCACCGTGCCGTGCGCGGTGATGATGATGAGCGGCAGGCCGGGGAAGTTCGCCCGCACGTGCGCGAGCAGCTCGAGGCCGCCCACGCCGGGCATCTTGAGGTCGGTGATGACGAGGTCCCAGGGCTCGCCCGCGAGGCGCTCGACCGCCTCGGCGCCGTCGGCCGCGCAGTCGACGTGGTGACCGTCCCGCGCGAGGTGGGCCTGGAGCACCTTCCGGATCGAGGGCTCGTCGTCGACGACGAGCACGCGGCTGTGCATGGGGCGCGAACGTAGCACGCGGGACGGAGCTTGGTCGCAGCGGGGTTCCCGGGGTAGGCTTCCTCGCCTTCGGGAGACGCATGCGCTCGTTGCTCCTCTACGTCTGCCTCGCCGCCGGCCTCGCCCTCGCGGGGGGAAAACCCGCGCCCGACTTCCAGCTCCGCGACGTCAACAACGTCCAGCGCTCGCTCGCCGAGCACAAGGGCAAGGTCGTCCTCGTGAACTTCTGGGCGACCTGGTGCCAGCCCTGCATGGTCGAGATGCCGCACCTCGAGGCCATGTACAAGGAGCTCGGCCCGAGGGGCTTCGTGGTGATCGGCATCTCCGCCGACGCGGCGCGCGACGCCTCGAAGGTGAAGCCGCTCGTCGTGCAGAAGGGCCTCACCTACCCGGTGCTGCTCGACCCGCAGACCACCGTGGTCTCCGTCTACAACCCCGCGAAGACGATGCCGTTCAACGTGCTCGTCGACCGCGCGGGCACCATCGTCTCCCAGCACGCCGGCTACAACCCGGGCGACGAGGTCAAGCTCAAGGAAGAAGTGCTGAAGCTCCTCGGCTCGCCGTGATCCTCGCGGGGCTCGCGCTCGCTCAGGAGCCCACCGGCGTCTTCGGCGGGGCCGCGGTCCACGGGGCCGAGGACTTCCGCCTGCGCTACTGGCACTTCGCGCCCGAGGACCAGCTCGAGGGCTTCGAGGACCGCTACGTGCTCGACTACGTCGAGGCGGTCCAGCGCATCGACCTGACCGCGTCGTCCCGGGGCTGGCAGGCCGCCGCGCGCGTGGACGGCGTCGGGCTGTTCATGAACCGGTACGTGCTCGACGGCGAGCTCCACCACGAGCACGACCTCGTCGGGCCGGGGCTCGCCTCGCCGTTCCCCGACGCGTTCGTCGCGCTCGAGAAGGGCTCGCTCGAGCGCCGCGGCCGGGCCGGCGCGCTCCTCGCCGGCGACGCCTACACCTCCTTCGGGCGCGGGCTCGCCCTGAACCTCGTCAAGAACACCGAGATCGACGTCGACACCTCGCTGCGCGGCGTGCGCGGCCAGCTCCTGCTCGGCGACTGGGAGGTCACCGCGACCTCCGGCGTCACGAACCCCCAGCAGGTCGCGCTCGAGAACCCGAACGTCGCGCTGCTCGCCGACCAGCGGCACGCGATCACCGCCGTGCGCGTCGACCGGTGGGGTCTCGGGCCCGTGAACGTCGGCGTCCACGGCGTGCTCGCCCAGTTCGCGCGCAGCGAGGAGGCGGGCTTCTTCACCGCGTACGGCCAGGCGGTCGACGCCGCCGTCGGCGGCGCCACGATCGAGGCGCTCGGGGTCGCCGGGCTCGATCTGTTCGCCGAGGCCGACGTCTTCCGCTACACCGCCCCCGAGATCGCGGCGAAGACGGGCTGGGCCGCGTACGGCAGCGTGGCCGCGTACCCCGGGCCCGTCACGGTGCTCGCCGAAGTGCGCGCCAACCGCGACACCGAGCACCTCAACACCTTCGCCACCGGCTGGGAGCTCGCCAGCGGCCCCACGCTCGAGTACGAGCGCGTCGTCACCGAGGACAGCTCGGCCGCGGTGAACAGCAACGACATCGCCGGCGCCCGCGTCCGCGCGGACGTGCGCGTTGGCCCCGCCGGCGGCGAGACCACGCTCCTGCCGTACGCGAGCTTCGCGGCCTTCCGCGACGGCGACACCGGCGCGCTCCACTTCAACGACACGCCCGAGACCATCGTGCACCCCATCGCCGGCGTGCAGTGGCTCCACGGCGAGGTCCATGTGCTCCTCAACGGCGGGTATCGCGCGGACCTGCGCGACCCCGGCGAGGACGGCACCGACTACGGCGCCGACGAGAGCCTCCACGCCGACGCCGCGATCGCCTTCCCGATCGCGGGCCCGGTCTCCGTCGAGCTCGCCCCGGCCGTGCTCGTCTACCGATGGGGCGACAACGCGCAGCAGCAGGCCGACTACACCGACGTCTCGAACACGCTCGCGGTGAAGGTGGGCTCGCCGTGGGCGATCCTCCTGTACACGGACTCCTCCGACAACCCGCTGCTGGCGAGCACGGGGAACCTCGGCGGGCTCGGCCTGCCCGACACGCTCTACGGCGCGCTCGAGGTGCAGTGGAAGCCCACCTCGGCGACCACCCTGAAGGCTTTTTACGGCGCCTACCGAGCGGGCATCCGGTGCGCGGGCGGGCAGTGCCGCTCGCTCCCGGGCTTCGACGGCGGGAAGGTCGCCCTGACCACCACGTTCTAGGGGAAGCCCGCCGCGGGCAGGCGGGCGAGCTCGCCCTCGTCCACCCCCACCATCGGCAGGCGCATCGGCATGCCGAGGAGGCGCTTCAGCGCGGGGACGCCGCCGGCGCGGGCGAGGTGCTGCGCGCGGAGGTGCACGGCGTCGGCGAGGGGCTCCTTGTGGACGAAGGCGCGCACGACGAGGTCGGGCCAGCAGTTCGCGAGGCGGCTCACCACGCCGGCGACGGCCGCGCCCGCGACCTGGGGCTCGTCGTCCGCGAAGGCGAACGCGCGCCCGGGGTGGGTGGCCGCGAGGCGGCGGATGCGGAAGAAGTCGCCGGAGGCGTCGAGCCAGCCCTCCACCCCGGCCTCGGCCCGGAGCCGGCCGATCAGCGCGGGCGAGAGGTCGTTGCCGAACCTCGGGTGGTGCCACGCGTAGAGCGGCACCTTCACGTTCCGCGCGAGCGCGCGGTACCACTCGACGATCGCGTCCTCCGGCGCGGGGTGGAGGAGCGGCGGGGGCACGACGACGCCGGCGGCCCCGTGCGCCGCGGCGGCCTCGGCCAGCTTGACCACGCGGCCGCTCGCGGGGTCCCAGCACGGGTAGAGCACCGTGCGCCCGACCGCCGCGTCGGACACGACCTCGATGACCTGCTCCTTCTCCTTCGCGTCGAGCGTGAGCATCTCGGACGCGCCCGGGAGGAAGCCCGAGACCCCGTGTCCGACCAGCCAGAGCACGTGCGCCCGCAGCATCGCGGGGTCGAGGCGCCCCTGGGCGGTGAAGGGGACGACGTTGTCGACGAGCAGGGTCACGCGGGCCTCGAAGTGATTGACACCGGCAGCCGTCCCTACCAAGATCCCACGTCCCTGTCTCCCCCGGAGTCCTCCGCATGCTCGTCTCCGCGATCGCTCTCGCGTCCCTCGCCCACGCCGCGACGATCAAGCCGGCGTCGTGGTCGGCGTCGTCCACGGCCACCGCCTCGGAGGGCATCACCTACGACGCGGTGAACCTCGGCGACGCGAAGCAGGGGAACTTCTGGGCGAACGCCGACAAGCAGAGCGGCCTCGGTCAATGGGTGCAGGCGGACCTCGGCGGCGAGAAGACCGTCGCGAGCCTGACCGTCTGGGCGGGGTGCTGGTACACGCAGGACTACTGGAAGCGCTACTCGCGCCCGAAGCTCGTCATCGCCGAGTTCAGCGACGGCTCCACGCAGGAGTTCACGCTCGAGGACGCCTTCAAGCCGCAGACGCTCACGCTCGCGGCGCCGAAGAAGACCTCCTCGGTGAAGCTCAAGATCAAGAGCGCCTACGACGGCAGCACGTGGAGCGAGGCGGCCATCTCCGAGGTGATGCTCCACGACGCGGCCAAGGACCCGCGGATCCACGCCGCCGGCTACGCGACCTCCTCGACCTACCCCTCCGACGCCGACGGGAACTACGACCCCGCGAACGTGCAGGACGGCATCCTCGACTCGATGTGGTGCGAGGGCAACAAGACGGGCGACGGCACGGGCGAGTGGATCGAGCTCAAGCTCGGCGGCGCGCGCCCGGTGAGCCAGCTCGTGCTCCGCAGCGGCAACGGCACGTCGTTCTCGTTCTTCATGAAGAGCAACCGCGCGACCGCCGCGACGCTCACCTTCGGCGACGGCAGCCGGGAGTCCATCACCATCAAGGACAGCCCGAGCGAGCAGGTCATCTCCTTCCAGACGCGCACCACCGACAAGGTCCGTCTCACGTTCGACACCGTGAAGAAGGGGACGGAGTTCAACGACCTCTGCGTGTCGGAGGTGTGGTTGGCGCCGTAGGATGGGGGGATGCGGAGGCTCCTGCCGATCCTGATCCTGGTCGGGTGTCCGTTGCCCGGCGACAAGGCCGAAGAGCCGGAGACCGCCGTCGAGACGTTCACGCAGGGGGACTTCGGCGAGATCGACCAGCTCTGGGTCGTGGACGACTCGCCCTCCATGCAGAACGAGCAGGAGGCCATCGCCGACGAGGTGCCGGATCTGCTCGCCGCTTTCGGGGACGCCGGCGTGACCTACCACGTGGGCGTGATGACGTCGGACATGACCGCCGACATCGCCTCCTCGGGGCACCTGATCGGCGACCCCACGTTCGTCACCCCCGAAACGCCCGACGCGGCCGCCGCGCTCGTGGAGGCGATCACCCTCGAGGGACACGGGGACGACAAGGAGCGGACCTACGAGGCCGCGATCACCGGCCTCACGCCGCCGCTGTCCGAGACCGTCAACGCGTCGTTCCTGCGCGAGGGCGCGTTGCTCTCGCTGGTGGTCGTGAGCGACGAGAACGACTGCTCCGACTTCGGCGGGCTCGGCGAAGGCGCCACCGGAGAAGACTGCTACGAGCGATGGGACGATCTCGTGCCGGTCGAAGAGCTCGTGGGGATGCTCAGGGACGTCACCCCCGACGTGGTCGTCCACGGGATCGTGGGCCCGAACGTCACGGAGGCCTGCGCCGACTCCGTCCCCGGGAAACGCCACTTCGAGGCGATCGCCCGCACGGGGGGCGTCGAGGCGAGCATCTGCGACGAGGACTACGGCACGTTCGTCGACGCCACGTCGCCCGTCGTCACCGGCCAGTACACCCGGTTCGCGCTCGCCCACCCCGCCGACCCCGACACCCTCGAGGTCGAGGTCGACGGAGCGGGGGTCGCCGAGGACGACACCGCCGGCTGGACCTACGACGACACCTACTGGCAGATCGTGTTCCATGGCGACGCCGTCCCTCCGCGGGGCTCGACGATCACGGTCTCCTACGAGGTCGCGGGGGGCTGACGCTTGCGGCCGGGTGGTCCCAGCCGGTACGCTACTCCGGTCGGAGTCCCATCCATGCGCGTGCTCTTGCCGCTCCTCCTGCTCACGGCCTGCACCGAGAACGAGCTCGGGGTGCTCACGAACGAGGAGTACTTCGAGCAGGCGTCCTCCAACGCGGTCGACATCCTCTGGGTCATCGACAACTCCCCGTCGATGCAGAACGAGCAGGCGGCCATCGCCGAGGGCGCGGCCAGCTTCATCGACCACGTCGAGTCCACCGACATGGACTTCCACATCGGCGTCATCGACTCGGACATGGCGTCGGACAACCCGAACGCGGGCAAGCTCCTCGGGAACCCGACCTACCTCCACGCCGGCATCGACGGGTACGAGGACATGTTCCGCGCGGTCGTCATGATGGACGGCGACGGCGACGACAAGGAGCGCTCCTTCGAGGCGGCGGTCGCGGCGCTCACGCCGCCGCTCACGTCGACGGCGAACTTCGGCTTCCTGCGCGAGGAGGCGCTGCTCGCCGTCATCTTCGTGTCGGACGAGAACGACTGCTCCGACTTCGGCGCGCTCGGCCCCGACGCCTCGGGCGAGGACTGCTACGAGCAGTGGGAGCGCCTCACGCCGGTGGCCGACATCGTCCGCATGTTCCAGGACATCAAGGACGAGAACCAGGTCATCCTCTCCGGCATCGTCGGCCCCGACCTCACCGCGGGCTGCGCCGACTCCGTGCCGGGCAAGCGCTACTACACCGCCATCGAGATGACCGGCGGCGTCAACGCGAGCGTGTGCAGCAGCGACTACGCCGCGGTCATGGACGCCCTCGGGCTCGTGGCCTCCGGCATCCAGACCGTCTTCCCGCTCGAGAAGAACGCCAAGGAAGACACGATCGAGGTCTGGGTGAAGGAGGGCGAGGGCGACTTCGACGAGGGCGACAAGGTCACGAAGGACGCGACCAACGGCTGGACCTACATCGTCGAGTACGCCCAGATCGAGTTCCACGGCACGGCCGTGCCCCCCCGCGGCTCGCGCATCAAGGTCGCCTACCAGATCGCCCCGGGCGCGGTGCAGGTCGAGGACACCGCCTCCACCTCCGCCGAGTAGCTCAGCTCTCCATGTAGGTCAGGTGGAGGTGCCACCACAAAAGCCCCAGCGCGAACGCCGCGAGCACGAAGAAGAGCAGCGTGTTGACGTTCGTCTGGACCTGATCGTCGACGGCCATGACGCAAACCTTGCCCAGGGGGCGGGTGGCGACCGTCATTTTCATGCTCGTGCGTGCTACGTTGCGTCGCCTCCGGAGTGACGTCGCCATGTTCCGTCTCCTCGCGATCTGCGCCCTCTTCGCCGCGTGTGGCCCCGGGAAGGAGGAGTGCGACGCAGCGAAGAGCGGGGCCCACAAGGCCTGGGGCGAGATCGTCGTGAAGGTCGGCGTCGAGCAGAAGCACCGCGAGGACGAGCTCGCGAAGCTCGAGAGCGTGCTGCGCGTCCTCGAGGGGCGCGCGGACGCCCCGCCGGGCGCGGCCGACGCCAAGCGCAAGGAGGTCGCGGACAAGCGCGCGGAGGTCGAGCGCCTCGCCGCGCTCGGCGCCACGGCCGAGAAGGTGCGGCAGTCGTGGCGCGATGCCACCGCCGCGCACGCGTTCGAGCTCTCCAGCCGCGAGCTCGCCCAGTTCGCGGGGACCGAGGCGGACAAGGCGCGCGACGCGGGCGGCAGCGCGGTCTCGATCTGCAAGGGTGTCGAGGAGTGAACGACGCGGACTGGATCCGCAAGCGCATGCGCAACCTCGGGCGCGGGTGTGTCCTCCTGCCGATCGGCGGCGCCATCCTCCTCGTTCTGCTCGGGTTGATCGCGTAGAGCGGGCGCCTACCTTCGAGGGATGTGGCCCTTCCGCCCGAAGCCCCCGCCGCCGAGGCGGTGGCCAGCCTGGATCTTCGTGGCGGGCGCGCTCGTCGCGGCCCGCGTGTCCCTCCCGTTCGTGGTGGAGGGCTACGTCGACCGCCTGCTCGACGAGCACCCCGACTACGACGGCAACGTCGGCGACGTCGACGTCAACCTCCTGCTGAACGGCTACCGGATCGAGGAGATCGAGGTGGTGCGCACCGGCGCGGACTCGCCGGTGGCGTTCCTCCGGGTGGAGCGCGTGGACGTGGGCGTCGACCTCGAGGCGCTCGCCGAGGGCGTCGTCGTGGGGGCCGTCCGCGTCGTGCGGCCGGAGGCCAACGTGCGCATCGGGCACGACCCGATGCGCGGGCAGACGGGCGCGGAGGTGGACTGGGTCGCGATCGTGCGCGGGCTCGCTCCGACGCGCATCGACCGCTTCGAGGTGCAGGACGCGGTGGTCCACGTGCTGGACACGCGAGAGGGTCCGGATCTCGACCTGGACGTCCGCGACATCGACGTGGTCGCGACGAACCTGACCAACAGCCTCGAGGTGTCCGACTCGTTGTTCGCGCACGTGGACGTCACCGCGCGGCCGCTCGGCGACGGGCTGTTGCGCGCGAGCGTCGACGTGAACCCCTACGCCGAGACCCCCACGTTCGACCTCGACCTGCAGCTGCGGAAGCTCCCCCTGCGGGCCATGAACGACTGGCTGGAGAAGCTCGCCGGGGTCGACGTGGAGCGGGGCACCGTCGACGTGTACGTCGAGCTCGCCGCGCGCGAGGGCCGCTTCGAGGGCTACCTGAAGCCGATGCTGGACGACGTCCGGGTCTTCACGCCGAAGAAGGACCTCGCGGAGGAGGGGAAGGGCGAGGGGCCCCTGCGCAAGGCGTGGGAGGCCATCGTCGGCACGGCCAGCGAGGTCGTGGAGAACCAGCCGAAGGAGCGGGTCGCGACCCGCGTGCCGGTCTCCGGCAAGCTCGACGATCCGGAGGTGGGCGTGTGGAAGGCCGTCGGCGCCGCGCTCCGCAACGCCTTCGTGAAGGCCCTGGCGCGGGGCCTCGAGGACAGCGTCGAGCTGCGCGACGTCGAGCCCGCCGGCAAGGACGGCAAGCGCGAGAAGAAGGAGAAGGCCCGCGGCTGATCAGGCCAGCGCGGGCTCGCCGACGACGTGGCGGACGCGCAGGCCCGTGAGGCGGTGCAGGCGGGTCGGGAGGTCCATGCCGAGCCACCGCGAGAGCCCGGGCGGCAACGTCGACACGATGACCACGTCGTAGTCGGGCATCCCCCGCAGCGCGTCGAGCGAGGCGGCGAGCGCGTCGTGCCCGCCCACGCGCCCCTCGACCGCCACGCCGAGCTTCGACAGCTCGGCGACGGACTCCTTCATGCGCGCCTCGGCGTCGCCCCAGGACCGGTGCTCGTCCCAGACGAGCGCGCCGGGGTGGGCGTCCACCGCCGGCACCAGCACGGTGACGATCGCGGGCCCCCCGCGGTCGAGCTCCTCGCGGATCGCGTCGCGGAGGGGCTCGCCGAAGAGCGTCTGGTTGGCCACCACGAGGATGCGGCGCATCTACACACCCGTCCGGACGCGCGCCCCGGGCAGGCCCTGGTCCCGGCACGCCTCGAGGATCGTCACGTCGGTGGCGGCGGTGTAGTCGCGGTTCACCCAGGCGATCCCCTCGCCGTCCATCACCGACCGGAGCTCGCCGAGGAGCTGCGGCGGCGCGAACACGGCGGCGGACGCGATCCCCGTCTCGCGACGCTGGCGCTCGAGCTCGTCGCGCAGCTCGCGCGCGAAGGCCTGGAGCTCGTGACGGTGCGGCGAGACCTGCCGCTCGTACGCGCTCCGCTGGGGGCCCGGCCCCTGGAGGAACTGGCGACCCGGACGGTCCGTCCCCAGCTCCGACTCCCGGGCCCGCGAGCCCGGGTGATCGAGCTCCGCCTTCAGCGTCAGGACGTCGGCGCCCAGCGTGTAGAAGCGCGCCCGGCTCCCGTTCGCGACGACCACGATCGATCGGGCCATGGTTACACCTCCTCCACGGTGCGTTCTGCCATTTGGTGGCGGACGGACACGGCCCCGGCGTTCTCCATGAGGCGGGCCAGCATGTCCGCGTCCGCGTCGGTGCGCGGCTCCACGGTCAGGAGGATGCCGCCGCGCTCGAGCCCGGCGGCATAATCACGGGCGTGGTGCTCGGGGATGCCCGCGCCGACGAGCGCCCCCACGAGGCCCCCGGCGGCGCCCCCCGCGCCGGCTCCCGCGAGCGCGGCGGCGATCGGCCCGGCCACGACGAGGCCGAGGCCCGGCACGACGAAGCTCGACCCGACGGCCACGATCGCGCCGAGCACGGCCCCGAGCGTGCCGCCGACCGCGCCGCCGATGCCGGCCCCCGCCGCGGCCTGGGTCCCGGTCGTCTCGTCGACGGCGGCCCGGTGGGTCTGGTCCGACATGACCACGCCGACGTCGCGCCCGGTGTACCCGACCGACAGCACGGCGTCGATGGCGTTGTCGGCTGCGGCGCGCGAGCGGAACAGGCCGGAGACGATTCTCCGCTGCATGGTTCTCCCTCTTCTCTGGCAACATAGGGGCGGACCGCCTCCCGGTCATCCGTTGACGCGAGCCCAACCGGCGTTATGGGAACGTAGGACCTCGGTTCTCTGTTTGGGTGGGGGTTGTATGGATGCCAGCCGTTGGCCCAGCGAGGCCATCGACGATGCTTTGGCGCGCGTGCGCGCTCGTTTCCTCGCCCGTCCGCGGATCGCCGTGGCGGGCTTCGGCTGCGCCGGACGCACGTCGCTGTACCAGGCATTGTTCGGGCCCGACGCGAAGACCGTCACGCGGATGGGCCCACACGACCGCTTCGGCATGGATCTCGCCGACGGGGAGACCCTCCCGGAGGGGCGGTTCGCCGTGGACCGGGTCGCCGAGTCGGGGCTCTTCGATCGCCAGCACGTCGTGATCCAGGCGGTGGACGGGTTCTACGGCCCGACCACCGGCGACGCGGTGCTCGCCGAGCTCTTGCGTCGCTCGCGCACCCGCATCGTCACGGCGCTCACGAAGGCCGACCTCTACACGGCGCCCGAGCGCGTCGAGCTCGTGGGGCGCACGTCGCGTGCGCTCGCGGTGCCCCCCGAGGACATCGTGTTCGTGTCCACCCGCGCGCGCATCGGCACCGCCGAGCTCGCCCGCCGGGTCGCCGCGTCCCTGCCGGCCGACTTCGTGGACGCGTTCTGCGCCGTGCAGGTGGCCGATCCGGCGCTGACGCGTCGGCGCCAGCAGCGCGTCATCTACGGGAAGGCGACCGCGGCCGCGGCCACGGCGGCCACCTTCGGGGTGCAGCACGTCGTGCCCGTGGAGCTCGCCACGATGGCGTGGATCGCCGATCTCGCCGGCCGGAACCTCGGCCGCGAGGCGCTGATCACGCTCGCGCAGGACGCGGGCATGAAGGCCGGCACCTGGGAGTGGACCTTCCGGGGGCTCCTCGGGGGCGGGCCGCTCCTCGCCTTCGCGGACACCGTCGCCCTCGGCGAGGCCGTGTCCGCGTGGGTGTGGGGCGGCCGGCTCGCCGAGGGGGCGGACGTTCGGGCCGTCTACAAGGGCGCCTACGCGCAGGCCCGCGACGCGTGGCCGCAGTACGAGAGCCGCGTGGCGCGGCTCACCGGGCGGCTGCGCCGGCTCGAGGCGCGAAAGGACGGCGGCGAGATCGAGGACGACGAGCTGGGCGAGGAGCTCGCCGCGCTCGGCGAGCGCGACGATCGCCGCGTCCAGCTCGCGACGGGGTGATGATCTCCGAGGACGTCCCGGCGGCGGACGACGACGCGGGCGATCTGCAGGAGCGCGTCCGGCACCTCGAGCGGGAGAACGCGTACCTGCGCGCGATCCAGCGCATCGAGGGGCGCGCCACGCTGGCCGTGGCGCAGTTCATCTTCCTCATCTTCGCCGGCAAGGGCCTCACGCTCTCGCTCCAGAGCTGGCTGCAGACCTTCTACGAGGGCCGCACCGTCTCGATCGAGGCCACGGCGCACGTCATCGCGGCGCTGCTCCGGCGCGTGTTCAAGATCGGGCTCATCGGTTTCGTGCTCGCGCTCCTGCCGACGTGGCTGCTCTGGCGCCAGAACATCCTGATCCAGGAGCAGAACGTCTACTTTCGCGACCAGACCGAGAAGATGCGCGAGCAGATCGCGGTCGAGGAGCAGAACACGCGCGCCGTGCGCCGCGCCCAGCTCCTCTCCACCATCTACGACCCCGGGCCCTGCACGCCGCCGGCGCCCGGCGAGGCCTGCCCGCCGCTCGCCAACGTGCGGTCGCGCGCCGAGGCCGCGCTCGCGCTCATCCAGCTCGACCGGGCCATCGGCGTCGAGGAGGTCGACCTCTCGCGCGCGAACCTCGACGGCGCGCGACTCGCGGGGGCCGACCTGTCGCGCACGCGCCTGCAGGGCGCGCGAATCCGCCGGGCGGACCTCGAGTCGATCGACCTCGGGACCGCCCGGCTCAACGGCGCCGACCTCACGGGCAGCCACCTCCCCGGTGCGAACCTACGCGGCGCGGACCTCGCGGAGGCGGTGCTCGCGCAGACGCGCCTGAACGAGGCGGCGGACCTCTCGCACGCGACGGCGCAGCGCGCCGACTTCGACGACGCCTTCCTGCGCACGGCGCAGCTGGACGGCGCCGACCTGCGAGGGGCGTCGCTCCGCGGGGCGGACTTCCTCCACGCGACCCTGCGCGGCACCCGCCTCGAGGGCGCGGACCTCACGGGCGCCCGTCACCTCGACGCGGCCGACCTCGCCGGCGCCACCTGGGATTCGCGCACCCGTTGGCCCGACGGCTTCGATCCGTCGGGGGCGGGAGCCGTTCTCGTGCGGTGACGGCCGCAGGTCCGTCCCCCGCAGATCCTTCGCCTCGCGCCGCCGCCGGGGCGGTGGCACCTCCGCGCGTGGAGGGGTCCGGTTCGCGCAGCGGCCCGGGCGCAGCGGGCCGGGAGGGGCCACCTCCGGCCCCTGCTCAAGCAGGCGTACGACGCTGGATGACGTTGAGGAGCACCACCACGACCGCGGCGAGCAGGAGCAGGTGCACGAAGCCGCCCATCGTGTTGTTGGTGATGAGCCCCAGCGCCCACAAGAGCAGCAGGATGACGAAGATCGTCCAGAGCATCGGATTTCCCCCACCTGACGTCGAGTGCTAGGCACGGAAAGGGGGGCCGTCACCCCGGCGGCTCGTGTGGTAGGACTCCGGCGATGCGCACCTTGCTCGCGGTCTCGCTGCTCATGGCGCTCGCATGCGCGACGGGCGAGGGGACCGGCGACACCGGGGCCACCACCGCGGGCGGGTGCCCGGCCGGGAGCGGCATCGCCGCCGACGCCCGCCGGGTCTACGGCTTCACCGACGCGTGGGAGGAGGCCGAGGGGGTCGGCGGGACGTGGACCGTCGAGGTGGAGGAGGTGCGCGCGGACGGCGCCTGGACGATGGTCACGGACGCGACCTACGACGTGCCGGACTACGACGCGTACACGGTGGTCCTCACGTCGGAGGGGTGGTGCGACGACGAGGGCTCGTGGCTCGCCGAGGAGTACGCCGAGATCACCGTCGCGTTGGGCGGGCAGGCCGCGGACGGCTGGCAGCGGACCACCTACGAGGAGCCCATGCTCGTGGTCCCCGCCGGCCTCGGCGACGGCGCGGCCTGGACCCTCGCGTACGCCGGCACGATCGCGAGCGAAGACGGCGAGGAGGCGTTCGAGGCCGAGATCGAGATGGAGGCCCGCGACGCCGGCGAGGTCGAGGTCGCCGCGGGGACCTTCGCCGCGCTCGCGCTGTACGCGGACGGCGAGCTCGCCCGCTACCTCGACGCCGCCGTGGGCGACCTCGGCGACGGCGACAGCTACGAGCTCCTCGCCTACTGAGCGAGCAGCTCCGCGCGCGACGGCAGGTGGGCGGCGAGGCGGGCGAGCGCCGCGAGGTCGTGTACCTCGCGCTCCTGGTCGGGGATGCGCCAGACGGGCGCGCGCAGCTCCCTGCGCAGCTCGGCGATGGCGTCGTCCTGGGCCGCCACCAGCTTGCGGCGCCGATCCGGCGCGGCGCGGATCGCCGCCACCAGCGCGTCCCACGCGGCGGGATCGGTGCCGGGGGGCGCGTCGGGGAGGCGCGCGCGCCCGTCGTGGCGCGGGGCGACGGCGCAGCGGTTCACGAGGAAGCCGCCGAAGGGCATCTGGCCGTCGCGCAGCACGTGGAGGAAGTGCATCGCCTCCGCCCGCGCGCCCGGCGCGGGGGTGGTCACGAGCAGGAAGCGGGTGCCCGGGTCGCGGAGCAGCGCGCGCACGTGCTGCGACCGCTCGCGGAAGCCCTCCCAGAGGCCCTGGAAGGCGCTGAAGAACTCGGCGATGTCGCGGATGGTGCGCTCGCCGAGCATCGACGAGAGCACGCGGGCGAGCACCTCGCTGCCCTTCTCGATCATGCGCCAGCCGCTGCGCGACGCCGGCAGGACGAGCCAGCGCATGACGCCCTCGTCCATCAGGTTGGCCATGCGGTCGGGCGCGGCGAGGAAGTCGAGCGCGTGGCGGCTCGGGGGCGTGTCGAGCACGACGACGTCGTAGAGCCCGGACTCCGCGAGCTCGAAGAGCTTCTCCATCGCCATGTACTCGTGGCTGCCGGCGAGGCGCGTGGAGACGTAGCGGTAGTAGTGGTTGCGGAGGATGCGCTCGGCGGCCTCGGGCGAGCCGGCGTGCCGTGACACCACATCGTCGAAGGTGCGCTTGCTGTCGAGCATCATCGCGACGAGCGAGCCCCCGGGCGGCAGATCGGGCACCGGCACGGGGAACGCGGTGTTCCCGATGTCGCCGACGGAGAGCGCGTCGGCGAGGCGACGCGCCGGGTCGATCGTGAGGACGGCGACGCGGGCGCCGTCGCGGGCGAGGCGGATCGCCAGCGCCGCGGACGTGGTGGTCTTGCCGACGCCGCCGGACCCGCAGCAGATGAGGACGCGCGCGCTCATTCAGAGCCCGTCCACGAGCGACGAGAGCGGCTCGAGGTCGGCGCGGGAGAGGTCGCGCCGGAAGAGGAACGGCACCTCGACCACGGGCGCCTCCAGCGCGGCGAGGCGGCGGCGGGCGGCGTCCTGGGCGCCGAGGCGCGCGAGCCCCGCGTCGACCAGCTCGAGGGCCTCCCGCCCGGCTTCGTCGGCGCCGTCGTGCAGGTAGCGCCGCCAGGCGCCGTAGAGCTCGCCGTCGGGCACGGGGGAGGGGTGGACCTCGTTGAGCACGACGCCGCGAACCAGCGAGCGCAGCGGGCCGAGGCGCCGCCAGAGGTCCTCGGTCTCGTTGAGCGGCAGCTCCTCTGGGAGCGAGACGAGCACGAGCGCGGCGAGTTCGGGGTCCTCGAAGAGCCCGGCGACGTCGCGCGCGTTGTCGTGGAAGGGGCCCGCGACCGTCAGCTCCATCATCGCCCGGGGGGCCGCGAGCATCGTGAGCCCGTGGCCCGTCGCCGGCGCGTCGACCACGATGGTGTCGTACAGATCGTCGCGGACGAGCTGGAACACCTTCCCGAGCTGGATGAGGTCGTGCAGGCCGGGGACGGCGTCGACGAACGGCCCCATGATGCGGTTGCGGAACACCATCTTGTACAGCCGCCGGAAGCGGAGCTGCATCACGACGTAGTCCTCGATCGCCGAGGCCGGATCGATGGACTGGGTCCACAGGGTGGGGGACAGGCGCGTCGGCTCGTAGCCGCCGCCCGCCGCGCCGAAGAGGGGCGGCACGCGCGTGGCCCCGCTCGTCTCCGCGAGCAGCGTCCGGCGGCCCCGACGCGAGGCGGCGAGCGCGACGAGCGTGCTCACCACCGTCTTCCCGACGCCGCCCTTGCCGGTCACGAGGACCACGCGGCGCTCCAAGAGACCCATGCGCCCGGCTAACGCGGTCCCCCCGCGTCGTCCCCGCCTTGCGGCGGCGCGCGACCGTGTTTAGCTTCGGGCCCCGAGAGGGGCCCCCGCCCCGACCGGAGTCCGACGTGCCGATCTACGAGTACACCTGCCCCGACTGCGGGCACGACTTCGAGGTCCTCCAGAAGTTCTCGGACGACCCCGTGAAGACCTGCCCGACCTGCAACGCCGACAACGTGCGCAAGCGCATCAGCCTCGCGAGCTTCGCGCTCAAGGGCGACGGCTGGTACAAGGACCACTATGGGCTGAAGAAGGGCGGCGGCGACGCCCCCGCCGCGAAGGCCGAGCCCGCGACCCCGTCCGCGCCCGCCGCGCCCGCCGCGGCCCCCGCGACGCCCGCCGCGCCGTCCTCGCCGGCGCCGGCGAAGTGACGGCCGCGGTCCTCGACGGCAAGGCGATCGCCGCCGAGGTCACGGCGGCGCTCGAGTCGCGGATCCGCGGCATGGCCCGCCGTCCGGGGCTCGCCGTCGTGCTCACGGGCGACGACCCCGCGAGCGCCGTGTACGTCCGCAACAAGACGAAGACGGCCGAGCGCCTCGGCATGGTGCACCGGCAGATCACCCTGCCGGCCGCCACGACCGAGGGCGAGCTGCTCGCCGTCGTGCGCGAGCTGAACGACGATCCCGCGATCGACGGGATCCTCTGCCAGTTCCCGGTGCCGAAGCACATCCGGCAGGAGGCGATCCTCGACGCGATCGACCCCGCGAAGGACGTCGACGGGCTGACGCCGCACAACGCCGGCCTGCTGATGCAGAAGCGCGCGCGCCTCGTGGCGTGTACGCCGCTCGGGGTGATGGAGCTCCTGCGCCGCACGGGGGTCGCGACGCGCGGCGCCGAGGCGGTCGTCGTCGGGCGCTCGAACCTCGTGGGCAAGCCCCTCGCCAACCTGCTCGAGCAGGCGGACTGCACGGTCACGGTGGCGCACTCCCGCACGCGCGATCTCGCCGCCCACGTGGGTCGCGCGGACATCGTCGTCGCGGCGGTCGGCCAGCTCGAGATGGTGAAGGGCGCGTGGATCCGCGACGGCGCCGTCGTGCTGGACGTGGGCATCAACAAGCGCCCCGACGGCAAGCTCGGCGGCGACGTGGAGTTCGGGCCCGCGGCCTCGCGCGCCGCGTGGATCACGCCCGTGCCGGGCGGCGTGGGGCCGATGACGATCGCCATGCTGATGCGCAACACGGTGCTCGCGGCGGAGATGCGGAGGGCGTAGGGGCTGGGGCCGGGTGCCCGGTTAGGAGGTCGCCCCCCAACCGGAGCCCCGATGATCCGCCGCACCCCGTTCCACGAGTTCCACAAGGAGGCGGGCGCCCGCCTCATCGACTTCGGCGGCTGGGAGATGCCGGTGCAGTACCGGGGCATCCTCGAGGAGCACGCGGCGTGCCGGGAGCGCGTCGGGCTCTTCGACGTCAGCCACATGGGCGAGGTCCGCTTCCGCGGGCCCCGCGCCCTCGACGCGGTGCAGTACCTCGTCTCCAACGACGTCTCGAAGCTGGTGGACGGGCAGGCCCAGTACACCGCCATGTGCAACGAGAAGGGCGGCATCGTGGACGACCTCATCGTCTACCGCCTCGCCGAGGAGGACGTCCTCATCTGCGTCAACGCCGCCAACCGCGCGAAGGACTACGCGTGGATGAAGGCCCACAACCCCTACAAGGTCGACATCGCGAACGAGTCGGACTTCTGGGCCCAGCTCGCGATCCAGGGCCGCTACGCCGAGCAGATCCTGCAGGGGCTGTGCGACGTGGGCCTCGGCAACGTGAAGTTCTACAGCTTCGTGCGCGGCACGGTCGCCGGCGTGGAGGGCTGCATCGTCGCCCGCACCGGGTACACCGGTGAGGACGGCTTCGAGGTCTTCCTGCCCGCGGGCGCCGCGGACATCCTCTGGACCGCGATCCACAGCGCCGGGCAGGGCTACGGGCTCGCCGACATCGGCCTCGGCGCGCGCGACACGCTGCGGCTCGAGATGAAGTACTGCCTCTACGGCAACGACATCACCGACGACACCAACCCGCTCGAGGCCGGCCTCGGGTGGGTCACCAAGCTCGACAAGGGCGACTTCGTCGGCCGCGAGGCGATCGTCGCCGCGAAGCAGGCCGGCCTCGCCCGCAAGCTCGTCGGCCTCACGGTCGACGGCCGGATCGCCCGCCACAACAGCCTGATCCTCAAGGACGGCGAGGCGGTCGGCGTCGTGACGTCGGGCTCGCGCTCGCCGAGCCTGGGGGCCAACATCGCGCTCGGTTACGTGCCGTCCTCGCTGGCGGCCGTCGGCACGCGCCTGCAGGTCGACGTCCGCGGCAGCGTCGCGGACGCCGTCGTCGCCAAGACCCCCTTCTACACCCGCCCGTACTGAGGTCCCGCCCCATGAGCTACCCCAACGATCGTCGTTACACCGAGTCTCACGAGTGGATCAAGCTGGACGGCGACGTCGCCACCGTCGGCATCACCTCCCACGCGCAGGACGCCCTCGGCGACATCGTGCACGTCGAGCTCCCCGCGGTGGGCAAGCAGGTGAAGAAGGGCGGGGGCGCCGCCGAGGTGGAGTCGGTCAAGGCCGTCTCCGACATCTACGCGCCGGTCGCCGGCACCGTGGTCGAGGTCAACGCGGCGCTCGACGGCAACGAGGCGCTCATCAACAAGGACCCGCACGGCGAGGGCTGGATCTTCAAGATCAGGGTCGCCGACGAGAACGACGTCGCGGCGCTGCTCGACGCGGCGGCGTACGAGAAGGTCGCGCACTGAACGGCTTCACGGCACCGTGAAGCTGTCGAGCGCCTGCTTGCACCGCGGCGCCCACGTCGACCACGTCGGGTTGGGCGCCGTGCAGGTGGCGAGCCACACCGCGCCCGCGTCGGCGATGGCGAGGGCGTCGAAGTGCAGGTCGAACCCGTTGGCGAACCCCGCGTACTCGACGCGCAGCGCCGGGCGCGAGCCGACCTTCGTGTCCTTGCGGGACACGACCGTGACCCCCATCGTCCGGAACTGCGACTCGGAGATCGACCACCAGTCCGCGAGCGAGCCGGCGAACGCCTGGCGGATGACGTTGACGTTGGGGGAGAAGCCGCCGTCCGGGGGCCAGAACAGGATCGCGAGCTGCTCCTGGCCGGCGCCGGGCGAAGGCACGGCGGGGAGGCGGAGCATCGCGCCGTTCGGGCCGGTCCAGGTGGCGTCGGCGGCGAGGGCGAGGGGGGCGAGCAACATCACTTGGCCGCGTAGGCTTCGACGGGAGGGCAGGTGCAGATGACGTTGCGGTCGCCGTACACGTCGTTGATGCGCGCGACACTGGGCCAGGACTTGCCCGCGCGCGTCCAGGGCGCGGGGAACACGGCCTCCTCGCGCGAGTAGGGGTGGGTCCACTCCGAGGCCGTCGCCGCGTCGAGCGTGTGGGGCGCGTTCTTGAGCGGGTTGTCCGTGCGGCTGCCGCCGCGCTCGATGGCCGCGATCTCGCCGCGGATCGCGATCAGCGCGTCCACGAAGCGGTCGAGCTCGGCCTTCGGCTCGCTCTCGGTGGGCTCGATCATGAGCGTGCCGGCGACCGGGAAGCTCACGGTCGGGGCGTGGAAGCCGTAGTCCATGAGCCGCTTCGCGATGTCGACCACCTCGACGCCGGAGGTCGCCTTCAGCGGGCGCGTGTCCACGATGCACTCGTGGGCGACCATGCCGTTCCGCCCGGTGTAGAGCACCGGGTAGTGGGGCTGCAGGCGCGCCGCGACGTAGTTCGCCGACAGGATCGCCACCTTCGTGGCCTCGGTCAGGCCCTCCGGCCCCATCATGCGGATGTAGGCCCAGGAGATGGGCAGGATGCTCGCCGAGCCCCACGGCGCCGCGCTCACCGCGCCGATCGCCTGCGCGCCGCCGGTCTTCACGACCGGGTGGCCGGGGAGGAAGGGCGCGAGCTGCTTCGCGACGCAGATCGGCCCCATGCCGGGGCCGCCGCCCCCGTGGGGGATGCAGAAGGTCTTGTGCAGGTTGAGGTGGCAGACGTCCGCGCCGAGCTCGCCCGGGCGCACGAGCCCGACGAGCGCGTTCATGTTCGCGCCGTCCATGTAGACCTGCCCGCCGTGCTCGTGGACGACGCGGCAGATCTCCTTGATCGACTCCTCGAACACGCCGTGGGTCGAGGGGTACGTGACCATCAGCGCGGCGAGGCTGGAAGCGTGCTCCTCCGCGCGGGCGCGGAGGTCGCCGACGTCGATGTTGCCGCTCGCGTCGCACTTCACGACGACGACGCGCATGCCGGCGAGCGCGGCGCTGGCGGGGTTGGTGCCGTGGGCGCTCGACGGGATGAGACAGACGTCGCGGTGGTGGTCGCCGCGGGCCTCGTGGTAGGCCTTGATCACGAGCAGGCCGGCGTACTCGCCCTGGCTGCCCGCGTTGGGCTGCAGCGACGTGGCGGCGAAGCCCGTGATTTCGGCCAGCCACGCCTCGAGCTCGGCGAACATCTCCCGGTAGCCGACGCTCTGGTCGGCCGGCGCGAAGGGGTGGAGGCCGCCGACGGCGCTCCAGGTCACCGGCACCATCTCGGTCGTCGCGTTGAGCTTCATCGTGCACGAACCCAGCGGGATCATCGAGTGCGCGAGCGAGAGGTCGCGGTTCTGCAGCCGCGTGACGTACCGGAGCATCTCGGTCTCGCTGTGGTGCGAGTTGAAGATGGGGTGCGTCAGGTAGGCCGACGTGCGCGCGTGGGGCGGGGGGACCTCGCGCTCGAAGGGCACCGGCGCCAGGCCGACGCCGAAGACCTCGCGGAGGGCGGCGACGTCGGCGTCCCGCGTGGTCTCGTCGAGCGCCACGGTGACGGTGCGCGCGTCCAGCTTGCGGAGGTTGTACCCGGCGGCGGCGGCCTTCGCGAGGATCGCGTCGGCGTCGACCCCGTCGACGCGCACGGTGTCGAAGAACGGGGCGCTCCCCACGGCGAGCCCGCCCGCGCGCAGCCCGGCGGCGAGCAGGCCGGCGAGCGCGTGGACGCGCGCGGCGATGCGCCGGATGCCGACGGGGCCGTGATAAACGGCGTACATGCTCGCCATGATGGCGAGCAGCACCTGCGCCGTGCAGATGTTGCTGGTCGCCTTCTCGCGGCGGATGTGCTGCTCGCGGGTCGAGAGCGTGAGGCGCAGCGCGGGCTTGCCGGCGGCGTCGACGCTCACGCCCACGAGGCGCCCGGGCATCTGCCGCTTGTACTCGTCCTTGCAGGCGAAGAAGGCGGCGTGGGGCCCGCCGAAGCCCATGGGCACCCCGAAGCGCTGGGCGCTGCCGACGGCGATGTCCGCGCCGAGCTCGCCCGGGGAACGGATCAGCGCGAGCGCGAGCAGATCGCAGGCGACGGCGACGATGCCGCCTTGCGCGTGCACCTTCGCGACGAAGCCCCGGTCGTCGTAGATGGCGCCGTCCGTCGCGGGGTACTGCAGGAGCGCGCCGAAGATCGGGCGGTCGAAGGCGAACTCGGCGGGATCGCCGACCAGGACCTCGATGCCGAGGGGCTTCGCGCGGGTGCGCACGACGTCGATCACCTGCGGGTGGCAGTTGTCGGCGACGAAGTAGGCCACGCGGCTCTCGTCGTCGACGAGCCGGTGGCTCATCGCCATCGCCTCCGCCGCCGCCGTCGCCTCGTCGAGCAGCGACGCGTTCGCGACGGGGAGACCGGTGAGGTCGGACACCATCGTCTGGAAGTTCAGCAACGCCTCGAGGCGGCCCTGCGAGATCTCGGCCTGGTACGGCGTGTACTGCGTGTACCAGAGCGGGTTCTCGAGCACGTTGCGGAGGATCACCGGGGGCGTGATCGTGTCGTGGTAGCCCATGCCGATGCACGAGCGGAGCACCCGGTTCTTCGCCATGCGGTCGCGCAGGAGCGCGACGACGGCGGCCTCGTCGAGCGGCGCGGGGAGATCGAGCGGGCGTGACGTGCGGATGGAGGCCGGCACCGTGCGGTCGATCAGGGCGTCGAGGGAGGAGGCGCCGAGGGTGGCGAGCATCGCGTCGCGGGCGGCGCCCTGGGGGCCGATGTGGCGGCGGGCGAAGGCGTCCGTGGGGGGGAGGAGGTCGGCGAGCGAGTGGGGCATGTTCCTTCCGCGAGGCCGTGCGGCTTAACCGACGGGGACTGCGCCCGGCGTGCTACATTGCCGCGCCCCCGAGGACCCAGCCATGTTCCTGCTCCTCCCTCCGGTTCTCGCCGCTCCGCACGCGCCCGCGCCCGCCACCGTCTCCCCCAATGCGCTCGAGGCGGCGTTCGACGCGGCCGCGGACGAGTTCGACGTCCCCGAGCCGATCCTCAAGGCGCTCGCGTGGGAGGCCTCGCGCTTCGATCCCGACGCGATCTCGGCGTGGGGCGGATGGGGGATGTTCGACCTGCGCGAGGGCGACCTCGATCCGTCGCTGGAGCACGCGGCGGCGCTGCTCGAGCTCGACCCGAACGTGGTCGGCACGGACTGGCGCCCGTCCGGGCGCGGCGCCGCCGCGATCCTCGCGGACCAGGCGCGCCTCTCCAACGGCGGCACGCTCCCCGGCGCGAAGGACCTGCCCGCGTGGTGGGACGCGGTGCGTGCCTTCTCCGGCCGCGAGGAGCCGTTCCACCAGGATCTCTACGCCCGGTACATCTTCCAGACGGCCTACGAAGGCGCCGCGACGGACACCCGCTGGGGCCTCGTCGCCATCGAGCCCGTCGACTTCGACTTCTCCGGCATGGTCGAGGACCTCGCGCAGCCGCCGCCTTCGAGCGCGGACTCCTCCGAGGCCGACGCCTGGACCGCCGCGAGCAGCGCCAACTACAGCAACTACTCGCGCGGCGCGGGCGACATCGACTACGTCATCATCCACACCGTGCAGGGGAGCTACTCCGGCTGCATCTCCTGGTTCCAGAACTCGAGCGCCAGCGTGAGCGCGCACTACGTGGTGCGGTCGAGCGACGGACACACGACCCAGATGGTGCACGAGGAGGACGTGGCCTGGCACGCGGGCAACTGGGACTACAACCTCGCCAGCATCGGCATCGAGCACGAGGGCTGGGTGGACGAGCCCGACACCTGGTACACCGACGCGATGTACGCGGAGTCCGCGGCGCTCGTGGCGGAGTTCTCGGCGCGGCAGACGATCTCGCTCGACCGTTCCCACATCATCGCCCACAGCGAGGTCCCCGGGGCCACGCACACCGACCCGGGCAGCGGCTGGGACTGGGACTACTACATGTCTCTCGTGACCGGCTCCGGCGGCGTGGTCGACGGGCAGATCATCGGGGTCGTCGCCGACGGCGACATCTACAACGGCGCCCGCCTCGTCGGCGCCAGCGTGTGGATCGAGGGCACCAGCTACACCGACACCGTCGACGCCGAGGGCTACTACACCTTCGACGACCTCCCGTACGGGACCTACCGCGTGTGGGCGAGCTACCCCGGCTACGTCGACGGCTCCTGCGACGCCACGCTCGAGGCCTCGCAGAAGTGGTGCTCCATCGCGCTCACTCCGGACTCGGGCGGCGGCGACGACACGGGCGGCGACACCGACGTGCCGGTCGACACCGGCGGCGCCGGCGACGACACCGGCCCCGGCGACGTCGAGGACACCGACGACGGCTCGCGCGCCCCCCTGCCCGGCAACCGCGTCCGGATGGACGAGGTCGCGGGCTGCGCGTGCGACGCGGGCGCCACCGGGGGTGCGTGGCTCGCCCTCGCCCCCCTGTTCTTCGCCGTCCGTCGGCGGCGCCAGCCGCCGACCGTGCTTGACCCGAAGCCCGAAGCCCGAAGCCCGAAGCCGTAGGCGACGCCGCAGGCGTCGCCTACCCCAGCGCCATCATCCGCTCGAGCGGCACCTTCGCCCGCTCGCGCAGGTCCTCGTCCAGCTCGATGCGCGGCTGCAGGTCGCGCAGCGCCACGTACATCTTCTCCAGCGTGTTGAGCCGCATGTAGGGGCACTCGTGGCAGGAGCAGTTCTCCTGCATGCCCGGGAGCGGGATGAGCTCCTTGCCCGGCGCCGCCTTCTTCATCTGGTGGAGGATGCCGCTCTCGGTCGCGACGATGAACGCGGGGGCGTCGGTCTTCGCGACGTAGTCCAGCAACGCGGACGTGCTCCCCACGAAGCGCGCGTGCTCGAGCAGCGTGGGCTCGCACTCGGGGTGGGCGACGACGTGCGCGCCGGGGTGGCGCGAGACGAGCTCGATCAGCTTCCGCTCGTTGAACGTCTCGTGGACGATGCAGGTCGACGGCCACAGGTCCATCGCGCGGCCGGTGCGCTTCACGAGCCACGCGCCGAGGTTGCGGTCCGGCGCGAAGAGCAGCGGCTGATCGGTCGGGAAGCTCTTCACCACGCGCTCGGCGTTCGACGAGGTGCAGATGATGTCGCTCTCGGCCTTCACCGCGGCGGAGCAGTTGATGTAGCTCACGACCTTGTGATCGGGGTGCTTCGCCTTCCAGCGCCGCAGGAGCGGCGCGGGGCAGCCCGACGCGAGCGAGCAGCCGGCGGCGAGGTCCGGGAGCAGCACGACGCGCTCCGGGTTGAGGATCTTGGCCGTCTCGGCCATGAAGTGCACGCCGCAGAACAGGATCACGTCGGCGTCGGTCTTCTGCGCCGCCCTGGCGAGCTGCAGCGAGTCGCCGATGTGGTCGGCGACGTCCTGGATGTCGGGCTCCTGGTAGTAGTGCGCGAGGATCACCGCGTTGCGCGCGCGGCGCAGTTCCTCGATCGCGCCCAGCAGATCGGCGGGAAGTCGCTCCATGCCCGCCTTCCTAACCCGACGCCGGCGCCCTCCTACGGCGGCTGCAGGTACGAGAGCGTACCGTCGCCCGTCACGAGGTAGAGGTTCTCCGCGAGCAGGAGCCCGCCGGTGCCGACGTGCACGTCCCGCACGTCGCCGAGCCAACGGGCGACCTCCACGCGCGGGCCCGCGTCGACCCGGTACAGGACCTCGCCGTCGACGACCCACACCCGCCCCCGCGTGTCGGTGGCGGCGCCGCGGGGATCGCCGAGGCCCTCCGCGAGCCTGTCCGCACCGACGGGGCCGACGCTCCACAAGGCATCGTCGGTCACCACGAGGACCTGACCGGGGGGTCCCAGCGCGACGGCCCGCGCGCGTCCGTCGACCTTCCACCGGGTCGCGCGGGCGCCGGTGGCGGGGTCGAGGACCTCGAGCGCGTGGGGGCCGAGCAGGAGCAGCTCGCCGTCCCAGCCCGCGAGCACGTCGACGACGCCGGCGGCGTCGGCCTCGCCGCCCTCCCATCGCACGCGCCCGGCCTCGAGCAGGTAGAGGCGCCCGGGGTGCGTCGTCACCGCGACCTTCGCGCCGTCGGCGATCCGCGCGATCTCGCCCTCGCCGCCCACCCGCACGAGCCCTTCGCCCGTGGCGACGTACATGCCGCCGGTCCCGTCGGGGGAGAGGCTTCGCGCGTCGCCGAGGCCGGTGGCCAGCACGAGCGGCCCTTCCAGCACGCGGTCGAGGCAGGCGACGGCCGCCGCGAGGATCACCGGATGCCCTTCACCAGGCGCGCCACGAGGTCGGGCACGTCGGCCTCCTCGACCGAACAGAAGGCGACGCGCAGCGCGTTGGCGGCCGGCACGGCGATCACGCCGAGCGACTGCTCGCGGATGAGGCGCAGGCGGACCTCGTCGGCGTCCTGCCCCGCGGCGAGCGGCACGAGCGCGAAGCACCCGCTGTTGAACGGGTACGCGTCGACCCCCGCCTCGGCGAGCGCGTCCTTGAGCGCCTTCCAGCGCCGCGCGAGCACGCGGACGACCGCGGCCTGCTCCTCCGCGAGCGTCGGCGAGCCGAGCGCCCCCAGCACCGCCGCCTGGACCGGCGCCGACACGCTGGAGATCGTGCCCCGGAGCAGCACCGCCGTCTTCTCGACGAGGGCCTCGCCCGCCTCGCCGCCCACCGAGAACGTGACGAAGCCGACGCGCCCGCCGAAGAACACGAGCTCCTTCGTGGCGCCGTCGACCTTGGCGACGACCGCCTTCCCGGGATCGAGCCGCGCGGCGAGCTCGGCGAACAGGCTCCGCCCGTAGAGCTCGGGGTCGAAGAAGAGCCCGGCGTATGCGTCGTCGCAGACGACGGCGAGCGGGTGCGGGTGGTCGGCGAGCAGCCGGACGAGCGTCTCGACCTCGTCCGGGTAGGGCGAGTAGCCCGTCGGGTTGGAGGGGAAGTTGAGCAGGACCGTGGCCGGGCCGCGCAGGCCGGCGAGCACGTCGGCGAGCCCGCGGACGTTGAAGCGCCGATCGGCGTCGAAGTACGGGTACGCGAGGGTGGGCGCCCCCGTGCGCATCGTGAAGATCACGTCGTAGTTGTCCCAGTACGGCTCGGCGAGCACGAGGGGGACGTCGGGAGACGTGAACAGCTCGGCGCAGAGCGAGAGCCCGTGGGTCATCCCGGCGGTGACCACCGGGATCGAGTGGGGCGCGCCGACGTCTCCGAGGTGCCGCGCCCACGCCGCGCGCAATTCGGGCATCCCCGCCTGGGGCGCGTAGAGGAACGCCTTCTTCAGGTCGAGGCCGTCGAAGTACCGTGCGAGCGAGGGCAGGGCGAGCGGTCGCCCGCCGCCGTCCGTGATCTGTCCGATCGTCGCCTTGCGCGTGCACGCGGCGGCCTGCGCGGACTGCTGAGGGATCCCCATGGGCATGGCGGCACGCAGGGCCAGCGGCGAGAGCATCGCGGACGCGCCGGAGTGGCCCGCCGCGATGATCTCGTTGAGCCTCCGATGCCGCATGCAGCCTCCCGTCGTGGCCAGCGTGGCGGGGGTCGTTTAGCTTCCGGGGGTGCGCCAGCTCACCCCTCCCGTCGAAGACTACCTGATCCCCGAGGCCCCCTTCTATCTCCCCGCGGCGGACGAGGTGACGCTCTTCGAGCAGGCGTGGCGGGCCCGGCTCCCGGTGCTGCTGAAGGGTCCGACGGGCTGCGGGAAGACCCGCTTCGTCGCGCACGTGGCGCACCGCCTCGGCCGGCCGCTCGTCACGGTGGCCTGCCACGAGGACCTGTCCGCCTCCGACCTGCTCGGGCGCTTCCTGCTCCACGGGGACGACACCGTGTGGGTGGACGGGCCGCTCACCGCCGGCGTGCGGCACGGCGCCATCGTCTACCTCGACGAGGTGGTCGAGGCGCGCAAGGACACGCTCGTCGTCATCCACCCGCTCACCGACGACCGTCGCATCCTCCCGGTCGACCGGCTCGCCACCGTGTTGCGCGCGCCCCCCGAGTTCATGATGGTGGTCAGCTACAACCCCGGGTACCAGTCGGTGCTCAAGGAGCTCAAGCCGTCGACGCGGCAGCGCTTCGTCAGCATCGACTTCCGCTACCCGGCGCCCGAGGTCGAGCGGGAGATCCTCCAGCGCGAGGCCGGGCTCGACGCCGCCCGCGCCGGCGCGCTCGTGAAGCTGGGCGAGAAGGTCCGCAACCTCACCGACCGTGGCCTCGAGGAGGGCGTGTCCACGCGTCTCCTCGTGTACTGCGCGAAGCTGTTGGCCCAGGGGGCCGACCCGCGCGCCGCGTGCCGCGCGGCCTTCACGCGCACCCTCACCGACGATCGCGATCTGCAGCGCACCATCGAGGAGATCGCGGCGGACTTCTTCTAGTGCCGACCTTTCGGCGGCGCCTCGACGCCCTCGCCACGCAGCTCGACGCGAAGCTGCAGCAGGCCGGGCCCGCGCTCGTCCTCGCGCGCACGGACGGCGGCGCCCTGCGCGCGTGGATGCGCTACCGGGGCGCGATCGAGGCCGGGATCGGCGCGCGCGAGGCCGAGGCCTACACGAAGCTCGTGGTCGACGTCGCGAAGCACGACGGCGACCTCGCCCGCGTCGTCGCGCTCTCCGTCCCGGACCAGCTCGCCCGCGTCCGCCCCGAGCGGCGCGTCGCCTACTTCCGGTCGCTCCACGAGGTGCTCGCGGTGCGGCCCTCCGCCCTTCCGCTCGTGTGCCGGACCCTCCCCGAGCTCCTCGGCGAGATGGACGACGGCGCGCTGCGCTCGTTCGTCGCGAAGGGCCTCGCGCTGCACGCGGGCAGCTCCCAGAAGGCCGAGAGCTTCCTCCGGCGCGAGTCCGACGTCTCGCAGCAGGCGGCGCGCGAGCTCCGCAAGGGTGTCGCGCTCGCCGAGATCCAGCGCACGCTCTCGCTCTACGCCCGTGCGCACTGCGGCGAGGACGTGCAGGTGCGGCCGGGGCAGGGGAAGGCGTTCTCCGACGGGCACCACGTCTACCTCCCCGAGGTGGTCGACCGCTTCGGCGACGACCGGGACTTCCTCGTGTACCGCGTCCAGACGGCGCTCTCCGCCGGCTACCTCGAGTTCGGCACGTTCGACCTGCGCATCGACCACCTCGCCGGCGACTGGCCCGAGCCTCGCGACGGCGAGGCCGACCTCGAGCGCTTCTTCCGCGGCTTCTCGAACCGCTCGCTCGCGCGGGACCTGTTCCAGGTGCTCGAGGACGCGCGGGTGGAGAAGCGCATCCGGGCCGCGTACCCGGGGGTCGCCCGCGACCTCGACCGGCTCGGCGCGGAGCTGCGCGGCGCGCGGACCGAGCCGACCGCCCCGGCGATGCGCGTGGTGGAGGCGCTCGCGCGGCGGGCGTGGGGGCTTCCGGACCTCGATCTCTCCGCGACCGAGGCGGCGGCCGCGTCGCCGCTCCTCGACGCGCTCGCGGGCGTGGAGGCGCTGGACGTCCACGGGGTCGCCCGGGTGGTGCAGGCGGGCTTCGGGCGCGTCGAGGCGCTGATGTTGCGCGCGGAGGAGGGCACGCCGCCCAAGCCCGATCCCGACGGGAAGCGGCGCGCGGGCGCGCGCGGAGAGGGCGACGGCGAGGGCTCGTTCGAGCCGCCCCCGCTCACGCCGCGCATCGCCCCGGAGGAGGCCGGCGCGGACGAGCGGCGCATCGAGCGAGAAGCGCAGAAGCTCGTCAAGCAGATGGAGGAGTCCGGCGAGCACCTCGACCCCGGCGCGGCGCGTCGCGCCGTGCGGGAGGCCGAGCGGCGCGGGGAGGACGGCACGCGCTTCGAGCAGATGGAGGGCTTCATCGACCGGAACCTCGCGCCGGGCGGCGCGCTGGTCGATCCCGCTCGCGCCGAGGAGCGCGAGATGCGCGCGGCGCAGGGCGTCCCCCAGGACCCCGACGCCCAGCCGGGCGTCCGCGCGTTCACCTACCGCGAGTGGGACGCGACGATCGACGACTACAAGCCGCGCTGGGTCACCGTCCGCGAGCAGCGCCTCAAGGAGGGGAGCCGCGCGTTCGTGGACGAGGTGATGTCGCGCGAACGCCACCACGTCGAGGCGCTCCGGCGCCGCTTCGAGGCGCTGCGCCCGCAGGGGCTCGTGCGCGTGCGCAACCTGCCCGACGGCGAGGACCTCGACATCGACCGCGTCGTGGAGTCCGAGGTCAACGCGCGCGCGGGCGGCGAGCGCCTCGACCGCGTCTACGTCCGCGAGCACCGCGAGCGCCGCGACGTCGCCGTCGCCTTCCTCCTCGACATGTCGTCGAGCACGAACGAGGCCGCGGAGGCCGGCGGCCGCCGAATCATCGAGGTGGAGAAGGAGGCGCTCGTCGTGGCCGCGGAGGCGCTGCACGCGCTCGGCGATCCCTTCGCGGTGTGGGGCTTCTCCGGCTACGGCCGCGACCACGTCGCGTTCTACGTCGCGAAGGAGTTCGCCGAGCCCTGGGACCACCACGCCCGCGAGCGCATCGGGCGCATCGGCTTCAAGATGGAGAACCGCGACGGCGCCGCGATCCGGCACGCCACGGCCAAGCTCACCGCCTGGCCGGCGCGCGCGCGCCTCCTCATCCTGCTCTCCGACGGAAAACCGCTCGACTGCGGCTGCGACCACTACTTCGACCGTTACGCGCAGGAGGACACGAAGGTGGCGCTGCGCGAGGCCCGCAAGGCGGGCGTCCACCCCTTCTGCATCACGGTCGACCCGAGCGGGCCGTCGTACCTCGCGCGCATGTACGGCGAGGTGGCCTACACCGTGATCGACCGCGTCGAGTCGCTCCCCGCGCGGCTCGTCCACGTCTACAAGCGGCTGGCCCTGTGAAGGCGCCCGTCGAGATCGTCCCGGCGACCCACCCGCGCGGCGGCGTCGTGCTGGTCTCCGAGGTGTGGGGCGTGAACGACGACCTCCGCGCGTGGGCCGGCCGGCTCGCCGACGCGGGCTTCGACGTCGCGATGCCCGATCTGTGGTGGCGCACGGGGCGGCCGCCGCTCGGCTCGCCCGAGCAGATCCGCGAGGCGGTGGCGGGCCTCGCCGACTACCCGGCGCTCGCCGACGTGGCGACGGCGCGCGATCGGCTCGACGCGACGCGCCCGCGCTTCGTGATGGGGTTCTGCATGGGCGGCCTCTACGCGCGGATGGCGGCGTGCGCGCTGCCCGGGCTCGCCGGCGCGGTCGAGTTCTACGGGCGCATCGTGTACCCGACCATCACGCCGCAGAAGCCCGCGCAGCCCCTCGATCTGCTGCCCGGGTTGTCGTGCCCCCTGCAGTGTCACTTCGGCGACGCCGATCCCGTCGCGCCGCCCGAGCACGTCGACCAGCTCGAGCAGCGCCTCGCGGTCGCGCCCCGCGCCGCGCAGGTGCTCCGCTACCCGGGGTGCGGGCATGCGTTCATGAACCGGGGGGGCCCCCACTGGAGCCCCGACGCCGCCGAGCTCGCCTTCGCCCGCGCCTGCCACTTCCTCGGCCACCTCGCGGCGGCCGCGGGTTAATCGGCGTCCTCGAGGAGGCGATCTTGCTGCCGGAGACCGCGGACACCCCGCTCGTGCCCACCTGGATGCTCCCGAAGGACGAGGTCGGCGGCGACGCCCCTCCGGCCGAGGACGAGTTCGACGACGAGGACGAGGACTGGGAGGACGAGGAGGCCCTCGACGAGGACGAGGACGACGAGGACTGGGAAGACGACGACTGGGACGAGGACGAGGAGGAAGAGGAAGGCGACGAGGACGAAGAGGAGTAGGTCCTTCCCCGGTCAGGCCCCCCCCAGCGCCCCCCTCAGCGTGGCCGCCACCTCGTCGAGCGTGGCGTGGAAGCCCGTCACGTCGGCCTCCGTCCAGTCGGGGAGGCGCGCGAGGCGCCCCGTCCGGGTGAACAGCAGCGCGCCCCGCGCCACCTCGGGCAAGCCCCGCGCGCGCAGCACGCGCGAGGCGGCGATCGCGTAGGCGAGCAGCTGCGGGCGGTACTCGTCGAGCGTGGCGTCGTGTTCGGCACGGACGGACTTGTAGTCCACGACCATCCAGGCGCCGTCGCGTGGATCGCGGCACAGGCGGTCGATGCGGCCGTGCAGCGTCACGGGCCCGTGGCGCAGGCGCACGGGCAGCTCGGCATAGCCCCGCGCGGCGAGCACCGCGGCGGCGTCCTCGCTCTCGCGCAGCGCGTCGAGGTGCGCGCGAAGCTCCGCCCAGCCGGCGTCCGCGAGCGAGGCCGAGAGCCCCGCCTCGGCGGCGGCCGCGCGCCAGCGCGCGTGGGCGTGGGCCTCGTCCTCGACCGCGTCGTCCTCGAGCAGGCCGTGCAGGACGTCGCCCCTCACCCCCGCCGCGCGCCGGGCGAGGTCGGCCTCCGCGCGCGCCGGCCGGGCGGCGAGGGCGGGCATGCCGAAGACGTGGCGGAGCGCCCAGGCCTCCCGGTCGCGGGCGAACAACGCGAGGCTCGAGGGCGCGAGGTCGAGGCGCGCCTCCGCGACGATGGGGGCGAGCCGTCGCGCGGCGTCCGGCGGCGGCGGCGGCGTGGGGGGCGGCGGCGCGGGGGGCGTGACCGTGGGGGTCCACGCGTCGAGGTCGTCGAGCGCCTCGTAGGCGGGGGTGCCGGCGCGTGTCGCCAGGTGGGCGGCGAGCAGGTCGCTCCACGTCGCGGCATTGTCCGCGGCGCCCTTGCGGCCGACGAGCACGAGGTGGTCCCGCGCGCGGGTGCACGCCACGTAGAAGAGCCGGCGCCCCTCCGCGGCCTCGCGCTCCCGGGCGTGGGCGCGGAGGGCCCGCGCGAAGCCGGGCGTGGCGGTCGTCGCCACGTCGGCGAACCGGTCGGGGACGTCGCACGCGAGGGCCCACCCGTCGCCGAGGCGCGCGCGCAGCAGGCCCGGCCCCGCGCCCCGCGCGAGGGGCGCGCCGAGGTCGGGCACGATCACCACGGGGTACTCGAGCCCCTTGCTGGCGTGCACCGTGAGGATCGCCACGCGGGCGTCGGTGACGGGGAGCGCCGCCTCGGCGTCGCGCGCGTCGTCCTCGACCCGCCGGAGCAGGCGGGCCGCGAACGCGTCGAGGGTTCCGCCCGCGGCCTCGTGCGCGTCGGCCATCTCGAGCAGGCGCGCGAGGTTGGCGGCGCCGCGGCCGCCGGGGGCGAGGCGGGCCTGCACCCAGGCCTGTCGGGTCTCGAGCAACAGCGCGTGCACGAGCTCCGTCAGCGAGCGGTGATCGCGCAGCTCGCGGAGCCGGCTCCACACCGCGTGGGCCTCGCGGAGGCGAGGGGCGTCGGGCAAGGCGTCGGGGAGGGGCCGTGCGCCGAAGTCGGCGAGGAGCCCGGCGCGGCCGAGGTCGACGACCTGCTGGTCCGTCAGCCCGAGCAGCGGCGAGCGCAACACGCCCAGCATCGAGATGGCGTCCCGCCGCGCGAGCGCGTGGAGCGCGTTGGCGACGTCGACCACCTCGGGCCGGTTCCAGAAGCCGACGCCGCCGACGACGACGTAGGCGATCCCGCGCTCGCGGAGGGCGGCCTCGTAGACCTGGAGGTGGGTGCGGCGCCGGAGGAGGACGGCGACCGGCGGCGTGGGGTGCTTCGCGACGTCCGAAAGGCCGAGCCCGGCGTACGCGCCGCGCTCGGGCAGCACCTCGTTGGCGAGGAGCTCGCCGATGAAGGCGGCCTCCACCCCGGCGCCGTCCCGCTGGCCGTGGGTGGCCACGCGTACGCTGGCGCCCGTGTCGGTGCGCCCCGCGGACAGCGGCGCGAACGGGGCCTCCCACGCCGGGCGTCCGGGCCGCGGCGGGCCGAGCACGTCGAGGAACACGCCGTTGAACCAGTCGATGAGCTCGGGCCGGCTCCGGTAGTTGGTGCTCAGCGTGACGGGGCGGGGGACCGTCGCGAGCGCGCCGTTGAACACGGTGACGTCGCCGCCGCGGAAGCCGTAGATCGCCTGCTTCACGTCGCCGACGAGGAACAGGCGGTCGCCGCCGGGGCGGGTGAGCGCCTGCACGATCGACCACTGGAGCCCGTCGGTGTCCTGGAACTCGTCGACCATCACCCAACGGTGCCGCTCGCGCAGCGCGCGGGCGATGGCGCCGTCCGGCTCCGAGAACGCGACCCGCACGCGATCCTGGAGCTCGGCGAAGTCGAGCGCGCGCGCGTCGCGCAAGAGCGCGCCGTGACGGGCGATCGCGGCGAGCGCGACGTCGCCGAGGGCGCGCAGCACGGCGATCAGCGTTCGATCGTGGCGGTTGGGCAGGCGCCCGAGGTGGGCGAGGCGGTCGGCCCAGGGGTCGATCTCCGCCTGCAGGGCGGCGAGCGGGTCGCGGCTCGGCTTGTGGCGCGGGCCCCACTGCGCCTTGCTTCCGGTCGACGTGTGGTGGGAGAGGTCGCGGAGGTCGCCGTCGGACTTCTGGAGCGCGGCGAGCGCGGCCCCGTAGCGCTCGTAGATCGCGAGCGCGTCGTCGGGGAAGGGGTCGAGGCCGAGCCGCGCCTCGGCGACGGCCTCGAGGCAGGGCGTGGACACGTCCACGCACAGCGCCAGCAGGCGGTCGGCGAACGGGATCCACGCGTCTTCGAGGAAGGCGCGCGCCTCGCCCGGCGAGAGCGGCGCGAGCGCGAGCAGGTCGGCCTCGCCCACGCGCCCCTCGGCATGGGCGCGCAGCGTGGGCGCGACCTCGCCGCGCGCGCGCACGAGCTGCGCGACCCGCTCGACGAGCGCGCGCCGGCCCCCGAACGTCTCGAGCAGCAGCGCGACGGCGGGCCCCTCGGCGGCCACCCGCGCGTCGACCTCGGCGGCGGCGGCCTCCTCGACGAGCGCCTCCGCCTCGGACTCCTCCAGCACCTCGAAGCCGGGCGGGGTGTGTGTCTCGGCGGGGAACTCGCGGAGGACACGCGCGCAGAACGCGTGGAATGTCGAGATGGCGGCGCCGGAGAAGTGGTCGCGCAGCCAGTCCCACCCCGCGCGGAGCCGGCCCAGCTCCGCGTCGGGCATGCCCTCGGCGCGGAGCGCGTCGCCGGAGGTGCGCAGTGCCCTCGCGACGCCCGCGGTGTACGCGTAGCAGCGCTCGCGCATCTCCTGCGCGGCCTTCTCGGTGAACGTGAGGACGAGGGCGGCGCGGACGTCCGGCCTCGCCTCCCGCTGCTGGTCGAGGAGGCGCTGGAGCAGCGTCACGAAGCGGGCGGCCAGCGTGGAGGTCTTCCCGGCGCCGGCGCCGGCGCTCACCGCGATCTCGCGGTCGGTGTCGAGCGCCCCGGCCTGCTCGTCCGAGAGCTTGTCGAAGTGGAGCCGGAGGCGGCCGGCCTCCCAGCGGACGGCGATCATTCGGCCTCCGAGAGCGGCGCCTGCCAGCGGGTGTCGCCCGCGGAAGCGATCTCCGCGTTGCGCGCGGGATCGAGCCGGCATGCGCGGCGGAAGTCGCACCAGTCGCAGCCGGCGTCGGACGGGTCGGCCAGCGTGGTGTGGTGGACGCCGGCCCGGAGGCGCTCGCCCGCGGCCGCGAGGTGGGCGTTCAGGCGCGCGCGGGCGTCGTCGTCGAGCGCGACGCGGCGCTTCGGCGGGGCGCCGAGCCCGTCGAGCAGGGGCGCGTCGCCGACCCAGCCCGCGCGCGCGATCTGGTCGGCCTTGCGCAGCTCGACGTACGCGGCGGCCGCCTGCGCGCGGTCGAGGCCGCGGCGGGCGGCCTCGGTGTAGACGAAGCCCTGCACACGGAGGCCGGCCTTCACGAGCCGACCGTCGGGCGCCCGACCCGTCTTGTAGTCGAGGACGAGCACGCCGTCGTCCCCCACGAGGTCGACGCGGTCCGCGCGCCCGCGCAGCACGAGGGGACCGACGAAGAGCTCGCCGAGGTCCCACTCGCGGGCGTGCAGCGCCGTGGGGGCGGGCGAGTCGAGCTCGGCGTCGAGCCACGCGGCGAGGAGCCCACGCGGCGCCTCGTCCTCGAGCCCGGCGAGCCAGCGCGCGCGGTGGTGGGCCGCGAGCGCCGGCGGGAGGGCGGCGAGGGCGGGCTCGCGATCGAAGGCGGCACGCGCGCAGGCCGCGAGCGTCCGGGCGATGCGGGGGCGATCGGCGTGGCGGCCGGCGAGCGTGCGGACGCCTTCGTCGGCGAGCTGGTCGAGCGCGACCCGCAGCACCTCGTGCAGGAGCGTGCCGCGGGTGGCGGCGTCGAGGTCGGGATCGAAGGGGACCTCCGGCTCCATGCCCAGCGCGCGCGCGAACAGGTACCGGGCGGGGCACCCGAGGTAGGACTCGAGCGCCGTCACCGACAGGGTGGGGGGGAGGTTCGGCGGCCGGGCGAGCACCCCGTCCCAGGGCCCGAAGTCGGGCGCGCGGCGCGCGGCAATCTCGTCGGCGCGGGCCTTTCGGAAGGCCTCGCCGTCCAGCGTGGACCACGCGCCGACGTCGCGCTCCGCGGCCTCGCCCTCGCCGACCCAGGCGTCGAGCTCGGCGGGCCCCATCGGCCCGCCGGCGACCTCGCGCGGGCGCTCGACGCGGTCCGCGAGCCGCGTGTCGCCCACCCGCGCCTGGAGCAGGTCCTCGACGATGGGAGACACGGCGGCCGGCGTGCCGTCCCGGGCGAGGGGCCAGGACAACGTCAGGGTGTGGCCGTCGCCGACCGCGTTGCGGAGGGCGGAGGCGAAGAGGTAGCGGGCCTCGTCGTCGGGCTCGCGGCGATCGAGGGCGCGGCGGGCCTGTCGCGGCAGCAGGTAGTCCTCGGGCGCGCGCGGCGGGAAGTCGTCCGCCACCAGCCCGCCGATCCACAGCCAGGCGGGGTGGATCCCGCGCAGCTCGAGCATGCCCACGACCTGCACCCGGCCCGCGTCCGAGCCGGGCGTGCGGATCGAGGCCCCCTCGACCCGCTCGCGCAACAGCCGCGCGAGGCGGGCGGGCTCCCAGGGCCCCGGCTCGGCCATGGCCGCGTCCGCCGCGACCTCGTCCGCGGCGTCGAGCACCGCGCCCACGGCCTGGAGGGACGCCGCGCGCGCCGCCGGGTCCTCGACCGCCTCGCACCGGGGCACGAGGCCCCAGGCGTCGACCAGCGCGTACACGGCCGCGCGCCAGGCGTCGGGCGCGAGCGGCGCGGCGAAGGCCCGGAGGGGGGCGCTCGCCGACACGGCCGCCGCGACGGCGGACACCAGGGCCGGCGGGTTGCCGAGGCGCGGCCCCCACGTCTCGGGCTCGCCGAAGCGGAGGCCGGCCTCGCGGCACGCGCGGGCGAGCGGCAGCGCGTGGCCCTCGGGGAGCCCTCCGCCGACGCGGCTCCCGAGCACCGCGAGGAGCTCCTGCACGGGCCACCCGCGGGACGGGAGCGCGACCGCGTCGACGAGGCGCTGCGCCGCGGGGACGGGCACGACGGGGCGCCCGGCGGAGGTCGCGAACGGGATGCCCAGCTCCGCGAAGCGGCGGCGGACGAGCGGCGCGTAGGCGGGGAGCCCCGGGAAGGCCACCCAGAGGCGCTCGGGCGCGTCGCCGGCGAGCAGGCGCTCCTTCACGGCGTGGGCGACGGCGCGGACCTCGGTGTCGGGGTCGGCGAGCGCGAGGAGCCGGAGGCCCGGCGCGGGGACCTCGGCCGGGGCGTCGCCGTAGAGCGCGTCGGAGACGTCGGCGGGCTCGGGCTCGCCGGGGGGCTCGCCCGGATCGACCGTACGCAGCTCGTCGCGCCCGGCCACCACGATGTCGGCCTCGCCGCCCTCGGCGACCAGCGCGGCGAACAGGTCCCGGCGGAACGCGCGCGTGGCCACGAAGGGCTTCAGCGGGAAGGCGACGCCGTCCTCGTCGCCGTACTCGAAGAAGCGCGCCGCCTCGGCGCCGCCGAGGTCCCGCCCGCTCTCGAAGCAGAAGGCCACGTGGACGCCGAGCGTGCGCCAGGCGCGGGCGAGCCGCACGAGGAGGCGACGCCGGAGCGGGGAGGGGTGGAGGACGTCGTCGATCACGACGGCGTGCCGCCGGCGGAGCTCCTGCACCAGCGGCGCGCCCGGGCGCTCCACCTGCTCGGCGAGGTGGCGCACGGTCGCGCCGGGCGTGATCCGGCCGGGGTGCTCGGCGAGGCGGGCATCCAGCGCGGCGAGGAACCCCTCGATCTCCGGCGCGCGCGCGTGTCCGCCCTCCGAGAGGCGCGGGCGATCGGCCTCGTCCCACGCGGCGTGCAGCGAGGCGAGGTCGGCGCCGACGCGCGCGGCGTCGCCCAGCGCGGAGAGCCAGGGCCACGCGCCTCCGCGCGCGACCAGCAGCCGCTCGGCCACGAGCGCGGCCGCGCCGGGCGTCCACAGCGCTCGCCCGTCCCCGTGGCGGCGCGCGAGGCGCTCGATCCACGCGCTCAGCGTCTCGATCTCGGGGGGGAAGGCCGCCCCGCCGCGGTAGTCGAGGTACTCGGCCTCGACCTGCCGCTTCTTCCGGACCGTGTCCGTCAGGTAGAGGAAGTTCGGCCGGCCCGCGACGTCGTCGCCGGAGAGGGCGTCGCGCGCGACGGCGCGGCGGCGGCGGGTGCGGGTCTTGCCGAGGAGGAGCTGGATGCTGCCCATGCGAGCAGCCTATCGCAAGGGTGCGCCAGAAATTGTCCGGGGGAGGAGATCCTGACCAGCGCGGCGCCGGGGTGCGTGCGAGCAGGGGCGGTGTCGCGACGTTCGTTCACGTTCGAGTCCACGTCCGGGTCCGCGGTGCCCGGGTTCGTGCGGGTGGGCGGGCGCGTG
>JBMOQZ010000388.1:1792-5033 GCA_049322475.1 Myxococcota bacterium | reverse complement strand
GACCGCCAGCATCCTAGTACAGTACCCGGTAGCCGACCGCGCCGAACAGCCCGCCCGCGTTGCCCGACAGGGTGACGGCCCCCGCCGGCGCCGTGAAGAGCAGGTAGCCCGCCTCGAAGTAGACCTCGGCCTGTCCGAGCCGGTAGGCTGCCTCGCCGTGCAGCCGCGCCCCCGGAGGGGCCAGGCCCGGCCCCGAGACTTCACCGCCCTCGCCGAAGTCGGCGGTGAGCGCGTAGGGCACGGTGACGACGGAGATGCCGGCGCCGAGGTTCCACCGGCTGTCGCGCTGGGCCACCACCACGCCCACGTCGACCGGGAAGAAGCTGAGGTCGACGGGGATAGACGCCCCGCTGACCTCGTCGGTCACGCTGGTAGAAAGCCCGTAGATGCCCGCGCCCACGCGCAAGGCGAGGCTCGGGAAGGGCAGGCGGTGCTCCACCGCGAGCCAGGCCACGGGGCTCTCCACCGCGCCGAGGTTGCTGAGGTAGCCCACGCCCGCGCTGGCCGAGCCGCGCACCGGGCGAGGGACAAGCTCCAGCGTGGTGGCCACCGAGCTACCGCCTGCCGTCGCGGTCAGCCGTACCGCGCGGGCGCCCGTCCCGGGCCCCGGGGTGAAGGTGGCGACGACGGTCCCGTCGGGACGCACGGCCGTGGCCGACACCGCGCCCTCGCTCGCCTCGACGACCACGGGCTCGTCGGTGACCAGCGCGCCGGCCGCGTCGAGCATGCGCACGCGCACGGTGGCGTTGGCGCCGGGCGCGAGGGCCAGCGTGGGTGGGTCGGCCTCGAGGAAGAGCTGGCGCACGCGCCCCGAGCGGATGGGCACGGACAGCCGCGTCGCGAGGTCGGTGGCGCCCGGGGCGGCCGCGCCGAGGCAGTCGCGGGCGGCGGCGCCGGGACCCGCGAGCGCCTCGCCCTCCGCGTGGCCGCTGCGCGCGCGCACCCGTTGCCCCGTGGGCAGCGACAGCTGCACCGACGCGAAGCCGCGCGCGTCGGTGGGCGGCGGCGTGGCCAGGCCGGCCTCCGCGCCCTCGGGCCCCACCGCCGACAGGCCCACCTGGACCCCCGCCAGGGGGCGGTCCCGCGAGTCGAGGACCCGGGCCACCACCGCGCCCTGCGCGTTGCCACACACCTCCACCCGGTGGGGCGCGCCCGAGCCCGGGGGCCGGTCCCACGACGCGAGCAGCTCGTCGCCACCGTGCGGCGCCGCGTCGCGACCATCGTACTCGGCGCGGATGGCGTCGGAGAGGATGCGCGCGTCGAGCCGCCCCCGGGCCGCGCTCAGCTTCACCGCGTCGGGGGACAAGCGCTCGCCCAGCGCGTCGGCGAGCGTCACCTGCACCTCCGCCAGGGGGAAGTCGGTCGACAGCACCTCGGGGTACACGCGCAAGCCGATCGCGGCGGGCACGGGCGCGTCCATCGGCACGCGCAGCGTGGCCGACACCTCTCCGAGGCTGCAGCTCACGCCCACGTCGCTGAGTCCCGGGGCCGGCACCACCGACCAGGCCCAGCTCGCCCCGCCGATGCCCTCCGCCGCGTGCACGAGCGCGCCGGCACGGCACGCGGGGGCCTCGGCCAGGGCGTGACCCCGGCTGTCCCACGCGCCGAGGAAAAGCCCACCTCGCCGGGGGATGGCCGCGAGCGTGGGTCGCGACACGCTGGGGATGGGGTTGGCGAGGCGCTGGGTGTTGCCGAGGTCGTCGGCCACGGCGAGCTCGTAGGCGGTCTCGCCCGGGTAGGCGTCGAAGCTCACGGTGGCGGCGCCTGAACTATCCGCCACGAAGGGGCCGTAGTTGCGGCTGCCCACCCGGATTTGCAGGCGCGAGCCCGGCTCGGCCGTCACCGTCCCGCCGTGCCGCGCGCGGAGGCGGACCGCCGCCCAGGACGGGGCCAGCCCCGGGAGGCGCTGGTCGAGCACGCCCACCGCCACGATCCGCGCCATGCGCTCGGGCCCGGGGCTCACCCGGACGAGCAGCCCCTCGTTCACGCGCTCCACGCCGCGCACGAAGCCCTCGGACACGACGATCTCCACCTCCGAGGGCGCGGGCGGGTTTGGCCCGGTGAACAAGACCTCGAAGGGCTGCCCGGCCTGCACCACTGGGCTGTCGGGCTCCGCCACCAGCGTGGGGGCAGGTCGTGACCGCACGCTGATCGGCAGCGCCAGCGTGGCCCGCCCGCCCTCGGTGAGCTCGAGTCGCGCCGGGCCGGGCTCGCTGGGGGCGCGCCAGAGCACCACCGTCTCGCCGCTCGGGTCGCGGCTGGGGGTGCCCGCGAGGCTGCCCGCGCTCACGCGGAAGCTCGCCCCGCCGAGGGCGCCGGCGCGCACGCGCAGCTCCGCGATCTCGCCCGGAAAGGGCATCCCCCCGGGCGCGTAGACCACGGGCCAGTCGTCGGCCAGCGCGAGCTTCGCGGCGATCAAGAACACGCGTGGCGGAGCCTATCCCCTAGGAGCCTGTACGGGATTCGTCCCGTTGGCTGAGATCGAGCGGGCGGTGGGGCGGCACGGGGCGACGTAGCCGGGGCAGAGCGCTCTGCCTACGCCGTCGCCGCGCGGTGGAGCTTCCTCACGTTGTAGGCGAGGCACACCAGGGACCACTCGGCCCGGACCCTGGCCAGCCCGCGGAGGAGGAACTGCCGGAACCCCATCGCCTGCTTGATGCACCCGAAGACCAGCTCGACGGTGCTCTTTCTCTTCCGCATCCGGTGCTGGCCGTCCTCCGTCCGGAGCATCCAGCTCATCCACTCCCTCGTCGTTGCGTGCCTCGGTGGCGCCCCCCCCGCCACCTCCGGAGGGGGCCAGCTTCGCCGCTCCCGGTCCACGGCGAAGTAGGGCGTCGTGCCCGCGTGCAGCGCGGCGCGGACGTTGTCCTGGGAGAGGTAGCCGGCGTCGGCAGTGAAGGTCTCCGGCGCGTGCCCGAGGTTGCTGATGGCCCGGGCCAACATCGCCGGCGCGTACTCCGCGTCCGGGGCCTGGTTGGACAGCCCCTCGGCGAGGATGACGTGGCTCGCCTCGTCGACGACGACTTGGCCGTTGTAGCACTGCTCGTAGGCACCCTTTTTCCCGAGCATGATCCGGCTGTCGCCGTCGGTGAAGTTGCGCTGCGCCTCGGGCTTGGGGGTGCCGTCCCGCTCGGTGGCGGGGGAGTGCTCCGGCATCGCGCCAGCGGGAGGCGGCGCCGGCGGCTCCGGGTCGAGCGCCGCGGCCTGCTGCTCGGACTTCGCGGCGTTCGTGCGCCGGCGG
>JBMOQZ010000388.1:0-1782 GCA_049322475.1 Myxococcota bacterium | reverse complement strand
CTCGCCTCGTCCTCGGCGCGGCGGCGCTGTTCCGCGGCCTGCGCGCGCAACTCCGCCGCGCGTGCCTCCTTCGCCGCCGCCTCCAGCTCGGCCCGCTTCCGGCGGATCCACTCCCGGCGGCTCTCGCGGCGCTTGACCTCGGGATCGACCTTGTCGTCCTCGTCCTTGCCGGCACCAAGGCGGGCATCCTCCTCGGCGTCCGCCTGCTCGGCGCGGGCCAGGATCTCCTCGATCTCTCGCGACAACCGTTCCTCCGCCTGCTTCATCCCGGCGTAGCTCATCGCCTTGTGCTTGCTGGCGTTCGCCTGGATCTTGGTCCCGTCGAGGTGGACATCCCGTCCCTTGACCAGGCCCGCCTCCCGGCAGAGCCGCAACACCTCGACGAACAGGGCGCTCAACGCCGCGAGATGGGTCCGGCGGAACTCCGCGATCGAGGTGAAGAACGGCAGCTGGTCCCTGGTGATGACGCGGAACGCGACGTTCTCGACGCAGGCCCGCGCGATCCGGCGCGAGGAGAACACCCCCGTCGCGTACGCGTAGACCAGGAGCGCGACCATCACCCGCGGGTCGTAGGGCCGGGTCCCGCGCGGGTCCTTCGCCTGGATGGCCTCCTCGATCGCCGAGATGTCGAGCTCCTCCACCATGTCCACGATGAAGTTCGCGAGGTGGCCCTCCGGGAGCCAGTCGCGGAGGGACGGCGGCAGGAGGAAGAGCTGGTCGGCGGGACGGCTGCGGTACTTCTTGGCCATGAAACCAAGTAGATCGCAGAATGCAGGCCCTGTCCAGCCCCCGCGAAAGCCGGTTAACCACGCCGAGAACTTCGATGCCCGACCAGCGTCCCCAGCCACCACGCGGCGCGCGCATCAGCGCGCAATGCCGTACAGGCTCCTAGACCACACGCAGAAGTTGTCGAACCAGACCCCGCCGTCGTTGTCGTTGGAGTACACCCCGGCCACGCCGGGACCGGTGCCGACCACCTCGGGGATGGTGGCGCGCAGGACGACGTTGCCGTCGACCGTGACCTCCACGTCGGCGCCGTTCACGTGCACGCTCCACGTGACGAAGCTCTTGTCGGCGGGCCAGTACAGGAGCGCGGTGTCGTCGCTCGCGTAGGCGCTGCAGCCGCCGGAATCGCAGTGGGACACGTCCATCCCGCCGATGGGGTCGTGGCGCCCGTAGTAGCCCTGGGGGTCGTCCCAGCGGGCGCTCCAGCCCGACTCGCCGGCGATGCCCCAGGCCAGCCCCGTGAGATCATTCGCGTCGTTCGTCCAGGCCGTGTCGACCTGGATGTAGAACTCGCTCGCGACGCCGAGGTCGGCCGCGTAGGCGAAGCCCTGGTAGCCGCCGTTTCGTCCCTCGGTGAGCAAGCCCTCCTCGATGTGCCAGTTCCCGGTGCCGGTGTAGGCCCAGCCGGAGAAGTCGTCGAAGGGCGTGCAGTACGTGGGGTCGCCCTCGGTGATCAGGCCGCTGCCCTCGTCGCCGGTATCGACAGCGGTGTCATCGGTGTCCTGGTGGCGCGGTCGACCCGAGTCGGTCGCGACGCCCGAGTCGACAGCATCGCCCTTGGTCGCGAGGTCGTACTCCGAGCACGCGAGGACGAGAAGCCAAAGGAAGCTCGGCATCCGCGCGAGGTAACGCGCCGGCAGGCCCCTACGGCTTCTCGGTCCAGACGGTGTCGCCCTTGCGGGCCTGCAACATCAGGTCGCCGAAGACGGCGCCCCACACGGCCACGAGCCAATTGCCGACGCCCGGCAAGAGGACGACGAAGCAGAGCATGATGCC
>JBMOQZ010000387.1:0-5069 GCA_049322475.1 Myxococcota bacterium | reverse complement strand
CTCGGGCGACCGCCCGGCCATGCGCTCGTTCGCCCACCACTCGATCGCCGAGTGGACGGCGCTCCCGAGCGCGAGGTCGGCCGAGCGTTTTTCGGGTTCCCGCTTCTCGACGTAGCGGAAGCGGTACTTGCGCGGGCAGCCGAGGTAGGTCGTGACCTGCGAGACCGAGAGGTACGGCGGGAGGTCAGGCATTGCCCGCCTCCTGCTGCCCCTTCCACGCGTCGATGAGCGCGGACGCGTCGTCCTTCGTGATCCGGCGCAGGTCCTCGGCCTCGGCGGCGCGCAGGAGCGCGTCCGTCGCCGCCTCCCCCTCGAACCCCTGCTCGGCGAGCATGCGGTAGAGGAGCCGCCGCTGGTTCTCGGTCATGGGCTGCGGACGGGCCGGGGCCCGGGCCTCGGGCTCGCGGGTGTTTCCACGCGGAAACACCGGACGCTCGGTCCCACGCGCTTCGGGCGTCGGGGGACGCTCGCGGGGCGCGGGCTGCCGGACGGGGAGGGGGCGGACGTTGTCCCGGCGCGGCGTCGGGGCCGGGGCGGGCGCCGGGGCGACGTCCACGGCGTCGTCCTGGAGGCTGCCGAGCTCCTCGAGGCTGACCGTCCCGATGTTCACCGCGTCGCGGAGCGCGCGCACCTTCGCGCGGGTCTCCGCCATGCGGATGATGTGCGGGGCGATCTTCCGCCCGACGTTCCCCTCGTGCGCGTCCCCGATGCCCGAGAACGCGCCCTTCCCGGTGACGACCTTCGCCTCGACGATGGCGACGTAGCCGTTGTCGGGGCCGGGGACCTGGAGGAGCTTCGTCTCGATGGACGTGAGCCCCTCCTCGTGCGCCTGCGCGAGGACGCCGGCGTAGGTGGCGACCTCCTTCTCCTCGATGACGCGCCCCTGCGCGTCCCTGACCTTGATGAACGTGGTGAGGGCCTGGCCCATGAGAGCCTCCTGCGTGTCCGCCACTCGGCGGACCGGGTGGGGACGAGGCGGGAGTGCCTCATGGGCATGGTGGCGCGTGGCGGGCGCACGGGGGATGCCGGCGCGCTTCCCGGTCGACGAGGCCGAAGTGGGCGGTTGGCCAATGAGTAGTAGGGTAAACGTCGGTGGAGGTCGGGCCCACCGCTCCGTCGGCAGGACGCGCCGCACGTACGTGAACCCGAGCTCGACAAAATGCTGGGTTTGATGGCGCGCTTCGCCATACCCGTTGCGCAAGCGTGGGCTACTGTGATAGACCGCGCGAATGCCCAAGCCGCTGGTACATTTCCTGCTCCTCGCCGCTTCTTGTGCGCCGACGGTTTTCTCTTGGATGTTTAGGCGACATCTCCGTGGCGTGCAATCGAAGGTACTGCTTCGCGAACTCGCACGGAGTTGGCCTGCTGAAATTCGTGGGAGGCGTCGTGATGATCCGCCAGGTATCGCCGTTCCGGCGCATCCTCCGGCAAGTGACCGACGAGCGTCCTCCATTCACGCACTCGATCTGAGCGTGTCAGCTGCATCTTGGGTGCTCTTCGGATCCTCGACCGTGCTTTGGGGTGTTCTCCCGAAGTTGGACCCGGAGTTCCAGGACAAGGAGGGGCCGGTCGTCATGCTGTACGTGGTCACGTACCTGACGAGCACGAGGTGGTTGGCGATACAGGCAGCAGCGACCGAGGGCGCGGCAGTCGCCGAAAACAACACGATCCCATTCCTCTGGGGGCTCGTGAAATTCAACCTGTACCAAACGAAGCGGCGAATCGTGGCGACAGCAAGCACGGCCGTCTATGCAGCCGCCGCACTTCCTCATGTGGTCAACACAGCCATGCTGGCGGGGCTCTACTAGGATGTTCATCGTTCAGTCGCTTCTCGTCCTGCTCCTCGTCGGCGTTTCGGGGACCTTCGCGCTTCAGATCGTGGACTACCTGAGCCTTCCAGCGGTACTCAGGCGATTCCATCGTGGGTCGTCCCTGTACGTCCAGGTTGCTGCCCAGGCCGTGGCGTTCCACCAACTCTCCGTGCGCAACGAGCGGACCATCCTGACACTCTACGGATTTCCAAGAAGGATTTCCGCGGAGGGCGGCCCAAGATCCGTGCCCGAGGTGGACGTCGTGCGAGCAATGATGGATCCTAGGACCCGAGAGTACATTGACAAGCAGCTGGAGCACCTGCGCCAGGCGTCCTCGGACTACCCAAAGGATTTCGAGTCGCTCAATGCGATCCACATCAGCACCGCGATCGCCGCCACGTCTAAGAAATTTCCGTCATTCAACCGACGTGTCTTGACGTGGAGCTCCGCAAGAGATCTGGCATCAGCGTTCGGCCTGAAGGTGGACCTCGTCCCCAGGTTCCCGCTGTTGTCGGCCCTGGTCAAAGACTCTGAGAGCCACAGTATCGTAGTAAGGGAAGATCTTCCTGACGCGTTGCGGGTCTTCCTGGTGGCGCACGAGGTGGGGCACTTTGTGCTCCACCTCACACCCATGCTTGAGGGACGGACGCAGCACGCCCTCTACAACCCCCTGCATGGTGAGTACGACATCGCAGAGTACCAGGCCGACGTCTTCGGCCTGCTGGCCGTGATGCCCACTCCCGTAGTAGCCCATCTGCTGGACTCGGCGGAGTCACCATCGCTCCCCGGGGTGGTGAGCACGACCGTCTCCGCGGAGCCGAGGGTGGCACTCCTCCTAGAGAAGATCTTCTTCGAAGACTACGGCGTGGACCGTACCAGGCATCGACTGGTTCGCCAACTCTCGCAGTATGTGCACAAACGACTTCGCATCCTCCAGGATCACGCCGTGAAGAGGCTTCAGAAAGTCCCCCTCCAGGTTGATGAGATTGGACTTGAGACGTTTCAGTCTCTCAAGGGGTCCATCGACCAGAACGCGGTGTGGGGTCTTCTGGGCCGGGACCTACGCCTCATCGAATCGAGCTCTGCCTTTCACAAGCTCACGGCTGGAAAGGCCACGGTGCTCGGGGACGTGCGTGACACGATACACGCAGACTACCACTCGATCATCGATCATTCCGTTGGCCGGGTCTGGGAGGGGAAGGTCAGCATCTATGTGCTTGAGTACCTGAATGGCGACGGGACCACTGTTCCTGCCTACGTTCGGGCCATTCCGGTTCGGGACCAGCAGGGGCAAATCTGCGGCAGTTTGGGATTCGTAGTTCCGGTATGAGAAAGACACCCCGTCACTGGTGACGAGGTGTCGCACGACGCGCCCGACGCCCGGCTCGTGAGACGGTGGCATATGCCACCATGCACAGCGCGACGATCGCCAGCGGAAGAGAAAGAAGCAAGAGCCAAGTGCACACGGCCTCTCCAATCTTTGCCGGGTCATCGTGCCTATTCGTGGTTTGTGTGTCAACACCGATCGGTGTGTCCCCCTACGCGCCTTGCGCCTCGTTGAGTGTGTCTCGCCAGGCCTCTTGGTCGCCCGCCTGGCGGAATAGTTCAGCTGCCAACCGGAGTTCCTCGCCCCACTCTTGAGCGCTACAGTGCTGTACCGCGTGCCGGTGATGCGCACGAGCGCGATGGAAGCAGGCCTTGTCGAACGTGTTGTCGACATGTCGGAGGATCGCCTCAGCTGCCTTGAGGTACGCACCCGCACGCTGATGCTCTCCGCGGCGGTCGGCGAGGCGCGCGCCGGTGACCTCGGCCTGCGCTGAGTCACGGCCGAGGTTGAACGCCGCACAGACGTGGACGGCGAGGTCGATGAGCTCCATGACGAGGTCCGGCGGCCTCGCGTCGCGGGGTAGCGGCCAGAGGTAGCAGAGCGCCAGGTTGAAGACCGCGCCCTGCAACTGCGCGAAGTGCCCGTGGATGCCGAAGATGGGGATCGCGTGGAGGTGGTAGACTGCCCCCTGACCGGACCGGCCAGCCCGGCGAGCGAGGATGCCGTGCACGTTCCAGAGCGTGGCCAGCGTACCGGTGTCCCCACTCTCCTTGAGCATTCCCTCGTGGTGCACGAGGTCCTCCTCCTCCATCTCGGGCGTGAAACGGTACATGAAGGCCGAGAGGGCGGCGAGGCGGGCCCTGACCGCCCGGCCGACCGAGTCGGTACGCCACGACGGCCAGTCGCGCTTGAGCTCCGCGACGAGCTTGCGGCCGGAGGACCGTTCGGCGGCCTGTGCGACGAGGAGCGTGGCCCACGCTCCCAGGTTCCACGGGTCGGCCCCGTCCGCCCACCCTCGGTACCGCGAGGCAAGCTCGAGCGCGCGGGTCGGCTCACCGTGCTGGAGCGCGATCGCGGCTTCGATGAGCTCGCGCATCGCCGTCAGGTGCTCGTCGAGGATCTCGGCGGGCAGCTCGTGCTCCACCCACCTGCGGACCGTCTCCCGATCGGAGAGGAAGTCGATCTCCTCCGGCGAGACGGCGAGTCTCCACGCCTTCGTCTTCGCCTTCGGCTCGAACGAAAGGGGCGATGCGCCCTCTTCCTTGACGGCCCGGTCGATCTCCGCCGCCACGACCTTGCCGACCTCGAGCGGAGACCGGTACGTCGCGGCCCACTGGATCAGCCGGTGGACCTCCTCGCGGGCGACAGGGCGGTCGCCGCGTTCAGGATCCACACGGGCGAGCGCGAGGAGGGCGATCATGTCGGCCCACTTCCCAACGTACAGGTGGGAGTCTGCCCGGGCGATGTGTTGCGTGGCGTCGATGACGATGCGCATAGGTGAAGGGTAGTCACGTCTCTCCTCCATGAACGAGCCGTGAACGTCGATGGGATGGGCTTCGCAGCGGGACGACGGCTAGGCTCGTGATGTCGAACCCGAGCAACCTCCCAACGTAAAGCCCGGCCGTGATCCAACACGCCGGGCAAGGGAGGCGGCGCTCGGGCGTGGCGGCCTGGCAGGGCCTCCACACCGACATCCCCATCCACCTGGAGACACCGTGGCCGAGCGCCTTGCTTCGACCCTCGTTCTTCCTGCGATCTGCGTCAAGCAGGGCCGTATCGAGCCCGACGACGCTACGCACCCGGTGCGGCCGTGAGGCTCCTCCGCCTTCTCGCCGCCCTCGTGCGCGCCGAGGCCCCGCCCGGCGGCCCCGTCGCCCCCTCCGAACGGGGGCGGGATCCCGGCGAGCGCCCGCTTCACGACCAGCTCAACC
>JBMOQZ010000386.1:0-5078 GCA_049322475.1 Myxococcota bacterium | reverse complement strand
GGGGGTTCTCGCCCGTCAGCAACGCGCGCGTCACGAGCGCCAACGTGTAGACGTCCGCGCGGGTGTCGACCGCGTCGCCGCCGACCTGCTCGGGCGCGAGCCAGCTGACGCGCGCCACGTCGGTGTAGTGAGGGCGGATCCAGTCGTGGCCGAGGGGCAGCGGCGTGCCGACGACGACCACGCGCCCCTCGGACGAGATGGCGATCTTGGCGGTGGAGAGGGTCCCGTGGAAGATGCCCGTGGGCGCCTCCACGGGGCCGTGCAGCGCGTGGAGCATCTCGGCCGCGGCGAGCGCGACGGCGAGGGCCTCGCGGACCTCCAGCGGGGCGCCGGGGACGTCGTCGCCGAGGAGCGCGGAGGCCGGCACGCCGTCCACCCACTCCTGGACGCAGTACGGGACCTCGTTCCAGGTGCCCGTCTCGAGCACCCGCGGGGCGTTCGGGGGCGCGTCCTGCTTGAGGCGCCGCGCCATCTCCAGCCACAGCGCCGGCACGTCCGCGTACGCGAGGATGCCCGGGTTGGGGACCAGCACCGCGACGCGCTGGCGCGTGTCGGGGTGCTCGGCGCCGAAGACGATGTTGAGGCTGCTCTCCGACGCCACGCCCGTGAGGCGCCAGCCGGCGACCTCGCCGCCCGGGAACCGCATCCGGGGACCGGCGCGACGCGCGGATGCTGGCGAGGGGGTGCGCTGGCTGCTCCGGACCTCTGTCGACGGCATCTGGGACCCCGCTTCGCAGGCGTCTTCTGCAAGTCCCGTGCCTCGATGAGGCCGCCGCGGCCTACGTCCCGCCCGCCTTCACGACCTTCACGCGCGCGTCGGTCACGATCACCGGGTAGCGGTAGCCGTAGCCGAAGTCGCGATCGACCCCCACCACGCCGGTGAGCTCGACCTCGTCGCCGACCGCGGCCGTGTCCGCCGAGGTGACGGTGAGGTCGTCGGTGCCCTCGGCGCCGGTCCCGTCGGTGACGTGCAGCCAGTTGGAGCCCATCACGCCGCCCGTGAACTTCGTGACCCGGCCCTTCACGGTGACCTCGCGCCCGCCGATCGCCGCGCGCTCGGCCCACACCTGCGCGACCGTACGATCGCCCAGCGCGGGGCCCTTCGGGGTGGTGGCGGCGAGGACCGGCTGCGCATCCAGCGCGGCGGCGGCCGTGGCCCCCTCCGCGGTGACGGGCCCGCACTCCTCGTCGCCCTCCAGCTTCGGGTGCCAGGCGGGCGGGGCGCCGTCCGTCGCCGCGGCGGCGGCGGCGACGGGCCCGAGCGCCTCGACGAAGTACACCGTCGGGAAGTCGCGCTTCAGCGTCTCGCTGTGGAAGTTGGCCATCGGGAGCGCGGTGGACACGGAGACCGTCGAGCCGACCGCCGGCGCGGCGCCCGGCGCGGCCGCCCAGGCCTCGGCGCCGTCCGGCGTGCGGATGCGCGTGTAGGTGTAGCTGCCGGCGGCGACCGTCTCCTCGACGGTGCCGACGAGCGTGCCCGCGGCGGGCGCGGGCGCGGCGGCCGGGGTCGCGGGGGCGGGCGGCGCCGCCGCGCTGGCGGCGGGGTCGCAGGCGGCGAGGGTGACGAGCAGCGCGATCATGGGGGCCCCTTTTCGGTGGTGTGCCGCGACGCGGCACGGTGGAGGATCTACTTTCCGAGCCGGTATTCGACGGAGCAGTTGCCGGCGGCGACGGTGACGCGGGGCGCGCACCCCTCGCCCGGCCCGGCCGCGAGCCACGTGACGGGCGCCGCCTTGCAGCCCGTGCCGCTCTTCACGACCGGCGTGGCGTACCGGCACCAGTGGGCGTCGCCGGGCAGGCTCGCGTCGGCGAGCTCCTCGGGCGCGCCGTGGGGCCAGTTGCAGGCGGAGCGCGCGCCGCCCGCGCAGGCGCGGTCGAGCAGCTTCTTGCCGCGCGCCTCGTCCTTCGGCATGCCGTTGGCGCCGGTGGAGAGCAACACGCCGGCGAACGCGCAGCTCTCGGCGTCGCCCGCGTCGCAGGCGCGTTGTCCGAGCGACAGCGCGAGGCGCGGGTCCGCCGTCAGGCCGCGGCCCTCGGGCGGGCGCAACGCGAGCGAGGCGGTGGCGAGGCAGACGGAGGCGTCGCCGTTGTCACAGAGCTGCCGCCCGACGTCCATGCCGGTCTTCGGGTCGAGGTTCCCGCCCGGGACGCCGTGGACGTAGCGCATGACCGTGCTCGCGCAGGGCCCGGGCAGGCCGGCGAGGCAGTCCTGCGCCTCGCCGAGGATGCGCCGCGCCTCGAGCTCGACGGGGTCGACGCGGTGCCAGCCCCGCTCGACCATGCACTCGGCGAAGGCCTCCTTGTAGTGGTCGAGCTGCATGCCCGGGCCGCCCGTGAGCGAGTCCGCGATGACGACGGGCGCGAACTGCGCGCGCTTCACCGCCTTGTCGACGCACTCGGAGCCGTCCTTCGGGATCTGCTTCGCGACCGCGCCCGTCACCGGGCCGTCGCCCGCGGGGGCCCAGGTCCCGTGCGGATCCTCGGCGGCCGCGGCCACGCCGGCGCAGAGGGCGAGCCCCACCGCGACGAGCAGGGTCCGACGGTCGGATGACGGAACCATGCCGCGGGGCCCGTGCAAGAGCCCTGCCACGACCCGGGGCCGCTCCCGGTTGGCGACGGCGCGACGACACGTGGGGGTTCGCACGCGGGGGGGTGTGCACGATCACACAGCCTCGCGGCCCCGGGTTCGCGCCGCTGCGAATCGCCCCTACTGGACGTAGCCGAGCGCCCGGAGCGCTTCGACCGACCCCGCCGCGGGCGTGGCGCCGGGCGGCTCCGGGAGCGGCGGCAGGAGCGCTTCGAGCACCCGAACCCGATCCGGACGGGCGGCCGCGAGGTCGCGCGTCTCTCCCGGGTCGTCGACCAGATCGAAGAGCGCCGGGGGCCCGTCGGACGGCGCGATCAGCTTCTCGCGGCCGAGGCGCACCGCCCGCAGCGCGCGCGACGCCAGCGCGGCGCCCCCGCCCGGGACGTGCTCCGCGAGGATCGGGATCTCGTTGGCGGGCGGCACGTAGCTGGCGGTGAACGCCCGGCCCGGCGGCGGGCGGAGGAGCGCGGGGGGCTCGCCCGCGCGCCCGTCGAGCGCCCACGCCAGCAGCGGGGCGACGTCCACGAGCCCGACGTCTTCGCCCACGCGCGCGCCGGCCTCGGCGACCCCGGGCCACCGCACCACGAGCGGCACGTGGAGGAGCTCGTCGTGGACGGAGAGCTGGTGGTCGATCAGCTGGACCGGGTCGGCGCGGTGCTCGCCGAAGCCCTCGCCGTGGTCGGCGGTCACGACGACGAGCGCGTCGTCCGCGCGCCCGTGGCGCTCGAGCACGCGGAAAAGCTCGCCGAGCTGGGCGTCGGTGTAGGCGATCTCCTCGTCGTACAGGGCCCGCGCGCGCGCCGCGTCGGGCTCGCCGAGGCGGCCCGCGTAGGCCGTCGCCAGCCAGCGGTCCATCAGGCGGCGGTCGCCCGCCACACCCCCCGGCCGGTCCTCGCGCCAGCCCGCCGGCGGGTCGTAGGGGAAGTGGGCCTCGACGAGGTTCACGAACACGAACGCGGGGCGGTCGCCCACCCCGGCGAGCCAGCGATCCACGGCGCCGACCGTCCGCGCCGCGCCCGCGTCGGAGAGCCCGGTCATGTCGGGGTCGACGTAGCGGGCGATGGCGTGGCGCACGCCGTAGGCCTCGCGGAAGACCTCCACGAAGACGTCGAACCCGTCGGCGAGCCCGGTGTCGGGCGACACCCAGGGGTTGTTCGAGAAGCCTCCCGTCGCCCAGCCCGCCGCGGCGAAGCGCTCCGCGAGCATGTCCGCGCGCGGGTCGCACGCGAGCGTCGCCGAGGTGCAGCCGTGGCCCTCCGGGGGGAGCCCGGTGAACAACGTGCCGTGGGAGGGCAGGGTCCACGGCGCGGCGGCCCACGCGCGCTCGTAGAGGGTGCCGCGGGCGGCGATCGCGTCGAACGCGGGTGTCGCCGGGCCGCCGTAGGCGCCGAGGCGGTCCGCGCGCACCGTGTCGAGCACGACGAGCACGACGGTCTCGGGGCGAGGGTCGGGCGCGCAGGCCGCGAGCAGCATCATCTCGCCGGCCTCCGGAACGAGCCGACGGCGAGGGCGGCGAGCCCGGCCGCGAACAGGAGGTGTACGGGGCCCGGCAGGCGCCATCCGGCGGGGTCGGCGACGGCGAGCGCCACGCCGCGCGCGTCGGCGCCGAGCACGCGCAGGTCGAGCCCGCCCACGCGGACGGGCGCGTCGTCGCCGACCTCGAGGTCGCCACCGGGCGAAGCGAGGGTCGCGGTCACGACGGGCGGCGCCGCGCGGTCCGTGGCGGCGGAGAGCCGGACGTTGCCCATCGTCACGATGCTCTTCGGATCGTCGACGAGGAGCCAGACGTCGCGGGCGCCCTCCGGCGCGACGACGCGGACGTGCGCGGCGGGCTGGCCGCCGGGCGAGGGCGTGGCGACGTGGCGGGGGTCGCTCCCCGCGGGCAAGAGCTCGATCGGGGAGAGCGTGAGGCCCGCGTGCTCGATCGCGGCGCCGGGCTCGAGCGGCGCGGCGACGGCGACGGCGTCGCCCACGAAGACGCGCGCGACGAGCCCTCCCCCTCCCCGCGCGAGCGACACCGCGGGCCCCGCCTCGTCCCAGCGGAGCGCCGCGCCCTCGACGAGCCAGGCCTCGCCCTCGCCCGCGCCGGCTCGCGACCAGCGCACGCGCGCGGCGGCCGGCCCGCCGCCGTTGACGCGGGTGGGCGTGGCCCGCGCGGGGCCGAGCGCCTCCACCGTGACGTCGAGCTGGGCCGGGCCCGGCGAGAGCGTCATCGACGCGCCCGGGCGCAGCGGCACGGCGTGGGTGATCAGGTCGAGGGCGAGCCCCGCCGGTACGTCGCGCCAGTCGGCGACGAGGCGTCGCGGACGCCCCGCGCGCGCGGACACGAGCTCGAGCGTCGTGCCGAGCGGCCGGCGCCCGCCTCCGGCGTCCACCCAGGCGTCCACGCGCTCGCCCGGGCCGAGCACGAGCGTCCCCTCGCGCCCCCAGCGGGCGTGGACGACCTCGCCCGCGAGCCCGGCGAGGAGCCCCGCGGCGAGCAGGGCCCGAG
>JBMOQZ010000385.1:0-5108 GCA_049322475.1 Myxococcota bacterium | reverse complement strand
TCGCACGCCCCTAAACCAACTCGGCGCTCCCCGGTCTGCGGCAGGTGATGTCCCCATGAACGAGAACCCCCTGGCCGGGGGCTCGCGCAGCGTGTCTGCCGGCCCCCTCACCACCCTCGATGAGGCGCTGAGCGCCTTCTGGGTGTTGTGCTGCTACGGCGGCACGGAAGAAGCGATGGGCGGTACCGCGCCCCGCATCGTCCCGGCGCTGCGCGCCCTCGGCCTCGAGCCGGGCGTCGACGCCGTCGTCACCATCCACCGCGGGAGGGTCCGCTGGCGCGCCTCCTGGCGCGAGCGCGCCGAGGATACGCGGAAGCCCGCGGAGATCGTCCCGCTGCGCCCCACCTACCGGGACGGGGACAACGCCGGGCTCCTGCTCGTTCGCGAGCGTGGGGGGTGGGAGGCATGGCGGCCGGGGCGCGCCGAGCGCGACCTCGCGGCCGGCGTCCGGGCGCTCCTCGTCCACGTCGACCGCGTCCACGGGACGACCCGCTGCCAGGTTCGGGTCTCCGCCACCGCCGCCGAGGACCTCCAGGTGAGCTACACCCGGGTCGCCTCCGACGTCGGCGAGGCCGGGCTCCGGCGCGAGCTCGCCGCCCGCCTCGAAGGGGGTGTGCAGTGACGGGACCGAACGGTGGGGAGGGCGACAGCCGGCGCAAGCGGTGCGTCGGGTACGTGCGCGTGAGCTCCGACGAACAGGTCGCAGACTGCACCCAGGAGAACCAGCACCGGGACCTTGCCCGCGACTGCGCCCGCGACGGCGTGGAGCGCGTGGAGGTCTACGAGGATCTCGGCGTGTCGGGCGCGTCCGTGCGACTCAAGGACCGGCGCGGGTGGAAGCAGCTCGTCACCCGCGTCCAGGCCGGTGACGTGGACGAGATCCGCGTCCGCGACATCACGCGCATCACCCGCGAGACGGGCTTCACGGACCTCGGCACCCTGCACGAGATGATGCGGGAGCACGGGCTCACGCTCGTACTGGCCTCGGGCGGGCGCTTCACCGCCGACAACTGGGCCGCGCTCTGCCAGTTGGCGATCCAGTCCCTGGGAGCGGCCGGCCAGCTCCAGGGTCAGCGCACGCTGCTCAACTCGGGCAAGCGGAAGGCCGTGGACAAGGGCATCCCCATTGGTGGTCCGGCCCCGTTCGGGTTGACGTGGACCCGCGACGCCCGTGGGAAGGGGCACTGGAGCATGGACGAGCGGTACGCGCCCCTCATCCGCCGCATGTTCGAGCTTTGCGTCGAGGGGCACAGCGTCGCGGAGATCGCCGAGCTGCTGAACGCCGGTGGGATCATGCCTCGCGGGGCGCGGCGCTGGCACCCCTCGTGGGTGGCGCGCATCCTCAAGCGGGAGGTCTACTGCGGGCGCTACAAGCAGGCGTACATGGGGCACACCTGCACCGTGGAGATCCCGGTGCGCATCGTCGACCCCGACCTCTTCGACCGCGCGCAGTCCGCGCTCCGGTCCCGCCGCAACCTCCCCGCGCAGCGGGGTGACGTGCGCTTCCTGTGCCGTCATCTTCTCCGCTGCGGGGAGTGCAACGCGCTCATGTGGGCGCAGGCGGCGTTCGGCAACGCGGCGGGCCGCTACTACTGCAAGAAGTGCTCCTCCTCGGGCAGGGGCAGTCCCTATTGGCGCCGCGACCACATCGACGACGTCGTGTGGGTGACCATTTCCCACGCGCTCCTCGACGCGGATGACCTCCTCACGCAGGTGGCGGAGACCACCGCTGAGGCCGACGGGCGCCCCGCGCACGCGCAGGTGGAGCGTGAGGCGCGCGACGAACTCGCGACCATCGTGAAGCGCCAGGAAGCCGTGGAGCGGTGGATGATCTCGGGGTCGATCTCCGTCGAGAAGGCCGAGGCCCTCCACCGGGAGGCCGACCAGCTCAAGCGGGTCGTCGAGGCCCGCCTCGCCTCCACCGGACGCGCCCGCATCGCCGCCGAGCAGCTCGCCCACAAGCGCGTCTCCGTCGCCGAGCAGATCGACCGCCTCCGCTTCCGTGTCGCCGGCGCCGACGCCACCGCCCGCCGCGAGATCCTCCTCACGGTCGTCCCGCCTGACGTCGGCTCGATCATCGTCCACAAAGGCGGCCGCATCGAGATCCGCGGGGTCCTGCCTACTGTAGTGGAAGCGTCTCCGGCCTGCCGTGGATCTCCCATCCCTCGGCCCCCAAGGCCCGCCCGTGCGCCCACCCGCCATCGGCGGGAGCGGCGGCCGACACGTCGCGCCGCTCGGCCGCGTCGCGGTCGCGATACACGACGAGCGCGCTCGATCCAGCGCGCGCCGCGTCCGTGCCGCAGCAGTCGCACACCCGGTCGTCGATCACGGCCTCGGCCCTCACGCCCTCCGCGGTGACGAGCGCGGTGCGGAGCTGCGTGCTCCCCCCGTGGCTGCCGTGGGCCCCGGTCACCCCGCGCCCGTCGAGCCAGTGTAGCCGGAGCCCCTCGCCGTCGGCGACGTAGGACACGAACCCGTGCTCGGCGGGGGTCGCGTCCGTGTAGGGGCGTCCGAGCGCGATCCACGTCGCGCCCCCGTCCCGCGACCTCACCAGCTCGACATCGTAGGCACCGTCCACCGTCCCCTCGCGAAGCCAGTGCGCGATCAGCGAGCCGTCGGGCGAAGGCGTGGCGGCCGGGAAGTCCGCCCAGTTCGCCAGGACCTCCGGGCCCGAGGCGATCACCGACGGCTCGCTCCACCTCCCCTCGCGGAGCCGGGCGAACCGGACGGCGTGGCCGTCGCGGACCGGCTCCTGCCAGACGAGGAGGAGGTCGTCGCCATCCGTCGCGAGAGAGGGGGTGATCGACGTCGAGGATGTCGGCAGGGCGAGCGGCGACGGCGTGGGCGGCGGCGCAGGGGCCGTCTCGACGGTGTCGGGCGTGCACGCGAAGAGCGCCACGGCAGCGACCGCCGCGACCTTGGATCGGGGGAGCATCTCGCGGTGGATTCCCACACCGCCGAAGATGTGTCAACCGTCCGGAGGTACCTGTCGAGGGCGCAGGCGCCATGCAGGGCCCGAACCCGTTGAGCACGGATCCTCCAGACGAGTGCTGCTCCGCTGTGTGCTCCTCGGCGTGCTCGCCACGCTCCTCCTCGGCGTTGCGGGGGTCGTGACCGTCACGCTCACAGGCACGCACGACGTCTCGGCCTCGCGCACGCACCATCGGATACGGCACAAATCCACATGTGACATCGAAAGCCACAGTCGTCACGGTGTGCGCTCTCGTGTATCAGGGGTGGATGCGAGGCTTTTCGTCCGTCCTCGTGCTGGCGTGCCGCTCGGATCCGGGGAGTCCCTCGGTTTTGGAGGAAAGCGCCGCGACACCCGAGGCCCGGCCCCCCGGGGTGACCGTCCGGGAAGGCACCTTGAAGCTCGGACCGCGGCGCTGCGCCGAGGATGTCCCGGTCCCGGGGGCAGGCTACGACGACCCGTCCGGGGACCTCGCGGATGCTCACACCGAGAGTTACGGGCCCGACCCGGCGCCGACCGCCGTACACCTCGGGTGGACCGGCGATCCCGCGAGCACGATGACATTGCTGTGGTGGACGGACGCGGACACGCTGGCGAGCCGCGTGGAGCTCAGGCCGGGTGCCTTCGCCAGCCAGTCGATCGACGGTGTCAGCTTCCTCCTCGCCAACGAGCCCGCGAACGGGCGGGTGCACGAGGTGCGGGTCTGCGGGCTCGAGCCGGGCACGCGGTACGAGTATCGGGTGGGCGGGGACGAAGCGTGGTCCGACACCTACGCGTTCACGACGGGGCCGCCTCCGGGCGAGCCCCTCCGCTTCGTCGTGGCCGGCGACTCGCGAGGTAGCCCGGAGACGCTCACGCAGGTACTCGCGGAGGCGGTCGCGCGCGGCGCGGAGCTCCTCCTGTACACCGGAGACGCCGTCGCGAGCGGGACCAACGTGGAGGAATGGCGCGCCTGGTACGAGGCAGGCGCCGGCGTGTTCGAGACGATGCCGATCGTCTCGGTGCACGGAAACCACGAGGCACTCGCGCAGCCGTACTTCGCGCTCGCCGCCCTGCCGGGCAACGAGCAGTGGTTCGGTCTCGACTACGGCGACGCGCACTTCGCCGTCGTGAACGACACGCCCGTGGACGACGACACGCTGGCTGCGCAGGCGGCGTGGCTCGCGGAGGACCTCGCAGCCACGAACCGGCGCTGGCGGTTCCACGCCCACCACAAGCCGGCGTGGTCGTCCTCGACCGTGCACCCCGAGGACCTCGACGTACGCGAGACTTTCGGGACGATCCTCGAAGCCGGCGGCGTGGCGATCGACTTCGCCGGTCACAACCACCACTACGAGCGCACGCACCCGCTCGTGGGCGGCCTCCACGCCCCGGACGGGGTCACCTACGTCGTCACGGCGGGCGCGGGCGCGCCCCTGTACGACAACGACGGCCGGAACCCCTACACCGCGGCCTTCGCCGTCACCGACAACTACACGATGGTCCACGTCGACGGCGACGTCGCCACGATCATCGCATACGACCTCGCCGGGAACGTGCTCGACACGTGGACGATCCAACGGTGACCGGGCAGGGACCCGCTCACTTGCGGGCCGCGTGGGCTTCGAGCACGCTCTTGATGTCCCGCGCCGACGTGAGGTACTCGTCGATGGAGAGCACCTCCAGCTCCGGCGAAAGGATGACGGAGGTGGGGATGTACCCGTCGCGTTCGAAGAGGGCGAGCTCGGGGTCGGCGGCGTCCTCCGGCCCCACGACCGGGATGCCGTCGAGCTCGAAGGTCTCCTTCCAGTCGACGAGCTGGTCGGTCGTGGGCGTGTTGCCGCGCACGTTCTGGTACAGCAGCTCGTAGACGACGAAGTTGGGGTACTCCTCGCGCACCTGCGCCTGCACGTCGGTCAGCTCCTCGGCGAGGTCCTGGCAGGGTCCGCACCAAGCGGCCGACAAGGTGACGAGCATGTAGTTCCCACAGAAGTTGTACAGGGACACCTCCTGCCCGAAGGTGTCCCAGCCCTGCCAGTTCCGCACCACGTCCCCCTCCTGGTAGGCCTCCCAGGTGTAGGTGCCGTACGACCCCTCCCCCGTCGGGCCCGCGGCGTCCTCGTCCGGCGCGGCGGGGCACGCGCCGACGAGATAGTCG
>JBMOQZ010000384.1:0-5112 GCA_049322475.1 Myxococcota bacterium | reverse complement strand
GCGAGGCCGAGTACCGCGGCGGCGACACCGGGAGCGCCGAGGACACCGGCACGACCGACGACCGCCCGGGCAAGTCGGGCGACGCGCCGGGGCACGACAAGGGGTGAGCTACCGGGGGAACCCGTAGGGGTCCTCGCTCGCCTCCGGCCTCGGCCCGCCGGCGACGGCGATCCACACCGCCGCCACGACCCCGAGCTCGCCCGCGGCGCGGACGAGGCTCGCGACGAGCCCGACCACGCCCGTGATCGCGGACACCGTGCTCACGGGCAGCTCGCCGGAGGTGTACGCCCACATCGAGCCGGCGGACGTCGCGTAGCTGAGCGCGGAGGCGAGCAGCTGCAGCGCGGTGCCGCCGGCGAGCAGGGCGGCGGCGCGCCGATTCCGCCCGAGCAACACGCCCGCGACGGCGAAGGCGACGAGGTGCGCGAGGACGCTGGGCGCGTAGTACAGGGCCTGGGTCAACAGCTGGACGATCACCCGCGCAGGCTATGCGGTAGGCTGGCGCGATGCGACTCGTCGCCGGCGCGCTGGTGGTCCTCGCCCTCCTCGGCTGCGCGTGCGGCGACTTCATGGCCGGCGCGCGGCAGGGCTTCGACGAGGGCTTCACGACCGAGTACCGCCGCACCTTCGTCGAGGCGTGCGTCGAGGGCAAGACCGACCCGGCGCTGACCGCCTACTGCGCCTGCGCCGCCGACCAGATGCTCGCGCGCTACGACACCGTCGAGCTCATGGCGATCTCCGCGGCGCCCGAGGACCCCGCCAACGACGCCAAGATCACGGCCGCCATCGAGAGCTGCGGCGCCCGTTGATGACGGGACGTTGACGTCCGGCCGCAGCCCCCACATTAGGGGACGGCCCACCGAGGAGCACCCATGACCTGGACGCAGCGCGCCGTGAGCGCCGACGAGGTCGCCGCGCGGATCCCGAACGGGGCCCGCGTCTTCGTGCACGGCGCCGCGATGACCCCCACGCCGCTCCTCGAGGCGCTCTGCCGCCGCGAGGTGGAGGGCGTCCGCCTCTACCACCTCCACCTCGCGGGCCCCGCGCCGTTCGTCGCCGCGGAGATGGAGGGGCGGGTGCGGTCGATCTCGCTCTTCACCGGGCCGAACTGCCGCGCGGCTGTCGCCGAGGGCCGGGCGGACTTCATGCCCATCTTCCTCTCCGACATCCCGGACCTCTTCCGCTCGCGCTCCATCCCGCTCGACGTCGCCCTCGTCCAGGTCTCGCCGCCCGACCGCCACGGCCTCTGCACGCTCGGCACCTCGGTCGACGCCGCCCGCGCCGCCGTCGACGCCGCCGACCTCGTGCTCGCCGAGGTCAACGACCGCGCGCCCCGCACGCTCGGCGCGACCGCCATCCCGTTTCACCGGATCGACGCCTTCTGCCACACCTCGCGCGCGCTGCACGAGCACGCGCCCGCGGTGATCGGCCCGGTCGAGGACCACATCGGCGAGCAGGTCGCCGCGCTCGTGGAGGACGGCTCCACGCTGCAGATGGGCATCGGCGCCATCCCGGACGCCGCGCTCCGTCGCATGGCGGACAAGGTGGGCCTCGGCGTGCACACCGAGATGTTCTCCGACCGCCTGATCGACCTCATGGAGGGCGGCGTCGTCACCAACGAGCACAAGGCGGTCCACCCCAACCGCACCGTCACGAGCTTCGTGAACGGATCGAGCCGGCTCTACGACTTCGTCGCCGACAACCTGCACGTCGAGTTCCACCCCTGCGACCGCACGAACGACACGGCGCTCATCCGCAAGAACCCGAAGGTGGTGGCGATCAACTCCGCACTGGAGATCGATCTCACGGGCCAGGTGTGCGCCGACTCCATCGGCTCGCGCATCTACTCCGGCATCGGCGGCCAGATGGACTTCATCCGCGGCGCCGCCGTCTCGCGCGGCGGCAAGCCGATCATCGCGCTGCCGTCCACCGCGCGGGACGGGCAGCTCTCGCGGATCGTCCCCACGCTCAAGACCGGCGCGGGCGTCGTGACCACGCGCGGCCACGTCCACTGGGTCGTCACCGAGCACGGCGCCGTGAACCTCCACGGGCTCACGCTGCGAGAGCGCGGCGAGGCGCTGATCTCCATCGCGCACCCGGACTTCCGCGCGGAGCTGGGGCGGGCGCTGCGCGAGGTCCGCTCCTGCTGAGGCGGTAGGCTCCCGGCGATGCAGACCCGCTTCCTGCTCCGCCAGCTGAGCTACGACCTCGACACCAACCTGCTGTTCCGGCCGGCGATGTTCCTGCTCGGGCTGCTCTCGCTCGGCTGGGCGCTGCCGCGGGTGGAGATGGCGCTCGCGAGCCGGTCGGCCACGGTCGCGGCGGCGTCCGCGTGGCTCGCCCCCGAGCCGGCGACCGCGCAGCTGCTCATGGCGACGGTGGCCGGCGCGGTCATGACCGTCGTGTCGGTGGTCTACTCGATCCTGCTCGTCGCGCTCTCGCTCGCGTCGATGCAGTTCTCCACGCGCATTCTCGCCGGCTTCATGCGCGACCGCCTGTCGCGCAGCGTGCTCGGCCTCTTCGTCGGGGCCTTCGCCTACTGCCTCGCCGTGGTGCGCAGCGTCCACACCGACCCGCCCGAGGTCCCCGGCTTCTCGGTCTCCCTCGGGCTCGTGCTGGCGATCGCCTGCCTCGGGGCGCTGGTCCTCTTCATCCACCACATCGTCCGCTCCATCCAGGCGAACGTGCTCGTCGACCGCATCGCCGGCGAGGCCGAGGCCGTCCTCGACGCGGTGTTCCCGGAGGACCGCACCGCCGGCGAGCCCTTCCCGGACGTGCCGCTGCCCCACGCCGTGATCGCCGATCGGAGCGGCTACGTCCAGCTCGTCGACGCCGAGGGCCTCCTCCGCGCCGCGCCCGGCGCGCGCATGCGCGTCGTGAGGCAGAACGGCGGGTTCGTCGCGCGCGGCCTCGCGCTCGTGTACGCCGACCGCCCCGTCGACGGCGACGCCGTGCGCGCCTGCATCGACATCGGCGCCGAGCGCACGATGCAGGACGACGCGGAGTTCGGCCTGCGCCAGATCGTGGACATCGCGCTCAAGGCGCTCTCCCCGGCCGTCAACGACCCGAGCACGGCCGCCACCTGCGTCGACCATCTCGGGCGCCTGCTCCTGCGGGTCGCGACGCGCCGGTGCGGCGGGCGGGCGGTCGCCGGCGAGGGCGGCGCCGTCTGGGTCCCCGAGCCCCAGTTCGTCGATCTGCTCGACCTCGCCGTGGAGCAGATCCGCCAGTACGGCAAGGGGGACATGGCCGCCGCCCTGCGGCTCATGCGGGTGCTCGGCGAGCTCGCCCCCGTCGTGACCGAGCCGGGCGCGCGCGAGCGCATCCGCTACCACGCCGACCGCGTGCGCGAGGCCGCCGCCGCGGCGTTCGCGCCGGGGGACCTCGAGGAGCTGGAGAGGAGGTATGCGGCGGTCCATTCCGCGATCGCGGCGTGAGCCCGTCGTCCGCCCCCGTGCCCGCCCCCACAGACGCCCTGACTGCAAGGGCGGGCCGCGACAGTTGGGGTGAGTGCAAGATCGGCGCTCCGCCGAACGGACCAACGCCGGTTTTCTGATGCCCGGCGCGCCGCCCGCGCCCCGAACGTTGCAGTCGACCCATCTGTCGCCGGGTTCTCGTGCACTCGCGCCCTCTGTAGGCTCGGGAGCCCCCTTCCGACCCGACGTTCCTCTGCTACGCTACGCCCTCCGATGCTCTCCCTGCTCGCCGAGGCGCTCGCCGGAAGCCCGCGCATCACCGCGGTGGGCGAGCCCATCCCCATCGAGTCCCCCGGCAACTGGCCCCGGATCTTCCCGCGCGCCGACGGCGGCTGGGACGTCGTCACCGCCGACACCGACAGCCTCGTCTTCCAGCAGCTCGACGGCGCGTTCGGGCGGATCAACGGCACCGAGCGCACGATCCTCGACGGCACCGACCTCATCGACCACACCTGGGCCACCTGCCCCGACGGCACCCGCCTCCACGTCGGCATGGGCTCCCGCCGCAGCGAGCAGCACACCGCCGAGGTGCGCCACTTCTCCGCCGCGTTCGAGCTCCTGCACGAGAGCGTGGCCATCGACGACGACGAGCACGCGAACATCGTCGACCAGGCCGTGATCTGCGGCGACGCGTTCCGCGGCTTCCCCTACCTCTGGATCGAGGAGGAGCTCGACGGCTTCCCCCGCTTCGTCGACCTCGACGAGGACGGCGAGGCCACCGGCGAGCGCGAGTTCCGCCTCGACGACGAGAACCCGCTCTACTTCAGCCCCGTCGGCGTCAGCCTGCTGGAGCGCGGCGACGTGCTCTGGATCTTCAGCAACGACCTCATCTTCTCGACCAGCTTCCACGTCGTCGCGGTGAACGAGGACCTCGAGGTCGTCCGCGACGAGCTCGTCGCCGTCACCGACGCGCCCTCGTTCGTGTTCTGGCCGCAGGGCGTGGTCGACGTCGCCGGCCACACCTTCCTCGTCTACGTCAAGCAGGACGACCGCGCCGGCTGGGTCGACAGCTACGGGGACCTCGAGATCGCCCACTTCGACGAGGACATGGACCTGGTAGAGACCGTCCCCGTGCTCGAGGAGGGCCCCGGCGGCGGCGGGTTCCAGCCTTGGCTCGCCTACCGCGACGGCGAGCTCGTGGTCATGTACACCGCCGACGGCGCCGTGAACGCCGTCATCCCGCTCACGGTGGACGAGGACGCCCCCGACCCCGTCGACACCGGCGATCCGCAAGGCGACGACACCGGCGAGCCCCCCGACACCGACGCCGACACCGACGCGCCCCCCGCCGAGGACGACGACGATCCCCCTCGCGAGCCGGTCGAGCCCACGCGCACGTGCGGCGTCGCCACGCCGGTGTCCGCCGGCGCGCTCTTCCTCGCCCTCGCGCTCGGGCGCCGACGCCGCCCCTGAGGCGCCCGTGCCCCGGGCACGGCCGCCCCGGACCCCGGTAGGAACGTGACTTTTCGGCGGCACGCCCGTTGCAGCGTGCGACGCGGAGGTCGCATGCTCCTGTTCCTCGTCGCCTGCAACGAGTACCAGCTCGAGAAGGAGTGGGACCACCCCGGGGGCGACACCACCACGGACGGCGGCCCCGACGGCGACGGCGACGGCGACGACGGCGACGACGCGGACG
>JBMOQZ010000383.1:0-5132 GCA_049322475.1 Myxococcota bacterium | reverse complement strand
CGCCGGTGTCGCCGGTGTCGCCGGTGTCGCCGACGCAGCCCTCGTCGGTCTCGCCGTCGCAGTCGTCGTCGACGCCGTTGCAGGCCTCGGTCGCGCCGGGGCTCACGTCGGGGTCGTCGTCGTCGCAGTCGGCCGAGTCGGGCGAGCCGTCCGCGTCGCCGTCGCCGTCCTCCCAGGCGTCGCCGGCGGGGCCGCCGTAGGCGCCGATGTCGCTCGGCGAGCCGTCGGCGTCGAGGATGTCCGGGTGGCCCGCGTCGACGAGCGCGCTGCCCGCGAGCAGGTGGAGGTCGTCGGCGTAGACGCCGTCGTCCGCGAACGAGACGAAGCCGGGGTCGACGGCGAGGTTGCCGCTCGTGCCGGTGGGGTCGGCGAGCGCGTCGGACGTCGCGCCGCCCTCGTTGACGTAGAGGTCGCCGTACTGGACGTCGGCGAACGCGGTCGCCGCCGCCGAGATGCCCGAGCCGTCGGACGACCACGCGACGATCGTGTTGAAGATCGACACGAGCGACGTCCCCGCCACACGGACACCCCCCGCGGACCCGGAGCTCGCGTTCTCGACCATCGTGACGTTCTGCAGCGAGGCGAGCGACTCGCCGCCCACGTGGACGGCGCCGCCGGAGTAGCCCGCGTTCACGGCGAACACGCTGGCGAGCACGTCGACGATGCAGGTGTCCGCGGCGAGGCCGCCGCCGTTGGAGGTCGCGGCCTCGTTGCCCGTGAACACCGTGTTCTGCAGGAACAGCGTGGAGCCGTCCGCGTACACGCCGCCGCCGCCGTCGGCGAGGTTGTCCGCGAAGGTGGTCCAGTACGCCTGGAAGTCCGACGACCACACCAGCACGCCCGCGCCGAACGTCGCCGAGTTGCCGGAGAACGTGGCGCTCTCCACGAGCACGCGCGCGCCGTCGTAGGCGAAGAGGCCGCCCCCCTCCTCCGAGGACGTGTTGCCCGTGAAGTCGCCGGCCGTCAGCGTCACCTCCGCGCCGTCGCCCACGAAGAGGCCCGCCGCGCTGGACGCGACGCCGCCGGAGACCGTGCAGCGGACGCAGGTGAGGTTCGCGCCGACGTACCCGTTGCCCCCGGTGTTCCCGGCGGTGTTCCCCTCGAGCGAGAGGTCGGTCGCCGCGCCCTCGCCGTAGAGCACGAGCCCGCCGCCGTACTCGGCGGCCTCGTTCTCCGCGATCACCGTGTCGGTCGCGACGAAGCTCCCCTCGAAGACGTACACGCCGGCGCCGGAGTCCGTCGCGACGTTCCCGCGCACCTCCACGTTCGCGAGCGTGAGCGTGCCCCCCGACGACACGACGCCGCCGCCGTCCGTGGCGGTGTTGCCGCTCACGATCACGCCGTCGAGCGCGAGCGTCGCGTCCTTCACGTAGATGCCGCCGCCGGCGTCGGCGACGCCGCCGGTGACGGTGACGCCGGCGAGCCGCGTGCCGGCGCCCTCGCCCGAGTCGACCCGGACGACGGGGCCGCCGCCGGTGCCCTGGAGGATCGTGACGCCGGCGCCCGCCCGCCCCTCGATGGAGATCGCCTTCGCCTGGAAGTCGACGTCCTCGACGTACGTGCCCGGGCCGAGCTCGACGACGTCGCCGGCGGCGGCGAGCGCCACGCCGCCCATGACCGTGTCGGCGTCGCCCGAGCCGTCCTGCTCGACGACGATGGTGGCGGCGAAGGAGGGGAGCGCGAGGATCAGCATTCGCTCATCGTACCAGCCGCCGCCGGGCGGCCGCTCGCGCGGGCGCTACCGCAAGAGCTCGCCCACCCGCGCGCGCTTCACGAAGCGCCCGCCCCCCGCGGTCTCGAGCGAGCCCTTGTGCACCACGACGCGGCCGCGGCTGATGACGGTCTCGCTCCAGCCCTGGACCTCGTGGCCCTCGTACGCGCTGTAGTCGACGCGCATGTGGTGGGTGAGCGGGTCGTTCACGCTGATGGTGCGGCGCGCCTCGGGGTCGAAGACGACGATGTCGGCGTCGCTGCCCACGGCGATGGTGCCCTTCTTCGGGAAGAGGCCGAACGTCTTCGCGGCCGCGGTGGACGTGAGCTCGACCCAGCGGTTGAGCGAGATGCGCTTCTCGACGACGCCGCCGTGGAACATGAGCGAGAGACGGTTCTCGACGCCGGGCGCGCCGTTCGGGATCTTCGTGAAGCTCTCGCGCCCGAGCTCCTTCTGGCCGGTGAAGCAGAAGGGGCAGTGGTCGGTGGCGACGGCCGAGAGGTCGCCGAAGCGGAGCCCCTGCCAGAGCGACTTCTGGTTCCACTTCTCGCGCAACGCGGGCGTCATGACCCACTTGGCGCCCTCGAAGTTCGGCCGGTCGTACCAGCTCTGGTCGAGGAAGAGGTACTGCGGGCACGTCTCGGCCTGCACGTCCACCCCGCGCTGGCGGCCGAGCTTGACCTGCTCGAGCGCGTCGTGAGACGACAAGTGCACGATGTACAGGGGCACCTGGGCGACCTCGGCGATCGCCACGGCGCGGTGGACGCCCTCCGCCTCCATGCGCGTGGGGCGGGTGAGCGCGTGCCACTTCGGCTCGACCTTCCCGTCGTCCACGGCCTCGCGGATGATCTCGTCGATGACGATGCCGTTCTCGGCGTGCATGCAGATGCGCGTGCCGTTGAGCCCAGCCTGCCGGAAGGTGCGGTAGAGCACGCCGTCGTCGACGTAGAGCACGCCCGGGTAGGCCATGAAGAGCTTGTAGGAGGTGACGCCGCGCTCCGCGAGCTTCTCCATCTCGGGCAGCCGCTCGCGCGGCATGTCCGTGACGATCATGTGGAAGGCGTAGTCGATCGTCGCCTTGCCCTCGGCCTTGCCGTGCCAGATGTCGAGGCCGTCCAGCGTGGACTGGCCCTTCGCCTGGATGGCGAAGTCGATGATCGTGGTGGTGCCGCCGAAGGCCGCGGCCTTCGTGCCGCTGTCGAAGTCGTCGGCGGAGGTGGTGCCGCCGAAGGGCATGTCCATGTGCGTGTGCGGGTCGATGCCGCCGGGGATCACGAGCTTGCCCGTGGCGTCGAATTCGCGGTCGGCGCGGACCTGCAGGTTCTTGCCGATCTGCGTGACGGTCTCGCCCTCGACGAAGACGTCCGCGACGTAGTCGTCCACGGCCGTGATCACGCGCCCGTTCCGGATGAGGATGGACATGGAACCTCCCGAAGGCGGGCAGGCTATCACACGCCCCGGGCGCCGATCGAAGTGCCGATCGCCAACCGTTTGCTAATGGTGAGAATTTCTCATACGCATTCGAGCCGATGCTCCTCTTCCGCCAGCTCTGGGACCCCGTCAGCAGCACCTACACGTACCTGCTCGCCGATCCGGACACGCGGGAGGCCGCGCTCGTCGACCCGGTCGTGGAGGAGCTGGACGCCTACGTCGAGCTCCTGCGCGCCCTCCGGCTGCGGCTCGTCTTCACGCTGGAGACGCACGTCCACGCCGACCACGTGACCGCCGCGGGGCATCTGCGCGAGCGGTTCGGGAGCCGCAGCGTCGTCCACGCCGACGCCGGCGCCGCCTGCGCCGACGTGAAGGTGCGCGACGGCGACCACGTCCGCGTCGGCAAGCTCGACGTCGAGGTGCGCTACACGCCGGGCCACACCAACGGCGACGTCTCCTACGTGCTCGCCGACCGCGTGCTCACGGGCGACTGCCTGCTCATCAACGGGTGCGGGCGCACCGACTTCCAGGGCGGCGACGCCGGACGCCTCTACGACAGCGTCCACGCGCAGCTCTTCACGCTCCCGCCCGACACGCTGGTCTTCCCGGCCCACGACTACAACGGGAACACGGTGTCGACCATCCGGCAGGAGATGGCGAAGAACGCGCGGCTCGGCGGGGGGCGATCGCGCGAGGACTTCGTCCGGCTGATGGGCGAGCTCCGGCTCCCCTACCCCAAGAAGATCGACGTGGCGCTCCCGGCGAACCAGGCGTGCGGGCGCCTTCCGCAGGCGGCCGGTGTGGCGACGCGCGTCTCCGCGATGGACGCGTTCGCGCGCATCGCCCGCTTCAAGGTCGTGGACGTGCGCGACGCCGACGAGTTCCACGGCGACCTCGGTCACGTCCCCGGCGCCGCGCTCGTGCCGCTCGCCACGCTCGCGGAGGCCGCGCAGGCGTGGCCCCGCGACGTGCGGCTCCTGCTCGTCTGCCGCACGGGCATGCGTTCGGCGTCCGCCTGCGAGACGCTGACGCGCCTCGGCTTCGCCGACCTTCACGACCTCGAGGGCGGCATGACGGCGTGGACGCAGCTCGGGCTGCCGGTGGAGCGGTAGGCGTCCCCTCCGCCGAGCGGCGAGGTACGATCGGCCGGCAGGGTTGCCCACACGATGCTCGCTCTCCTCTCCTGCGCGCCCCACGTCGCGCCCGCCCCGCCGGCGGCCCCTCCCGCCGAGGCGCGCGTCCGTTGCTTCGAGATGGGGGAGCAGGCGGCGTGTGTGGTCCAGGAGGGCGAGTTCGCCAGCGAGCTCGGGGTCTTCGTGGTCGTCCCCACCTGCATGCTGGCGTCGGGCATGGGCGAGGGCCCGGCGCCGACCGCGACGTGGCCGGCGGGCGTCAAGGTCTACGACCGGGGGGTGGTGCCCCTCCCCTGCGACGCCGGCGCGCCGCTGCCGGCCGGCGTCACGTGCCTCGACTCCGTCGACCCCGCGCGGGCGGGCGCCCAGTGTTTCCCGGGGGGCGAGGGGTTCGCGGTGATCGCCCCCATGATCGGCGGCACGGCGATGCCCGCGTGCGCGTGGACCGCCTACGGCGACCCCTCGGTTCCCCCCGGCTGCGACGACCCCAGCGCGGGCGTGCACTGCGACACGCGCCAGGGCTCGACGAAGTGGTACCTCGGCGGCTCCCGGTTCGCGTCCGCCGTCGAGCTCCGCCCGCTCGCCGACCTCGAGGCGGACATACTTCGCCACGGCGCCGTCGAGGTCGACCACTGGCCGGCCGCCCTCTTCCGGAGCGCGAGCGCGGACTGCGCGGCGGGGAAGGCGCTGCCGCGCTGATCCGCCGGCCGCGACGGGGTGTGCAAGGCGTCCGGGCCGGCACAGGCCGAAACGCCGTGAGGCGTTTCGGCAGGCCCGGCGCCGCCTCACGCCCGTGTGGTTCGCTGACGGCCGCGACGGGGCCCCGCCTGTTTCGTCGCCCGCAGGGCGACGAAACA
>JBMOQZ010000382.1:0-48206 GCA_049322475.1 Myxococcota bacterium | reverse complement strand
GGGACGAGCACCTCCGGGCCGCCCGCGCCGGGGAGCGCCAAGACCAGCTCGCCCCCGGCGACGAACGCGCGTCCGCCTCGCCGCGCGAGGGCGACGGAGGCGGGCGACTCCTCGGGGGCCGGGAGCAGGCGGGGAGAGGGTCCGAGCATGGGGCACCTGGGGTGTGCCTCCTTCATACTGAACCGCGACCGCGAGTGGCGGACAAAAAATGTCCGCCCCCCTATTTTTCTCTCCCGCATGTCCGGCGGAAGCTGCACCAGCGACAGCGCGGGTCGGTCTCCTCGACCTGTGGATGGTCCTCCTTGCGCGCCACGTTCTCGCGCACGTCCGCGAGCAGCGCGCGCATCTCCGCCACGCCTTCGCGGATGTCGGCGCGGGCGGCCTCGATCTCGCGCGGCCCCACCGGGTGCATGGTCCGGGTGTCGTGGCGGAGGTTCACGTGCATGGCGAGGATGCGGTCGGGCGGGACGCCCAGCACCTCGGTCGCGTAGAGACCGTACACGCCGAGCTGGGCCGCGATCACCTCGTCGCTGTGGGCCTCGCCGGTCTTCCAGTCGATGATCACGACGCCGCCCTTGCCGTCGTCCATGAGCGCGTCGAGCGAGACGTACACCTCGGCGTCGCCCACCGGGAAACGCTGAAGCTGCTCGACCTCGCGCACGCGGGCGGGCACGTCGAGGATGCGCCGGAACACCTTGTTCTCGAACAGGGAACGGACCTGCCGCTCGATCTCCGCGAGCGCCGCGTCCCAGTCGGCGTCCGTGACCGGCTCGCCGTAGTAGTGCTCGCGGAAGCCCACGCGGCGGGCGGGTCGCCCGAGCCATCGCCCGTTCGCCGAGTCCGCGATGTCCGTGCGCGCCTTGCGCGCGGCGTTGGCGACGTGGCGATCGACGTCGTCGAAGCGGCCGTGGGTCGCGTCGCGGATCGCCGTCTCGGCGACGCCGTGGACGACCGTGCCCGTCCACATCGCCCGCGTGGTGAGCTTCTTCTGGACGTACGCCTCGCGCGCTTCGGGCGACGCCTGCGCGTCCCAGCCGCCCCAGGAGCCGTAGTAGGTCAGCCAGTAGGCGCGCTTGCAGCCCTTGAAGGCCCGGGCGCGTGAGTGCGACCACACCAGCTCGTTCTTGAGGTCGCCCACGGCCCGCTCCCGCGACGCGGGCGGGGTAAGGGGGCGCCCGTGGCTCGCGATGGCGACAGTGTAGCTGGCCGGGCCCTCGTCGCGCTGCTCGTGGTCCAGGTCCTGTTCGGCGCGATGCCGGTGCTGGGGAAGCTGGCGATCCCCGCGTTCGGCCCCGGCGGCGTCGCCGCGGCGCGGATGATCGCGGGCGCCGTCGCGTTCTTCGTCGCCGCCCGCGCGCTGGGCGTGCCCCCGCTGCCCTTGCGCGAGCAGCCGCGCGTGATGCTCCTGTCGGTGCTCGGCATCTCCGCGAACCAGCTCCTGTTCCTCCACGGGCTCGCCCGCACGAGCGCGACACACGCGGCGCTGCTCACGACCTCCATCCCCGTGCTGACCATGCTCGCGGCGTGGGCGCTCGGGCGCGAGCGGTTGTCGCCGCACCGGATCGCCGGCATCGCGCTCGCGCTCGCGGGCGTCGCGTTCCTCGTCACCGGCCGCGACGACGCCGGCGCGGCCACGCTCGCCGGCGATCTGCTGGTCGTCGCCAACTGCAGCGTCTACGCCGTGTACCTCGTGCTCTCGCGGGACCTGCTCGAGCGAGTCCCGCCGCTCGCCGCGTTGCCCTGGCTCTTCGCGTGGGGCGCGGTCGGCGCGCTCCCGCTCACCGGGCTCCCGCCGCTGGCCGGCCACGACGCCGGCGCTTGGGTGGCGCTCGCCGTCATCGTCGTGGGGCCCACGATCGGCACCTACTGGCTCAACCTCTTCGCCTTGCGGACCGTGCCCTCGTCGGTCGTGGCGCTCTTCGTGTACCTGCAACCTTTTGTCGCGGCCGCGCTGGCGATCCCCCTCCTCGGCGAGCGCCCCACGGTCCGCGCCGTGGCAGCTCTGCTGCTCACTTTCGCCGGGGTCTGGGTCGCGACGCGCCCGCGCCGGCCGTTCTCGGGCGCGCCCGCGGCGGGATGATTCCCGCGCGCCGCGGTGTCTGGATGAGCGAAGGGCGGAGCGGGCGAGACCTCTCCGGTGGCCGATCGCCGACGAACGGCGGTCCTTGGTCTCGCTCCTCCGCCCTGTTTCTTCGGCGTCGCGCGCACGCCGCTACTCGGGCAACCCCAGCACGTAGAGCGGCGCGAGGTGGTACGTCCCGTCCCCCGGCGGGTTCGAGGCGGGCGTCTCGCCGGCGAGGCCCGCGTCGGTGCCGGCGTAGCCGAACACCCAGAGCGTGCCGTCGTCCACGGTGAGGTAGGCGCCGTAGAGCGAGTCCGCGACGTCGTCGTGGCCGACCGCGCCGAGGCCCGCGCGCACGTCGCCGTCGAGCGCGCCGACGCCGAGGCCGAGCGTGGCCGGGAGGGGTTCGACGCAGGGTTCGTCCGTCGCCGGGACCACCGCGAGCGTCCACCACGCCCACACCACCTCGTCGGGGGGCTCGCCCGCGGCGAGGCCCGTGGTGTCGAGCTCGATGGTGCAGGCGACGCCGCCGGCGACGGTGTCGACGACGTCGATCGCCGCCGTCGCCCCCTCCACCGCGGGTACGCCCCCGACCACGGCGAGGTCCGCGCGCAGGATCCAGCCGTCGGGCTCGAACGGGTCGGTGTAGGTGCCGGTGTCGTCCACGTCGGAGTCGGGCGCGCCGCTCGCGGTGTCGCCGCCCGCGTCCTTCGACGACTCCAGCGCGTAGTCCGCGCACGCCGCGCACAGCAGGAACGGGAGGAGGATCGCGCGCATCACGTCACCTCGGCCTGCCCTGACCCGGCGACCTCCGCACTGTAGCCGCACGCCTCCACCTACCGCAAATCCCACGCGTACGCGGGCCAGAGCGTGTAGGTCTGGCCCGGGACCCACCCGGGCGAGCCGCGATCGCCCTGCCAGTCGAGGCCCTCCACGTAGGCGAACCCGTAGGCGTCGGCCTTCTCGCCGTCGAAGCTGGCGTACCAGCCCAGCGAGCGGCCGGGGTAGGGGTCGAGGTCGGCGAGGGCGTCGGACACGTCGCCGAAGCCGATCGTCGCGACCGCGGTGAGGTAGGACTCGTCGTCGGCGAGGGCGCCCTCGCAGTCGCCGCCGAGCTCATCGGCGACCACCGCGTAGGCGACGGTGCAGCCGGTGCAGCCCTGCGGCGCGGCGACGGGCTCGCCGAGGAGCGTCTGGGCGCGGGCGCAGACGAAGTCCTTCTCGTCGCGCGAGTCCGCCCACTGCCCGTCGAAGAACTCCCACGTCTGCGTGCCCGAGAGCCCCGTCTCCGAGGGCACCACCGAGGCGTGGTGCACGCCCCAGGCGACGTCGTCGGAGGCGCAGGCGAGGATGGTCAGCAACACGGAGACCTCACGGGCGCCCGACCTTATCCCCGGCGCGCCTCGCGCGTGCGCCCGTCGGCGCCAGCGCGAGGTAGCTCCGCCACGCCTCCTCGGTGCGCCCGAGGCGGTCGCGGGCGTCGCTGTAGAACCGGCCCTTCTCGTACCAGGCGAGGCCCACCTCGGGACCCAGCACGACCGCGCGGTCGAAGTGCTGGGCGGCGAGCGCCCGGCGTCCGGCGCCCTCGTAGAAGCGGCCGAGCCAGACGTGGGCGACGGCGTCCTCGCCGGCCTTCGCCTCGGCCTCCTTCGCGAGCGCCTCGGCCTCGGGTCCCGGCGCGGCGACGGCGGCGAGCCCGAAGAGCCGCGGCGCGAGGCGCTGCTCGAAGGGGTCGGGCGAGGCGGCGAGCGCCTCGCGCGCGGCGGTCACCGCGGCGAGCGCGGCGGGGTCGTGCTCCTGGACGGCGAGGAGCGCCTGGGCGTAGGCCTGGAGCGGCGTGAGCGTGGGCGACGACGCGAACGGCTGCGGCGGGCGCTCGCCGTTGCCCCAGATGCTCACGAGCGCGCGCAGCACGGGGGTGAGCTCGGGGAGGAGGCGCCGGTCCTCGAGCCCCTTCACGAGCGCGTCGGCCTCGTCCACGCGGTCGAGCTCGAGCAGCACGAGCGCGCGGGCGGCCTGCGCGCGGGCGTGGCCGAGGCGCGCGGCGGCGACGGTGTCGAGGTCGCGCGCGGCGTCCACCAGCCGGCCGGCGGCCGCGAGGTCGGCCGCGCCGAGGTAGAGCAGGTCGGGGTTGGTGCCGTCGCGGGCGAGCCCGGCGGCGACGGCCTCGCGGGCCTTCTGACGCGCGCCCATCGCGACGAGCGCGCGGGCGCGCACGGCGTGGGCGCGCCCCTCCAGTCGCGGGGCGAGGCCCTTCTCCTTCAGCGACGAGAGCAGGATCTCGGCGCTGGCGACGACCGTGGCGGGCTCGCCCTCCTGCAGCTCCAGCGCGAGCAACCGCGCGCCCACGTGGTCGGGCACGGAGGAGAGCACGGCCTGGACCTCGGCGCGCGCGTCGTCGTCGCGGCCGGCGCCGGCGAGCGCCTCGGCGCGGGCGAGCCGGTAGCGGGGCTCGGCGTCGCGCTCCATCTCCTCGAAGTGGGCCATCGCGCGCGACAGGTCGCCGCTGCGGGCGGCGATGCGGGCGAAGAGCAGGCGCTCCTCGTCGTCCTCGGGCACCTCGCGGGCGATCGCCGCGGTGGCGCCGGGCAGGTCCTCGCGGGCCAGCGCCAGCTCCGCGCGGAGGATCGCGAGGCGACGCGGATCGTGGCCGGCCGTCTCGCCGAGCGCGGCGTCCACGGCGGCGAGCCGGGCGGGGTCGCCGTTGAAGTCCGACCAGAGCACGAGCCGCGTCTCGGTCAGCCCCTCCGCGACCTCGGGCGCGGCGTCGCCCGCGCGCACGCGCTGCTCGAGCCGACCCTCCTGCTGGAGCAGCGCGTCGTAGTCCTGGCGGGCGAGCGCGCGGACGAGATCGTCGCGGACCGGGTCGCCGCCCACGGTGTGCGCGCCGAGCGCGCCGAGGAAGAACAACACGGCGGCGACGGCCGCCGCGCCGAGCGCGAGCGCGACGCCCGCCCAGAGGAGCGGCGATCGCAGCGGCGAGGACGGCGGCTCCGGGATCGGGAGGTCGGCGGTGACGGTGGGCTCGGGCGGCTCGACGTACGCCAGCGGCACGGGGTGCTTCTCGAGCACCTCGATCGGCTTCGCGAAGGTGGCGGGCGGCTCGGGCGAGGGGCCCGCCTGCTTCTCGGCGCGTGTCATCACGACCACGTTCTCGTCCTCCTCCTCGAGGAGGTCGTCGTCGTGGTGGGCGTCCAGATCGCTGTCGGCGGGCGTCGTCATGCCCATCGACTGCTGCCACGCGCGGAGGTTGAGCGAGTCGCGAAGCCCGTCCTCCTCGTCGCGCTTGCGGTGCGTGACGCGCGGGAGGTCCTCGCCCGGGCGCAACACCAGCATGATCTGCGTGTCGCCGCCTGGTTTCTCGGCGAGCGGCGCCGCGACGTCCGGGGCGTCGGCGGAGGCGGGCGGGCTCGCCATCTGCTCGCGCGAGGCGAGTCCGGAGGTCTGCGTGGACTCCGTGTTCTCGGGCTCCTCGGCGCGCGGCCGGCCGGGGGCGTACTTGAAGAGCGCCGGGAAGCTCGCGTCCTCGGTCGCGTCGTCGGGGACGAGCGGCGCGCTGGCGAGCCGCACGCTCTCGGTGTTCTCGGGCTCTTCGGGGAGCGCGTCGGGCGCCGCGGGCGCGGGCGCCAGCGTGGCCACCAGCGCGTCGAGGCCGGGGCCCCCGAAGTCGCCGGCGAGGCCCCACAACAGCTCGCGGATCCGCGGGTGGTCGGGGTCGGCGCGGCGGAGGCGCTCGAGGATGCCGGTCGCGCGCAGGAAGCTCCCCGTCGCGAGGAAGGCCTCGGCGAGCTGCAGGAGCTTGGCGGGGTCGCCCTCGCGCTCGACCTCGCGCGCGTTCGCCTCGGGCCGGACCGGGTCCTGGTGCGCGCGCGCCCAGAGCGCGTCGACCTCGCCGCCCGCGTCGCGCAGCGTCGCGAGCGGCTTCCGGGCCTTCACGGGCCAGCCGCGCTCGAGGAAGACCTCGGCGAGAAGGAGGAGGGCGGCCGGGTCGTCCGCCTCGACGTCGAGGACCTCGCGCGCGCGCGCCATCGCGCGGTCCATGAGCCGCAGGTTCAGGAAGGCGCGCCCTTCCGCGAGCCGCGCGCGCGGCGTCGGCGAGCCCTCGGCGGACCACGCCTCGACGAGGCGGACGAGGTCCATGCGGTCGCCGCGCGCTTCGAGCGCGTGGACCAGCTCGTCGAGGCGCTGTTCGCGCGCGGTCGACGCGGACGTGCTGGCGGCGGAGGAGGCCAAGCTCGGCGACTATACCAAGCCGGGGGGGCGACCCCATCGGGCCGCCCCCCGCGCGCGGCTACGAGAGGGCCTTCTCGAACTCCTTCGCGAGCGCCGGCGCGACCTCGAAGAGGTCGCCCACGATCCCGTACGTGGCGTACTGGAAGATGGGCGCCTCCGGGTCCTTGTTGACCGCGACGATCACGCGGGAGGTCCGCATGCCGGCGAGGTGCTGGATGGCGCCGGAGATGCCGAGCGCGATGTACAGGGTCGGGTTGACGACCTTGCCCGTCTGGCCGACCTGCTCGCCGTGGCCGGCGAAGCCCGCGTCGACCGCGGCGCGCGAGGCGCCCACCGTCGCGTGCGCGGCGGCGGCGAGGGGGCGCACGACCGCGTCGAACTGCTCCTTCGACTTGAGCGAGCGGCCGCCCGACACGATGCGCTCGGCCTCGGTGAGGTCGACCGCGGTGGTGGCGGGCTTGAGCGTCTCGGTGACGGTGACGCCGTCGGCGCCGCCGGCGTCGCCGAGGGCCACGACCTCGGCGGTCCCCCCCGCGGGCGCGCCCAGCGGGAAGGAGTTCGGCCGCGTCGTGAAGATCGCGAGGGGCGACTTCACGCGCACGTCCACCAGCGCCTTGCCGGCGTACACCGGGCGGCGGCCCACAAGCTGGCCGCCTTCGGCGCGCAGGTCGGTGCACTCCACCGCGAGGCCGGCGCCGAGGCGCGCGGCGAGGCGGGGGAACGCGTCGCGCGTGAGCTGGCTGGCCGCGGCGAGCAGGACGGCGGGGTTCGCCGCCTGGATGGCCGCCTGGAGCGCGCTGACGCACGCGCCGGTGTTGTAGCCGCCGGAGGCGGCGACCTTGTAGACCTTGCTGGCGCCGTACTGGCCGAGGCTCGCGGCGTCGGCGTCGCCGACGACGACCGCGCTGACGGGCCCGAGCCCGAGCTGGCTGGCCTTGCCGAGGAGCTCGAACGCGGTCTTCCGGGGCTTGCCCGCGTCGGTTTCGCAGAGGACGAGGATTCCGGTACCCATGGCGGCTCCTTAGATGACCTTGGCTTCTTCGCGGAGGAGGCGGACGAGCTCGGCGGCAGCGGTCGCCGCGTCGCCCGGGACGATCTTGCCGGCGGGGCGCGCGGGCGGCAGGCCCATCGCGCTCTCCTCGACGAGCGGCGCGAGCGCGCCGGCGTCGAGCCCGAGGTCGGCCGCGGACTTGGCCGCGATCGCCTTCTTCTTGGCGGCCATGATGCCGGGCAAGGTCGCGTAGCGCGGCTCGTTCAGGCCCTTGTCGCAGGTGACCACGGCGGGGAGCCGGCCCGCGACGACCTCGCGGACGCCGCCGCCCGCGGCGCGCTGGGCGGTGAAGGCCTCGCCGTCGATCGTGAGCTTGTCGACCCAGCTCACCTGCGGCCAGCCGAGGAGCTCGGCGGTCATCGCGGGGACGGCGCCGTTGTCGGTGTCGATGGACTGGCGACCGCACAGCAGGATCCCCACGCCCTCCGCCTTCGCGGCGGCGGCGAGCACGCGGGCCTTCCCCAGCGCGTCGAGCCCGGCGGGGGCATCCACGCGGACGGCGCGGTCGGCGCCGCGGGCGAGCCCGTCGCGGATGCGCGCCTCGGCGTCGGCGCCGCCGATCGTGAGGATCACGACCTCGGTGGCCTTGCCCGCCTGCTTGAGGCGGATGCCCTCCTCGAGCGCGTACTCGTCGTACGGGTTGATCTCCCACTTCACGTCGTCCGTGAGGATGCCGTTGCCGGCCGGGTTCACCCGGATGCGGGTGTCCGTGGCAGGGACTTGCTTGAGGCAGACTCCGACTTTCACGCTTCCTCCTCGTGCGGGGGCCTTGCTGTCGCCATGCCCCGGATGAACACGTCCGCCACCTGCTCGGCGGTGGCCTCGAGCGAGAACTTGTCGCGCTTGCGCGACAGCACCCACTGCATCGAGATCTCGTCCATGGCCCCGAAGAAGCCCCACATCAGCACGAAGGGGTCGAGGTCGGCGCGGACCACGCCCTTCTCCTGCCCCTCGCGGACGATGCTGGCGAAGATGCCGAGGTACTCCCAGAGCTTCTCCGGGCGGTACTCCTTCAGGAACTTGTTGGACAGCCGCAGCTCGATCTGCAGCACCTCGGCGAGGGCGCGGTGGTCGCGCACCTGGCGGAAGTGGTAGCGCGCGAAGGCGCGCACCTTGTCGAGCGGATCGGACAGCGGCGCGAGGACGTCGTGCAGGCCGCCGATGAGGACGCCCATCTTCTCCTCGAAGATGGTCAGCAGCACGTCGTCCTTGTTGCGGAAGTACAGGTAGATGGTGCCGTCGGCGACGCCGGCGCGCCGGGCGATGTCGCTGATGCGCGCATGGTGGAAGCCCTTCTCGGCGAAAACCTCGATCGCGGCCTCGAGGATGAGGTCGTGTTTGTCGGTGCGATCGCGGGTGAGGTCGGGGGGCGGCACGGGTGACTGAATGGCGGTTCAGCCGTTTAGCGCCCTGCCCAGAGGGTGGCAAGCGAGGGGGGAGGCGGATGGCGGAGGGCGGGGGATCGCAGCCCGGGAAACCGAACTCGCGAGGCGAGGCTCCGCCTCCGGAGTTCGGTTTCACTGGGAAACCGAACTGGCGAGGCGAGGCTCCGCCTCCTGAGTTCGGTTTCGCTTGCAAACCGAACGGGCGAGGTGAGGCTCCGCCTCCGGAGTTCGGTTGGCGGGCGCCGCCCGAGGAACCGTCACATCCCGCCACCGGGGAAGAGGTAGGCGGCGCCCTGCTTGTAGGTCCCGTCGGTGTACTCGTTCGCGCCGATCATGAAATCCGGGTACCCGTCCGCGTCCACGTCGCCGACGCCCGCGACGGCGTCGCCCGCGTTGTCGTCGCCCCCGGGCCCGATCATGCGGAAGTCGGCGTCGTCGAAGGAGACCGTCCCGGATGCAGGGCCGTAGAAGAGGGCGGCCTGTCCGGGGTCGGAGTCCGCGCCCTGGTCTCCCGATCCCACGAGGAAGTCGTCGAAGCCGTCCTGGTCCACGTCTGCTGCGCCGTCCACCACGGTGCCGATGGCAAACGTTGCGTCGGTGCCGATGGTCGACCAGGTCGCCGCGGACGTGTCGGTGTCGGCATTCACCGGACCCGCGAACAGGTACGCGCCTCCCACCCCGTCGCCTCCCGACTCCACGCCCGGCGCGCCCGCGAGGAGGTCCGTGTAGCCGTCCCCGTTCACGTCGCCGGCGTTCGCGACGGACCAGCCGACACCTTCGTCGGCGCTGCCTTCCAGCCGCGCTTCGGCGTCGTCGATGGTGTACTCCCCTCGGGCGTCGGAGCGGAACGCGTACACGCCCCCCGGGCCGCCCAGATCCCCGTCCTCGGTGCCAACCGTGGCGCCCACCCAGACCTCGAGGACCCCGTCCCCGTCGAAGTCCCCGGAGGCGACGCCGTGTCCGAGGAAGTCCCACGCCGCGCTCCCCCGCACGATCAGGTCCGCGTCCGCGAGGCTGTTGCTCCGGCCCGACAAGGGGCCGCGTACGAGGTACGCCGCCCCCGCGTATTCCGCCGCCGTCGAGTCTCCGTACGCGCCGATCAGGATGTCGCCGTAGCCGTCTCCGTCCACGTCGCCGGGACCGTCGAGGGCCACGCCGGCGAGGGACATGCCGCCTTCGCCGAGGAGCTTCGCGGATGCGTCGGCCAGGCTTCCCGTTCCCGAGATGGCGCTCGAGAGGATGTAGACGGCGCCCGCGGCCTCCGTAGCCGTGCTCTCGTACGGGGCGCCGACCGCGAAGTCCGCGACACCGTCCCCGTCCACGTCACCCACCTCCGCGAGCGCCTGGCCTGCGCTGTCGGCGAGAGCTTCGCCGTTCATCGTCGCGTCGGCGGCGGTGAGCCAGTTCTCCCCGACGTGCGGGTCGCGGAAGAGGTGGACCGCGCCGAAGTTCCCGTAGCCGCTGTTCTCGCCGACCAGGATGCTGCGACCGGTAGCCGCTAGCCCGTCGTCCACTCCGGCCATCGAGCTCCCCGCGTGTCCCGCATCCTCTGCGCCCATGAACCAGATCGGGGCCTTCGAGAGGACGTCCACCCCCTCGTACACGCAAGCGGAGCCACCCTCGCCGTCGCAGTCCTGGTCCACCCCGTCGTCGCAGACCTCCGCGGCATCGGGGTTCACGCTCGGGTCGCGGTCGTCGCAGTCGGTGTCCGCGTGCTCGAAGCCATCACCGTCTGCGTCCCAGTCGCTGCCTCCATCGCAGTCCGCGTCGACGTCGTCGTACCAGACCTCATCGGTGCCGGGATGGACGCCGGGGTCCGTGTCGTCGCAGTCGGTCCCGTCGAGGACCCCGTCGTCTGCGGGAAAGCAGTCGACCTCCGCGCGTGCGCCGTCGCCGTAGCCGTCCGCGTCCGCGTCCGCGTACCAGATCCCCGACCAAAAGCTGGCATCCGAGTCGTCGCAGTCCTCGCAGGCGGGATGGCCGTCGCCGTCCGCGTCGATCTCTCCGACGGAGCCGTCACAGTTCAGGTCCGAGGCGGCGTCGCACGCCTCGTCGGCGCCGGGGTTCACGGCGGCGTCCGCGTCGTCGCAGTCCTCCCCGAAACGCGCGTACCCCTCCGGCGGCTCGCACTGGACGAGCGAGGCCACCCCGAAGCCGTCGCCGTCGCCGTCCTCGTACCAGACGCGCTCCCCGATCGCCGCGCTCGTGTCGTCGCAGTCGTCGTCGTTCTCGACGAACCCGATGGGGGCGGAGCATGCCTCCGCGGGGACGTCGGGCGCGCCGAGCCCGTCGCCATCCGCGTCCGCGAACCAGAGATCGCCGTCGACCGGCTCCTCGTCCACGGTCGCGTCGCAGTCGTCGTCGAGCCCGTTGCACGTCTCGTCGGCGCCGGGAAAAGCCTCCGCGCGCGTGTCGTCGCAGTCGTCGACGTCGTCGGCCGTGGACGCGGGCTCCTCGCAGGCCATGCGCGGGACGCCGTAGCCGTCCCGGTCGGCGTCCTCCACCCACGCGGACGCGTCCGACGCGTCGTCTTCGTTCCCCGAGCAGTTCGTGTCGACGCCGTCGCACGTCTCGTCGGCGCCGGGGTGGACGTCCGCGTCCGTGTCGTCGCAGTCCCCGCCGACGACGAGGTGGCCGGCGGGTTGCGCGCAGGAAGCGACGGCCCGCGCCTCGTCGCCGTAGACGTCGTCGTCGTCGTCGGGGTACCAGACCCGCGCGTCGACGGCGCCGCCGTCGGCGTCGCCGTCGCAGTCGTCGTCGATGCCGTTGCAGACCTCGACCGCCGCGGGGTTCACCGCGGCGTCGAGGTCGTCGCAGTCGTCACTCGCAGGCCACCCGTCGGCATCGAGATCTTCGGGCGACGGAGCGCCGGTGTCACGCGTGTCGGCGGGCGGGGTCGACTCGCTCGGCGGCCTTTCCCGTGCCTCGTTCGGAGACGAGCACGCCCAGAGCAGGATCAGCAGGCTACGGAGCGGCAAGGCAGCCCGGGTCCGTGGAGATCAGGTACTCACAGTTGATCGTCGTGGAGGACACGCCGTAGCCGTCGCACCCGTCGCCGGTCGGAGAAGCGTTGGCCCCCCCATTGGCGAAGTCGCTGCTCCCGGCGGCCCCCCAGATCAGATCGTTGCCGGCGTCCCCGGTCAGGGTGTCGTTTCCGTCACCGTCGCACACGATGTCGTCGTGGTCGTTCCCGTGGAGCGTGTCGTTGTCCGGACCGCCCAGGATGTCGTCCATGCCGGGCCCGCCCGCCACGAAGTCGGCGTGGCCTTCCCCCCAGATGTCGTCGTCGCCCGCTTCGCCGTACAGACTGTCGAGGCCGTCGCCGCCGTATAAGTCATCGGCGTCGGCGCCCCCGTAGACCGTGTCGTCACCGGCGCCGCAGTAGATGTCGTCACCGCCCGCGCCTCCATAGATGGTGTCGTTGCCGTCGCCGCCCTCGAGCCACAAGTCATAGCCGTCGCCACCATAGATGGTGTCGTCTCCGTAGTAGCCCCAGATGTAGTCGACCCCAGGACCCCCGTAGAGCGACTCCGAGAACTTGGTAGTGTCGTGAGAGCCGTGGATGTTGTCGTTGCCCGAGTTTCCGTAGATCTCAGCGAGGAAGGCGGATCCCTGGTCTTGGAGGTAGTAGAAATTGAAGCCGTTGTTGAAGCGGAAGTTGAGATCGTCGGCGATGTCGCCACCCGTGATCACCACCCCGGTGACGTCGTTCGCGTCTTCTTCCAGGCAGAACTTGTTGCCATAGACATCGCCGCCCCAGAAGCAGTACTCGTCGGCGCAGACGGTGTGGGTCGCGTCGTAGACCGCGTAGGCAATGGCGCCGGTGGTGGCCGACCCGGCCCACTGCGTGTTGCAGCGCATCACCCCGTTGACGTCGAGTGCGCAGGCGGATCCCGTTCCATCCGCCTCGCCGTTCGGACAGGTCGCCATCGCCGTGTCAGGCGTCATGACCCCGATGACAGCAGCAAAAACCGAGAGAGAGACAGAGAGATGCGCATGGTCGAACGTGCCTCCGTTGGCGACGTTACGCTACCACGCCCTCGGCTGGTGTACAACGGCCCCCACCCCCGGCCCCACCCTCAGCCGCTTCCGCTCCGCCCCCTCCGGCGGCGTCAGCGTGAAGACGGACGGGTCCGGCTTCGCCTCGCCCCACGCGTCCAGATCGATGCGGACCTCCGCGCCGAGCGAGGGGATGCGGTACTCGCGGACGAGCTCGGGCACGTTCGCGCTCATCGCCGCCCACACCGTGCCGTCGGCGTCGCGCGCCTCGAACCAGGCGAGCTCGGCGGTGGCGGGGTCGAGCTTCGCGCGGACCTCGACGCCCTCACGCGTCCAGACGTAGCCGACGTCGGCGAGCACCGGCTCGCCGAGGCCCGTGGGCAGGCGCCCGAGGAGGAGCGCGGCGAGGGTCTCCATCCCGAGCCCCCGCTCGCCGAACACGGCGTCGGCGTCGGGCGCCTCCCAGAAGATCTGCTTTCCCGCCTGCCACGCCCAGAGCGAGGTCCCGTCGCTGGCGACGATCAGCGCGGGCGGGCCGATCGGCGGGCGCACCTCGAGGCGGAAGCGGTCGGGCGGCGCGACGACGAGCGTGCCGTTGGCGGAGACGTGCTGGTCGGGCGTGTCGATGCGCACCGAGAACGTCGACGCGCGCGGCGTGGACGGCATCTCGGCCTCCGCGCGGGCGAGCAGCGCGAGGGGGTCGGTGACGACGACGGGCTCGGGGTGTTTGGGGGGGCAGGCGGTGAGGGCGAGCAGCAGCGTGAGGAGGGCACCCCTCACCCGGCCTTCGGCCACCCTCTCCCCCTGCGGGGGAGAGGGGCACCCCACGTGCGCTGTCATTTGAGCCGCGCCTCGAGCGCCTCCGCCTGCTCGCTCCTCCCCACCTCGCGGTAGGCGGCGGCGAGCTCGCGGAGGAGGTCGGGGTCGCCGGGGCGGTAGCGCAGGGCCTCCTCCCAGGCGTCGACGGCGCGCAGCGGCTCGTGCATCGCGAGCTCGATCTGGCCGAGGGAGTCGAGCAGATCGGCGTCGGCGGGGTTGCGCTCGAGGGCGGCGAGGAGCCAGCCGCGGACCTGCTTGAGGCGGTCGCCGTCGCCGGCCTGGCGCACGGCGCGCGCGTAGTAGCGGGCGGCGCGGCCCTCGCCGGGGTCCAGCCGCAGGGCCTCGCGCATCGCGACGAGCGCGGCCTCGGCGGAGCCCGCGGCGTCGAGCGCCATCCCCAGCTCCGCGCGCAGCCCGGCGTCCTTCGGGAAGCGGTCCACCGCGCGCTCGAGCCAGCCGACGGCCTCGCCGGCGCGGCCGGCGTCGCGCAGCAGCGTGGCGCCGAGCACCCAGCTCTCCGGGTCCTTCATCGGCGTGGCGCGCAGGGCGAGGAGCGCGTTCTCGACGTCGCCCATGCCGGCGAGCGAGCGGGCGCGCGTGCGGGCGCGGGCCTCGTCGTCGAGCATCGCCATGCGATCGACCGCGGCGAGCATCCCGGCGCGGTCGCTCTGCGCGGCGCAAGCGGTCACGAGCGCGCCCAGCAGCGCGTAGTCGTCGGGCAACTGCGCGAGCCCCGCCTCCGCCTCGCGGCGGGCCTCGCCCGCGCGCCCGAGGTCGACGAGCAGCTTCACGCGCAGCGCGAGCGCGTCGCCCCGGTTGGCGCCCGCCTCGGGGACGCGCAGCGCCTTGAGCGCCTCGGCGGGGCGGCCGGCGGCGCGCAGCAGGCGCGCGCGGTGGTAGGCGAGGTCGGACAGCGGCGGGTCGCAGCGGCCGGCGTCGTCGAGCGCGGCGAGCGCGACGTCGTGTTGCCCGAGCTGGCTCCGCGCGTCGGCGAGCCACAGCTTCACCTGCGCGTCCTCGCCGCCGAGCGCGGCGTCGAGCTTCAGGAGCGCGTCGGCGGCGCGGACGGGGTCCTGCGCCTGCGCGGCGAGGTGGTAGGTCCGCAAGAGCACGTCGGTGTCGCCGGGGGCGATCCGCTGGACGGTGTCGAGCCGGGCGAGGCCCTGTCGGTAGAGCCCGCTGCCGGTCACGGCGGTGAGGTATTCGTCGAGCAGCCGCGCGTCGTGCGGGCTGTGCGGCAGGGCCTCGCCGAGGTCGACCGCCGCCCCGGCGACGTCGCCGATCTGCAGGCGGAGGCGCCCGCGCTCGCGGAAGAGCTCGCCGTCGGCGAGCGGGCGCGCGGACCACTTGCGCACCATGCCGGCGGCGTCGGGCTCGTCGCGCTGCACCAGCAGGCGGCAGAGCGTGGCCCAGGCGTCGTCGCCGGCGCCGATGTCGACGGCCTCGCGCAGCGCGGCGACGGCGGCGCGGGCGTCCCCGCTGCGGAGCTCGGCGTCGGCGAGCCGGGACCAGGCGACGGGGAGCCCGGGCGCCACGCGTACGGCCTCGCGCAGGCGGTCGCGCTCGACGGAGGTCTCGCCCGCGCCCTGCGCGACCTCGGCCAGCGCGAGCAGGATCCACGGCGAGCCCGGGTCGTGCAAAAGGGCGGTCTGCAGGGCCTGCTCGGCCTCCTCCCAGTCGCCCTCGGCGATGGCGACGCGGGCGACGAGGTAGTGGTAGCGCGCGCGGGCGGGCACATGGCCGGCGTCGTCCGCGGTCGCGACGGGCGCGGGCGGCGGCCGCACGGTCGAGAGCGCGCTCGCGCACCCCGTCAGGAGCGCGGCGACGATCAGAGCCCGCGCGCCCACAACACCTCCGCCGAGCGCCGCACCGGCCACGTCCCCGCCGCCACGCAGATCGCGGCCGCGAGGAAGAGCGGCACGCCCGCCGCCCACCCGTACGTCCCCGCGCGCGCCACGTAGAGCATCACCGCCACGGCCTCCAGCGCCAGCACCGAGAAGACCAGCACCAGCGCCACGACCATGAAGAATACCGCCGCCGGGCCGCTGGCCGCGCGCGCCGCGGTGTCGGCGCGGAAGTCGGGGAAGAGCGCGCCCATGCTCACCGCGATCCCGGAGATCCCGTACGCGAGGAACAAGGTGGTCACGCCCTCGACGAGCAGCAACGGGGCCGGCGCGTCCAGCAACACGCCGCTCCCGACCACCACGACCAGCCCCACCACGAGCATGGGCACGATCCCCAGCGCGGCCTTCGCGCGCAGGACCGCCGCCGGGTCGACCGGCGCGCCCCGCACGAGCCACCACGCCCGCCCCTCGCGGCTGACCGCGGTGAACTGGAAGCGCGCGGCGATCGCCGCCATGACGAAGCCGCCCATCCCGAGGTTGAGCAGCGCGATGGTCTGCTTGATGGCGGCGAGGATCTTCCCCTGGAAGGTGTCCATCGGCAGGGTCTGGACGCTGACGAGGTAGATGCCGCACACGCCGATGAGCAGGAAGACCTGCGACCACTGCGAGGGGTCGCGCGCGAACACCCGCATCTCCTTCGCCGCCATCGGCCGCCACGACGCGGGCAGGAGCCGGGCGAGCCGATCGAAGCTCTCGGAGCGGTAGAAGCGCGCGGCGCGGGCCTCCTGCGCGCGCGCCCAGCCGCCGTCGAAGCCCCACGCGGTCGTCCAGCGCGCGATCGCGCTGGCGGCGAGCGCGCCGGTGAGCAGGAGCCCCGCGTCGAGCCACGGGAACGGCTGGTACAGGAGCGTCGACGTGAGCACGCTGCTGGCCCACGTGGGCGGGAACATGCGCGGCTGCGGGAGCTGGAGCTGCGCGAGGTAGCCGGCGAGCGTGTCGAACTCCTGCGCGCTCACCAGCCGCTCGGGCCGTAGCGTGCGCAGCAGGATGAAGAGCCCGGCGATGCCGAGGATCCCGAGCAGCACCATCAGCTCGCGCGTGCGGCGCGCGGGGAACACGTTCACCAGCACGGTGGCGAGCACGGCGCCGAAGTCGGCGGCGATGAGCAGCAGCGCGGGGATCGCGAGCAGGAGCGCCACGTAGAAGCCGGGACCGGCGCCGATGCGCAGGCCGTACGCGAGGAAGACGGGGAGGCCGAAGAGCCCCATCATCCAGCTCGACTGCGCCATCGTGTCGAGGAGCCGCGCGTAGTGGAACCGCGGCCGCGACACCGGCAGCGACAGCACCAGCTCGAGGTCCTCGGACAGGTAGTAGGTGGAGAGCGCGGTCACGACGTTCGAGAAGCAGAGCATCACGAACAGGCTCGCGAGCATCATCTCGAGCAGCTTGCGGGCGAGGAAGGGGCCGAAGCCCTCCACGATCCAGAACTTGCCGACGAGCCAGTACACCGACCCGAACATCCCGGCCCAGAACGCGAGGCCCACGACGGCGAGGAGCACGAACAGCATCCGCCGCTCGCCCCTCACGACGGTGTTGCGCAGGCCGACCACGCGCGGGGCGAGGAGGTCGATCACTTCTCGGGGTCCGGCGCCTTCCACGCGCCGCCGTTCTCGTCCCGGCTGCGGGCGACCGTGGAGCGGATGTAGGCGCGGAGCAGCGCGTTGCGCTGGGCCCCGCCCATCAGCGCGCGGAGGTCCTCGTAGAGCTGCGGGTCGCGGATCAAGAGGCCGACCGTGCCCTCGCCGTCTTCGACCGCCTTCACCACCTGGTTGAGCGACGTCGCGGCGCCCTGCAGCTCGGCGACCATCTGCGCGCGGGCCGGGTCGTAGAACACGGCGTGGGCGAGCGAGTCCTCGGTCTTGATGTCGGCGAGCAGCTGGGTGACGGCGTCGGCGGCCTCGCCGAGCGAGGCGGAGAGCTTCTTGCCGTCCTTGCCGTAGATCAGCGCGCTCGCGATGCCGTCGCCGGTGCGCACGCGCGTCGTGATGTCGTTCACGTCGGCGGTGATGCCCTCGACGTTGGTGAGGATGTTCTTCACGGACGCGGCGGCCTGCCGGTCGTAGATGAGCGTGTAGGCGACGCCCTTTCCGCTCTTGATGTCGGCGAGCAGCATGCCGACGTTCTCGAGGCTCTTCGCGATCTCCGCCTTGCTGGCGGCGTCGTCGCTGCCGAGCATGAGATCGACCTTCTTGCTGATGCTGGCGGCGTTCTGGACGATCTCGGTCGCGGTGTTCGCGTAGGAGAGCACGTCGATGGGGACGATCCCCTCGATGGTGGCGCCGTCCTCGAGCTGAGGCTTGTCGGGAGAGCCCACCGTGATGCTGACGTACATGTCGCCCAGCACGCCGATCTGCTGGATGCTGGCGACGGAGTCCTCGCGGATGCGGGGCTGGTACTCGTCGCGGATCTTGAGGTCGACCTCGATCTCCTTCACGTTCGGGTCCTGCGAGAACTCGACGCGGCCGACCTCGCCGACGTCCATGCCCGCGAGCCGCACGACCGCGCCGACCTTCATGCCCTTCACGTCGCCGTAGCGGGTGTGGAGGACGTACTCGCGGGCGAAGATGTCCTCGCCGCCGCCGAGGACGAAGGACGCCGCGACGACGAGCGCGATGAAGAAGAAGACGAAGAGCCCGACCTTCAGCTCCTGCAGCGCGTTGCGTTCCACGGCGGCAGCATAGCGCGCGGCCGTGCGCGACGCGTCAGAGCGACCAGTCGAGGTCCGCCGGCACTTCCAGCCCGGGATCCGCCGGCCAGCGGAGGCCACACGCCTTGACGGCGGGGCGGATGTCGGCGACGAAGTCCTTCATGACCTCGCCGCTGTCGCGCTTCTTGAGCCCGACGGAGATGGCGTAGGCGTTGCCCTCGCCGCCGGGCCGCCCGAACGAGAGCATGCCGTAGCGGAACCACTTCTCGAAGAGCGGCTGCTTCACGTCCTCGAAGCGGCCCGACTCGCACAGATCCACCACGATGCGCTCGCCGAGGCCCTGGTGCCCGCGCTCCTCGGCGATGATCTTCTGGATCGTCTCGCGGTAGGGGGCGAACGTGGCCGTCTCGTACTCCTGCAGCTGCCAGAAGCCGCCGCGATCGTAGAGGAACTGCGCCATCGCGAGCTCGAACCAGCTCTCCGCGAACTCCAGCGGCTTCTCGGCGAGGCGGGCGTGGACCCAGGGCTCGACGCTCTCGCCGGCGAACTCCCGGTACATCTTGGCGACCACCTCGTAGTGCTCCATCTCCTCGCGGATGTGCCAGGTCATGAACTTGAGCCACTTCAGCTCGGGCACGTACTTGAGCCCGTGGCCGAACATGTGGGCCGCGGCGAGCTCGCGGTACGCCTGCGACTTCATCATCTGGTCGAGCGTGCGGGCGTAGCGCTCGGGCATCTCGGCGCGCGAGGAGAACTCGGTCATGGCGGCTGTCTAACCGAGGCGGCCGAGCAGATCGTCGAGCATGCGCAACGTCATGCCCCAGATGCGCTGCCCGTCGAGGTCGAGGCAGGGCAGGTCGGTGTCGAAGCCGTACCCGCGGTAGCGGAAGGTGCCGCGCCCCTCGCCGGCGCGGATGCGGGCGAGCGCGAAGGTGTGGATGGCGGCGACCTCGTCGCTCGGGGCGAAGGCGGGCCAGGCGGCGACGCGCCAGACGAACGGGAACACGGCGAAGTCGACGGTGGGCGTGCGCAACGGCGAGCGCAGGGGCGTGAGCGCCCCGACGAAGGCGGCGTCGCGCAGATCGAGGCCCACCTCCTCCATCGTCTCGCGCTCCGCGGCCGCCCGCACCGATGCGTCGGCGGGGTCCACCCGGCCGCCGGGGAAGGCCATGTGGCCGCTCCACGGGTCGCCCTCGCGGTCGGCGCGCCGGATGAACAGGAGGTGCTCGTCCGGGCCGGCGACGATGGCGACGGCGGCTCGCTTTTCGACCCCTTCCGGCTCCGGGTACGAGGGCGGGAGCTGCAGCGCGCGCACGCTTCCGGTGTAGCCCGATCCGTGCTACGGGGCCGGGCCCCGAAGGAGCCCCGCTGGCCGACGGCCTCGACATCGACCTGCGTTCCGACGTGGACGACGGGAAGCCGCCGTCCCGGTGGGGCGGCCTCTCCACCGCCGCGATCGCGCTGCTCATCTTCTTCGTCATCAAGTCGATCGTGGTGGAGCCCTTCCAGATCCCGTCGGGCTCGATGGTCCCCACCCTCGCGATCGGCGACTTCATCTTCGCGTCGAAGTTCTCGTGGGGCCTGCGGATCCCGTTCACGGACGTCGAGGTGCTCCCCCTCGGCGAGCCCGAGCGCGGGCAGATCGGCGTGTTCGTCTACCCGCCCACCCAGAGCAAGGACCCGCTCTGCGGCGTGAAGACCTTCCCGATGCGCACGGTCAGCTTCCTCACGCTCGGCGCGGTCGCCGGCCCCGAGGAGTGCGGCGTCGACTACATCAAGCGCATCGTCGGCCTCCCGGGCGACACGATCGAGCTCCGTGACGACGTGCTCTGGCTCAACGGGGTGGAGCAGCCGCGGCGCGAGGTCGGCGCCGTCGAGTACGTCGACCAGACCTGCCGCTCCCAGCGGATGGTCGAGTACGAGGAGGTCCTCGACGGCAAGCCCCACCCCGTGTTGCAGAGCGCGTACGGGCAGGGCCCCCTCGCCGACTTCGGGCCCACCGTCGTGCCCGAGGGCCACTACTTCGTGATGGGCGACAACCGCGACAACTCCGCCGACAGCCGCGTCTGGGGCTTCGTGCCGCGCGAGAACATGCGCGGCAAGGCGACGATGGTGTGGCTCTCGTTCGACATGTGCGAGGGCGACATCCGGGCCTTGGGCAGCATCCGGTGGGGTCGCATCGGGGCGGGCCTCGGCGGATGACCGAGACCCCCGATCGGGCGCCCGGCGCCCCGCTCCCCCGCTTCGAGCCGCCTACCCCCGCGTGGCGGAAGGTCGTGGACTGGGTCGTCGAGGTCGTGCGGTCGTGGGGCCCGGCGCTGCTCATCGTGCTGGTGATCCGCTCGATCCTGATCGAGCCGTTCCAGATCCCGTCCGGCTCGATGGTGCCCACCCTCGCGATCGGCGACTTCATCCTCGTGAGCAAGGTCACGTACGGCCTCCGCGTCCCCTTCACCAACGTGGAGATCGCGCCCCTCGGCGAGCCCGAGCGCGGCGACGTCGTCGTCTTCGTCTACCCGCCCACCCAGGACACCGAGCGGCTCGACTACATCAAGCGGATCGTGGGCCTCCCGGGCGACACGATCGAGGTCCGCGACGACGTGCTCTTCGTCAACGGCGCCGAGCAGGCCCGGACGCTGGAGACGAGCACCACCTACGTCGACCAGTACTGCCGGCCCGAGGAGATGCGGCAGTTCGCGGAGGCGCTCGACGGCGCGCCCCACCCCGTGTTGCAGAGCACGTCGTACGCGCGCCGCATGGCCGACTACGGCCCGCGGACCGTGCCCGACGGCCACTACTTCGTGATGGGCGACAACCGCGACAACAGCGCCGACTCGCGCGTCTGGGGCTTCGTGCCGCGGGAGAACGTCCGCGGCAAGGCGATGTTCGTGTGGCTCTCGATCGACGGCTGCGAGGCCTGGACGTGGTGGAACCCGCTCACCTGGCCGCGGGCGATCCGCTGGAGCCGCCTCGGGGACGGCATCCGCTAGAGACCCATCCTCGTCCTCACCATGTCCGGCCACAGCCCCGCGTAGTGGCGCAGGCGCGTGCGGCCGGCCTCGACCTCGGCGATCGTCCAGGTGCGGCGGGTGTCGTCGAGGGCCGCGGTCTCGGTGAGATCGAAGAGCCGCTGCGCGAGGCTCTCGGGGTCGGCGGCCTCGTAGGCGGCGAGGGCGTCGGACGTCGCGGCGTAGAGGCCCTCGACGCAAGTCGTGTCGCGCGTGCACTTCTCGCCGAGGATGCCGCCGACGGCGTCCCAGGTCATGCCGGTGTCCCACGACTCGTCGATCCCCCACGGCGAGAAGTCGAAGCGACCGTCGGCGGGGTCGTCGTACACGAAGTAGTCGTTGAGCACGTAGGGGTAGCCGTCGCGGTCGCCGATCGCGATGCGCCAGCCCCAGAACCGCAGGAACTGGTCCATGTCGACGACCTCGTTGGCGTCGGCCCAGAAGTCCTGCGAGAAGATGGCCTCGCGCACGTCGTCGAGGTCGGAGCGGTCGTCCTCGCCCCACACGAGCTCGAAGTGCTGGAGCCCGGTGGCGGTGAAGTCGGAGGAGTCGTTCGCCTCCCAGAGCGTGCCGCCGTCGTCGATGTCGCGGTGGCGGAGGAAGCGCTCGTCCACCTGCTCGAGGTTCGTGTAGAGGCCGCGGTACTCCCACTCGGCGGCCTCGTCCGTGCGGACCCACACCTGCGCGAAGGTGGCGCGCGGCGCGAGCTGGCCGCCCTCGCGCAGCAGCGCGTAGCCGAGCACCTCGTGGGCCTGGGTCACGTCGTCGGCCATGTTGTTGAGCGTGAGCATCTCGCAGCCGCCGTAGAGCTGGCCGTCCACGTACTCGTTGAGCTTCACCTTGAGCGAGGGCTTGCCGTCCCACTCGCGCAGCGTGGACGAGCCCTTGATGCGCACGCCCACCTCCTCGATCACGACGCCGTCGTGCTCGAAGGTCGCGGGCACGTAGGTGCCGCCGTCCTGGCGGAGCAGGTCCTGGTCCGCCGCGGAGATCGTGAGCCTGATCTGCTGCAGGACGTCGTAGTCGTAGAGCGCCTCGTAGGCGGCGAGGTCGGCGTCGGTGTCGGTGTCCGTGTCCGAGTCGGCGTCGGTGTCCGCGTCGGTGTCGGTGTCGGCGTCGACGACCTGCGTGTTGCCGGTGTCGTCGGCGGGGGCGGGCGAGTCGCCGGGGTCCTCGCCGGCGCAGGCGGCGAGCAGGATGAGCAGCATGGGGCGCATCTTAGCCTCGGGTTACGCGGCACGGGTGCGCCCGTTGCCCCTGATCGAGGCCCTGTTCGTCGCGAGCTTCGTGACGCTGGCGGCCGTCTCGCTCCACGAGGGAGAGCCTCCGCTGCCCGCGATCGACGTCGAGGCGCTCTCCGCGGGCCCGGCGCGCGAGTACTGGATGGGGCTCTTCCTCGAGGGGCGGCACGTCGGCTACGCCGTGTCGCGCGAGGCCGAGACCGCCGACGGGGGACGCGTCTTCTCGCAGAAATCCGCGTTCCGCATGAGCGCGATGGGCGACGTCCAGGACGTCGTCGCCGTCGGCGCGGCGGTGACCGACGCGCAGGGGAGGCTCGCCCGCTTCGACTTCATGCTCTCGGCGCCCGCGGTGCTGTACGGCCGCGGCGAGGTGCGGGAGGGCGCCATCCACCTCGAGATCGTGCAGGGCGGCGAGGTCCAGACGATCACCATCCCCACCACCGAGCCGCCTGCGCTCTCGCAGACGCTCGGCGCGCAGATCCGCGGGCGCACGCTCGTCCCCGGCGAGTCGTTCGAGGTGCCGTACTTCGACCCGGTCACGATGACGAACGCGCCGGCCACCGTGACGGTGGAGTCGCCCGAGGTGCTCCCCGACGGCGAGGCGGCGTGGTGGCTGCGGACGCGCTTCGCCGGCTTCGAGACGCGGCGGCTCGTCGACGTCGAGGGCACCACCCTGCGCGAGGAGTCGCCCATCGGCCTGTCCGCGGTGCGGATGACGAAGGAGGAGGCGACGGCGGCGACGGGTGATCCGCCCGACATCGTGGCGCTCACCTCGGTGCCCATCGACGGCGAGCCCCGCGGCGCGCGCGTCGCCCTGCGCGTGGGCGGCGTGGAGATGTCGCGGATTCCGAGCGAGCCGCCGCTCCAGACGGTCGAGGGCGACGTCGTGACCGTCTCGGTGCCGCTCCTGCAGGAGCTCCCCTCGCTCCCGGTGCGCGACGGCGCCCACCCCGACATCGCCCCCACGCTGACGCTGCCCGCCGACAACCCCGAGATCGTCTCGCGCGCCCGCGCCGTCGTCGGCGACGCCCCCGACCGCCTCGAGGCCGCGCGTCGCCTCCACGAGTTCGTCCACGGCTACGTCCAGAAGGTGCCGACGATCGGCGTCCCCAACGGGCTCGAGGTCCTGCGCAGCGGCCGCGGCGACTGCAACGAGCACACCGCGCTCTACGTCTCGCTCGCGCGCGCCGTGGGCATCCCCGCGCGCATCGCCGCCGGTCTCGTCTACAGCGAGCGCATGGGCGACGCGTTCTACTACCACGCCTGGCCCGAGGTGAAGCTGGGCGGCCCCACCGACTGGGTCCCGATCGATCCGACGCTGGGGCAATTCCCCGCCGACGGCACCCACCTCAAGATCGTGACGGGCGACCTCGACAAGCAGATCGAGATCATGGGCCTGCTCGGGCGCGTGAAGCTGTCGCTCGTGCGTTAGGCTCGCGGGGCCGATGATCCGCGCACGCCAGATCCAGAAGCGCTACGGCAGCTTCCAGGCCGTACACCCGATGGACCTCGACGTACACGCCGGCGAGGTCTTCGGCTTCCTCGGGCTCAACGGCGCGGGCAAGACGACGACGCTGCGCATGCTCGGCGGCGTGCTGCCGCCCACGGGCGGGCAGATCTGGATCGACGGGCTCGACCTGTCCGCCGAGCCCGTCGAGGCGCGGCGGCGGATGGGCTTCATCCCCGACCGGCCCTACCTCTACGACAAGCTCACCGCGCGGGAATTCCTGCGGTGGCGCGGCGAGGTGTACGGCATGGCGAAGGCGGGGCTCGACGACCGCGTCGCCGCGCGGCTCGCGGAGCAGGGGCTCGCCGACGTCGCCGACGCGCTGGTCGAGTCCTACAGCCACGGCATGAAGCAGCGCCTCACGCTCGCCGGGGCGCTCCTGACCGAGCCGCGGCTCCTCATCGTGGACGAGCCGATGGTGGGCCTCGACCCGCGCGGCACGAAGCAGATCAAGCAGACCTTCCGCGACCTCGCGGCGGAGGGCCGCACCGTGTTCATGTCCACGCACGCGCTGGAGGTCGCGACCGAGGTGTGCGACCGGCTCGCGATCGTGCACGCCGGGCGCATCGCCGCCATCGGCTCGCTCGCGGAGATCGTGCCGCCCGGGGAGGGCCTCGAGGACGTGTTCCTCCGGATCACGGGCGCATGACGCTGCTCCTGATGTGGACGGCCTGCATGCCGGCGAGCCATCGTCAGGCCAAGCGGCTCGAGGGCCGCTACGACGTGCCGCCGCCGGGGAAGGGCTGGCACCTCGTCGAGCCCGGAGGCGCCGACCACGCGTGGTTCAACAAGGAGCTCGGCGCGGTCATCTACACCGACTCCAACTGCGGGCCGCGCTTCGACGAGCTGGCCGCCGAGGACCTCGCCACCGAGCTCGTCGCCGGGCTGCGCGAGGAGGAGCGGATCCGCGACGAGACGATCGCGCTCGCGGGCCGCGAGGGCGTGCTGCGGGTGCACCGGGGGAAGCTCGACGGCGTGCCGATGCAGCTCGGCTTCGTCGTGATCAACCGCGACGCCTGCACCTACGACTTCACCTACCTCGCCTCGCCCGACACGTTCGACGCCGGCTTCGAGGCGTGGGAGAAGGTGTGGCGGGGGTTCCGACCGCGATGAGCGCGTTCCTCGGGTTCATCGGCGCGCTGGGCGCGATCGGGCGGCTCTCCGTCCAGACGATCATCTCGTTCCTTCGCCCGCCCATCGAGCTTCGCTCGGTCATCTACCAATTCGACCACGCGGGCATCCAGAGCTGGTCGATCACCACCCTGACCGCGATCTTCACGGGCATGGTGCTCGCCCTGCAGTTCGCGACGGGGCTCGAGCCCTACGGCGCGAGCATGTACACCGGGAAGCTCGCCGCCCTCGGCATCGTCCGCGAGCTCGGCCCGATGCTCACCGCGCTGCTCGTCGGCGGGCGCGTGGGCAGCGGCTTCGCGGCGGAGCTCGGCTCGATGTCGGTGACCGAGCAGATCGACGCCATCCGCGCCCTCGGCGCCGATCCCGTCAAGAAGCTCGTGGCGCCGCGCGTGATCGCGTGCGTGATCATGCTCCCGCTGCTCACGATGCTCGCCGACGTGATCGGCATCCTCGGCGCCATGTTCATCACCATGCGCGAGGTGGGCATCACCGCGCAGTTCTTCTACAGCCAGATCCTGGACACGCTGATGGTGGTCGACCTCGCCCACGGGCTCGGGAAGTCCGTGTTCTTCGGGTACATCATCGGCATCGTCGGCTGCTGGGTGGGCATGGACACCTACGGCGGCACCGAGGGGGTCGGCAAGGCGACGACCCGCGCCGTGGTGATCAGCGCGATCGGGCTGCTCGTCTCGGACTTCTTCCTCACCCGCATCTTCCTCGCCCTCTATGGCTGACCCGATCATCACGTTCCGCGGCGTGAAGAAGGCCTTTGGACCGAAGGTCGTGTTCGAGGACTGCACGCTGGACGTCTTCCCGGGCGAGACGCTCACGATCCTCGGCGGGTCGGGCACCGGGAAGAGCGTGTGCCTCAAGATGCTCACGGGGCTCTTGCGCGCGGACGCCGGCACCATCGTCGCCTTCGGGCAGGACGTCACGAAGCTCGGCGAGCGCCAGCTCATCCCGGTGCGCAAGCGCATCAGCTACCTCTTCCAGAGCGGCGCCCTCTTCGACTCGCTCACCGTCGCGCAGAACATCAAGTACCCGCTGCGCGAGCACCACTGGGGCACGGAGAAGCAGATGAACGAGCGCGTCGCCGAGGTGCTCGACATGGTCGGGCTCCCCGGGGTGCAGGATCTGAAGCCCTCGCAGCTCTCGGGCGGCATGCGCAAGCGCGTCGGCCTCGCCCGCACGATCGCCATCCAGCCGGACGTGATCCTCTACGACGAGCCCACCACCGGCCTCGACCCCATCAACATCCGGCGCATCAACGGCCTCATCCTGTCCCTGCAGGAGAAGCTCGGCGTGACGTCCATCGTCGTGACCCACGACATGGAGACGTGCTTCACCGTCACCGACCGGATCGCGATGCTCTACCAGAAGCGGATCGCGTTCACCGGCACGCCCGAGGAGGCGCGGGCGAGCGACCTCCGCTATCTCCGCGAGTTCATCGCGGGCGGGCGGGGGGTCTTGGACGAGGACATCGAGTAGAGAGGCTTTAGGCTTTAGGCTTTAGGCTTTAGGAAGGCCGGTTCTGGCGTCGGAGGACCCTCGCCGCCCCGCCCGAGATCACGAAGCGCGGGAAGGTCACGAGCTGCTCCGCGAGGAAACGCGTCACGAAGTCGGCCGGCCCCCGGAACGGCGCGGGCGCGCTCCCCTCCATCCGATGGCCGCGGCCCTGCGCGGCGAGCGCCAGCCCGAAGGCGACGGCGCCGGTCGCGGCGATCCGCCAGCCGGCGAACGGCCCGGCGAGCACGCCCGCGAGCCCCACCCAGGCGAGCGGCACCGCGACGAGGTGGATGGCGACGTTGGCCGGGCTGGCGTGTTTCTCGGCGTAGTCGCCCCACTGCCAGGCGAGGAGGTTCGGGCGCATCGGAGACGTCTATCGGGGGGCCGGCAGGAGCGCGGCTCGCTGGCGTCGCCGGCGACGTCCCCGCGCGCGGGAGGGGCGTCCGCGGCCGGCCGGGAGCCTTCCGACGACAGAGCTCCCCAGTGCAACGCCCTACGCCTACAGGCGGGTTGAGTGCAAGCTTCACGGCCACGCGTGTCTGAAAATCGGCGTTTGTTCGTGGCGCGGAGGCCACGGCGAGGCGAATCCTTGCATTCGGGGCGTCTGTCGCCCGGTCCCGTTGCAATCGGGGCCGCTGTACCGCCGGCTGCCGGCCCCCCCGAGCCGCCGCGTCGCGACCCCGTGAGATAAAAGGCGCGGCCGATGCCCGACCTCGCCGCGAAGCTCCGCGCCGCCCTCGGACAGGTGTTGTTCGAGCGCGGGGCCGTCCACGCCGCACGCGCGCGGCTCGCCGGGCGCACGGGCGACGAGCAGCGGTGGGTGGTCACCATCCCCGGGGCGCCGTCGCCGTTCGAGGTCACGTTGTGGCCGGACGACTGGGCCTGCTCGTGCGGCGCCGACGCGTGCCCGCACGCCGTCGCCGCCGTGCTCGGCACGCCCTCGGAGGTGGTCGACGTCCCGAAGGTCACGTACCGGCTCGCGCGGCGCGAGCAGTCGCTCGTGCTCGACCGCGACGCGCCCGCCGGCGCGCTCCGGACCGACTCCGACACCGAGCTGAACCGCGTGTGGGCGGGCTGGTGGGGCAAGCCGGGCGCGCCCCGCGGGCTCTTCGCGAAGGCGCTCGCCGCGCTCGCCGACTGCGCCGTCACGCTCGACGGCGCGCCGATCCGCTGCTCGGGCGAGCCGGTGTTGCCCCGCGCGGTCGTGGAGGACGACGGGCCCGGCTTCCGCGTGCGCGTGGTGCGCGCCTCGGGCATCGGCGAGGTCTTCCGCGACGGCGTGGTCCGCATCGACGACGTGCTGCGCCCCATCGGCGAGGCCGCGCTCGACGTCGACCAGTACAACCGCCTCGTCCGCGGCGTCGTCTTCGGGCCGAAGGACGGCTGGCTGCTCGTGTCGAAGTTCCTGCCGGACCTCAAGAAGCGGCTCCACGTCGACGTCTACACGAAGCGCCTGCCCGAGGTGGTGGACGCGAAGCTGCGCGCGACCGTGGAGGTGCGCTTCGACGGCGAGCGCCTCTCGGTCACGCCGCGGATGGTGTACGGCGACCCACCCGTCGCCCGCATCGAGCGCGGCGAGCTCGTCCGCTTCGGCACCAAGATCCCCATCCGCGACCAGGCGACGGAGCAGCGCCTGCGCGACCTCCTCTCCCGCGAGGGCCTCGCCTTCGACGTCACCGTCGAGCGCGAGGGCGCCGGCGCCGCCGCGTGGGTGAACGCGTTGGGGCTCTTCCGCGACGACGTGCTCGCCGCCGCCCCGGGGCTGCGGGTCCGCAAGGCGCGGACGATCCCGCGCGTGACCGTGGACGACCTGCGCGTCCGCTTCGAGGGCGACGCCGACCCCGCCGCGCTGATCGACGCCTTCGAGGCCGGCCGATCGCTCGTCCCCCTGATCGACGGCGGCTGGGCCCCCCTCCCGCGCGAGTGGCTGGAGCGGCACGCCTCGGTCCTCGCCGAGCTCCTCTCCGCGCGCGACCGCGAGGGCCGCGTCGCCCGCCACGCCGCGCCGCTCCTGCTCGACGCGCTCGAGGCGCTCGACGCGGAGATCCCGCCCGACCTCGCCGGTCTACGCGCGCTCGCCGGCGACTTCGACAAGATCCCGCCCGCCCCGCTCCCGCCGGACCTCACCGCGACGCTGCGCCCCTACCAGAAGCGCGGCGTCGACTGGATCGCGTGGCTGCGGAGCGTCGGCATGGGCGGCATCCTCGCCGACGACATGGGCCTCGGCAAGACGGTGCAGTGCCTCGCCGCGATCGGAGGCCGCACGCTCGTCGTCGCGCCCACGAGCGTGATCCGGAACTGGGAAGCGGAGGCGCGCCGTTTCCGGCCGGGCCTGAGCGTCTGCGTCTACCACGGCCCCCGCCGCGAGCTCGACGCCAGCGAGCTCGTCGTGACCAGCTACGCGATCCTGCGCCTCGATCTCGAGCGGCTGCAGGCGATCCGCTGGCACACGGTCATCCTCGACGAGGCGCAGGCGATCAAGAACCCCGAGTCGCAGGCCGCCGTCGCCGCGCGCTCGCTCGTCGCCGACCACCGGCTCGCCGTCACCGGCACCCCCGTCGAGAACCGGCTGGAGGAGCTCTGGAGCGCCTTCCACTTCGTGTCGCCCGGGCTCCTCGGCGGCCGCAAGGAGTTCAAGACCCGCTTCTCGCAGCCCATCGAGGCCGGCAGCCGCGCCGCGCGCGACGCCCTGCGCAAGCGCATCCGGCCGTTCGTGTTGCGCCGGCTCAAGCAGGAGGTCGCGCCGGAGCTGCCGCCCCGCACCGACGTCGTGCTCCGCTGCGTGTTGTCCGAGCGCGAGCGCGCGGTCTACGAGTCGGTGCGCTCGCTCGCCCGCGCCGACGTCGCGAAGCTCCTCGAGAAGCACGGCATGATGCAGATCCTCGAGGTGCTCCTCCGCATGCGCCAGGCGGCGTGCCACCCGGCGCTGCTCCCCGGGCAGGAGGCGGAGACGTCCTCGAAGCTCGAGCTCCTGATGGAGACGCTCGACGAGGTGCTCGCCGAGGGGCACCGCGCCCTCGTGTTCTCGCAGTGGACGTCGATGCTCGACCTCGTCGAGCGCAAGCTCACGGCGCCATTCGTGCGGCTCGACGGCTCCACGCGCGACCGCGCCGGCGTCATCGCGGCCTTCAACGCGGACGACGGGCCGCCCGTCTTCCTGCTCTCGCTCAAGGCGGGCGGCACGGGGCTCAACCTCACCGCGGCCGACTACGTGTTCCACCTCGACCCGTGGTGGAACCCGGCGGTCGAGGACCAGGCCACCGACCGCGCCCACCGCATCGGGCAGACGCGGCCGGTGGTCAGCTGCAGGCTGGTCGCCGAGGACACCGTCGAGGAGCGGATCCTCGAGCTGCAGGAGCGGAAGCGCGAGGTCGCCCGCGCCGCGCTGGACGAGGAGGCGCTCGCGAAGTCGCTGACGAGGGAGGAGCTCCTCGCGCTGTTCGATTGAGCGTGCCTATTCCAGAGGCATGTTCGACACGGGGACGAGGACCTTCCTGGACGCGCTGGCGAGGGCGGGGACCCCCGCCCTCCACACCCTGCCGGCCTCGGCCGCGCGGACCGTGTACGCGGAGCTGCAGTCGCGCGGCGCGCCGCGGCCCGCCGCGGACGTCACCGACGTCGAGCTCCCCGTCGGCCCGCGAGGGCGCGTCCGCGCGCGGGTGGTGCGCCCGCGCGGGGGCGGCGTGTTGCCCGCGGCGGTCTACTTCCACGGCGGCGGCTGGGTGCTCGGCGATTGCGACACCCACGACCGCCTCGTCCGCGAGATCGCCGTCGGGGCGGGGATCGCCGTCGTCTCCGTCGAGTACTCGCGCGCGCCCGAGGCGCGTTTCCCCGTCGCGATCGACGAGGCCTTCGCCGCCACGCGCCACGTCGCGGAGCACGGCGACCGCCTCGGCGTCGACGGCCGGCGCCTCGCAGTGATGGGCGACGACGCCGGCGGCAACCTCGCGGCGGTCGTCTGCCTGCTCGCGAAGCAGCGCGGCGGCCCGCGCGTCGCGCTGCAGGTGTTGTTCTCCCCGATCGCGGACGCCCACCTCGAGCGCCCCTCCCACGTCGACTTCGCGGACGGGCCCTGGCTCACGCAGGCCGCGCTGCGCAAGGCCTGGGACACCTACTGCCCCGACGCCTCGCTGCGCGCGCACCCGATCGCGTCGCCGCTGCGCGCCTCGCTCGGGCAGCTGGAGGGCCTGCCCCCCGCGCTCGTCGTCACCGCCGAGAACGATCCGCTGCGCGACGAGGGCGAGGCCTACGCCAACTGGCTCGCCGGCGCCGGCGTCCCCGTGACGTCGGTGCGCTGCAACGGCGCGATCCACGACTTCGTCGTGCTCGACGCGCTCCGCGACACGCCCGGCGCGCGCACCGCGATCCGGCAGGCGACGGCGGCGCTCCGGGAGGCCCTGCAGCCGGCGAGGGTGCTCGAGCCGGCCTGATCGTCGGTCGCGACCGCGCGGTTTGAAGGCGGGCCCGCGGACCGCGTGGCCGCGCGTACGCCCGGCTCCCCGCCGGGCAACGATCCCGGCGGGATCGCGGTAGACTACCGCCATGTGGCTCGCCCTCTCGTCCGCCGCCTTCGCGCAGGACGTCCTGTTCGCCGACGTCGTCGACGGCGTGTCGGTCGACGCGTCCGGCGCGAGCACCCTCTACGACGGGTCGAGCACGCTGACCGCCGGCGACGACCTCGTCGTGCAGATCCCCACCGGCGCGACGGTCACGGACGTGTACCTCGTGCTCCTGCCCACCTGGGGCGGTTTCGTCGGCGACCCGGCGGCGGACGTCGCCGTCAACGGCGTCCCCCTCTCGTCCGCGACGCTGGAGTCCGCCTCGTCCGACCGCAACGTCTACACGCTCGATCCCGCCACCTTCGGCATCACCGGCTCGGGCGCCTACGACTACGAGGAGACCGGCGCCGCCGACAGCTCCTACTACGGCGCCACCGGCGTGAGCGGCGCGGTGCTCGCCGTGTTCTACGACGACCCCGTCCGCACCGGACGGCGCTACGTGTGGCTGGGCCTCGACGACGTGATCTTCGGGAGCGCCTACGCCACCGGCCTCCCCACGGCCGGCACGATGGGCGAGGTCGTGGTCTCGGCGGGGATCTGGTGGCAGTGCGCCGACGAGCAGGACGCCGCCATCGCCGTCGGCACCACGCTCCTGTCGTCGCAGGCCGGAGGTCGCGACGACGGTAAGGACTACAGCGGCACCTCCTGCCGATTCCAGGACTGGAACTCGCTCCTGACGATGGGCAGCTTCGGCGTCGACGACACCGACACGGTGGTCGGCACCGACGGCGACGAGGTGGACGCCGCGCCGGCCGGGACGAGCGACGACTCGCGCCTCGACGACGAGCTGTGGCAGGCCACCTACGACCAGTCGGGCAGCCTCAGCTACACCTACTTCGACTTCAGCGGGGACTCGATCCTCGGCGTCGTCGCGATGGTCTTCGAGCTCGACTCGGACGAGGACGGCATCCGCGACGCCGACGACACCTGCGACGGAGGGACGGGCACCGAGGTCTGCTTCAACGGTACCGACGACGACTGCGACGGCGACGTCGACGAGGGCGACGCCGTCGACGCGACCGTGTTCTACGCCGACGCCGACGGCGACGGCCACGGCGACCCGGCCGTCCCCTACAGCGCGTGCGACCTCCCCTCCGGCTACGCCACCGCCGCCGACGACTGCGACGACGCGGACGCCGCGGTGAACCCGGACGCGGTCGAGGCGTGCAACGAGATCGACGACGACTGCGACGGCGCGGTCGACGAGCCCGGCGCCACCGGCGAGTCCACCTGGTACACCGACGCCGACGGCGACGGCTTCGGCGACGCCGCCTCGACCGTCACCGCGTGCGACCGCCCGGACGGCGCCATCGAGGACGCCACCGACTGCGACGACGCCGACCCCGCCACCAACCCCGGCGCCGGCGAGACCTGGTACGACGGCGTCGACCAGGACTGCGACGGCAACGACACCGACCAGGACGAGGACGGTTTCGACGCCGAGGTCGTGGGCGGCGACGACTGCGACGACCTCGACAGCACCGTGTACCCCGGCGCGCCGGACGCCTGGTACGACGGCGAGGACGACGACTGCGCCGGCAACGGCGACTACGACGCCGACGGCGACGGCCACGACTCCGAGTCGTACCAGGGCGACGACTGCGACGACGCGCGCGCCGACGTCTACCCGGGCGCCCCCGACGAGCCCTACGACGGCGAGGTCACCGACTGCGACGACCGCGACGAGTTCGACCAGGACGGCGACGGCTACACCGCCGAGTCCGGCGGTGGCGACGACTGCGACGACAGCAACTCCGAGGTCAACCCCGGCGCCGAGGAGGTCTGGTACGACGGCATCGACCAGGACTGCGACCTGCTCGACGACGACCAGGACCGCGACGGCTGGGCCGTCGACAACGACTGCGACGACACCGACCCCGAGCTCTACCCGGGCGCCCCCGGCTACGACGTGGACTGCGAGCCGATCGTCGAGGACACCTCGCTCGAGGAGGAGGACGAGGAGGACCCGCTCTACAAGGGCGGCGGCGGCTGCGGCTGCGGCGTCCCCGGCTCAGCGGGGAGCGCGGTCGCGCTTCTTGCGGCGGCGGGGCTCCTCGTCGGACGCCGGCGCCGGCTCGCCTGAGCGCGGCTTCCACACCGACTTCAGGCGTACGTTCCAGCCCGTCCGGGTGGGGATGTTCGCGTTCACCAGCGACGCCACCCGCTCGTAGTGCTTCGTGAGGCCGTAGCCGAAGGCCTCGCTGGTGGTGACGACGGCGGCCCAGTGGCGGTCGCGGACCGCGTCCTCGATCCGCCGCACCGACCCGACCAGCGGCCCACCCTCGTGGTTGACGTCCCAGAGCGCGATGAGGGCGAGCGACGGCGCCTTCCCGGCCTGCACCGCCGCCCAGGGCGCGTGCGGGACGAGGAGCGGCTCGGGGAGCGCGCGGAGCTCGTCGACGAAGCGGGCGTGCGCCGCGGCGTCCCCCGGGCGGGGCCGGAACTTCGCGTAGTCGGTGTCCGCCGCGACGAGCTCCACCCCGGCGAGCACGACGGCGAGGTGCGGCGCGACCCGCCGGAGCAGCACGCGCCAGCCGACGGTCGCGTCCGCGAGCGCGCTCCGCACGAACGCCGGGAAGAGCGCCTGCAGCCAGAGCGCGGGGATGAGCACGTTGAGGTACCCGCCGTGGTGGCCGCGCATCAGCGACACCGTCAGCAGGAGCGTGATCGCGAGCCCGCCCCAGTACAGGCGCCGCGGCCACGCGAGCAGGAACAGCAGGCCGGCGGTGGTGCTCCACGGGAGCGCGCGCCACAGCTCCGCCTGCGCCCCGACGAGGCGGCCGTTCTTCAGCGTCGGCAACGCGCGCTCGGCCACGATCCCGTGCGCCGACGGCACGCCCAGCAGGTAGGTCACGAAGAGGCCGTCGGTCGCGATCTGCATGGCGACCGTGAACGCGAGCGCGGGGCCGGCGCTAGAGGCCGCGAAGAGCGCGGCGCGGCGCCACCCGTGGCGGGCCCAGAGCGCGATCGCGATCGGGACGCCGAGCAGCGCCGCGTGGTGTTTGGCCGCGAACGCGACGGCCAGCAGGAGCCCGCCGGCGACCGCTCGCCAGGGACGATCGCCCCGGGCGAGTACGACGGCCCAGGCGCAGAGCGCAAGCGACAGCATGTCGATGCGGACGAGGTCGTAGAACGTGCCGCCGTCGTCCCAGGCGGTCAAAAACAGCGCCGCGCACGCGATCGCCAGCGCGGGCCTCGCCTTCTCCTGCCTCGCCGCGGCGTACGCCGCCGCCGCCGCGAGCCCCGTGCACACGATGGAGACGCCGCGCCCGAGCGGGTAGTCCACCGGGAAGAACGTCGCGAGCCCGCCCAGCGTCCAGGCGTAGAGCGGCGGGTAGATGAACGGGATGTAGTCGGGCCCGGGCGGCGTGTAGAAGGGGAGCCCCCGCGACGCGCGCAGGCCCGTGATCAGCGTGGCCCCCTCCATCCACTCCAGATCGAACGGGGCCCGCCAGCGCGCCGCCATCGCCGCGACCACCTCCCACGCCTGCCACCCGGCGAGGACGAGCAACACGAGCTCGAGCGCGAGGAGCAGGCGACGCGACATCGCCGGCGGAGCTAACCGTGTAAGGCGGCTCGCGCGGGCCACGTTGTGTCGGCGAACACGGAGACACGATGCTCGCCCTGATCGCCGCCACCGCCTTCGCAGAGACCCGCTTCGACACCGCGATCCAGCGCGTCGAGCAGATGGTCTGGGACGAGGACGTGCGCCGGATGGTCGCCCGGCACGGGCTCGACGTCGTGAACGTCACCTGGGAGGACACCGGCCGCTCGAAGGGCTCGGCGTGGGGCCCCAACATCTCGGACATGACGATCGGCGTCCGCGACGCGCGCGGCGCGCTCCACCCGATGCCGGTCGTGCGCTTCGACAACTTCCACGACACGACGGCCGACCTGCGCAGCGACCGCTTCTGGCTGCGCGTCGGCAACGAGGACGGCGGGCGGCTCCGCTCGGTCACGCTCGCCGACGTGTTGCAGGAGACCCGCTCGTTCCTCTCCGACCCGGGCTCGTGGCGCGGCCGGCGCAGCTCGCTCTGGGCCGATCGCGACGAGGACGTGCTGGTGAGCGCGCAGGCCTGCTTCCTGCCGATCCCGCGCTCGGGCGAGGCCACCTTCACGCCGGTGCTCTACAACTACCAGTCCTACGCGGACAACCCGGCCGTGCTCACCATCGTCGCGACGCGCGAGGGGACGAGCATGCAGGTCGTCGAGAACGAGGGCGGCTACCTCTCCGAGGTGCTCTGGTTCAACGAGGACGGCGAGCGCGCCCCGTTCACGGCGACGCGGCTCTCCGACTTCCGGGCCCAGGGCGGCGACGCCACCTCCACCGGCCACGAGAAGGGCCTCGACATGGTCCTCGTCATCCAGGTGCCGCTGAAGCAGAAGGCGCCTCCGCCGCGCCACGACCTCTGGGGCGCCGGCGGCGCCTGGGAGATGGAGGAGTCCGCGCCGATGGCGGCGGCGTCGAAGTCCGCGGACAGCGACGTTGAGCAGGCGGTGATCGGCCACGGCGAGACCGAGGGCCCCCACAAGGAGATCGCCGACCTCGACATCGAGCGCGACCCGCGTTTCCCCGTGCGCGTGACCGTGCAGTTCTACAAGGCGACGAGCACCGGCGAGGTCACCGACGCCGACATCCGCGACATCCGGCGCCAGATCGATCGCGTCTACGCGGACGCCTCCTACGTGGGGAGCCTCGTGAGCGACGGCTACACCGGCCGCTCCACCGAATGGGTCACGCCGCGGCGGGTGGACCCGTCGCCGACGGCCGTCTGGGCCGATCCGTACTGGTCCTGGCACACCGCCGATTAGTTACACGGGGCTTACCGCGCGGTTGACCCCACGGAATTCGTCGGGAACGCTGCCGCATGCGCCTGCTCCCCGTGCTCCTCCTCCTCGTCGCGAGCGGGCCCGTACACGCCTCGGACGGCTCCGGCGACGCCTCGGCGGGCAGCGGCGACGCCTCCGGCGACAGCGCCGGCGCCTCGCAGGGCAGCGCCGACGCGAGCGGGAACTCCGCGGACAGCTCGGCGAACAGCTCCGACCCCGCGGCGAGCACCGTGGCGAGCTCGGAGGGCACCTCGCCCGACCCGGAGTCGACGCTGGTGCTCTCGGTGACGGGCTCCGGGTCGTCGACGACGGCCGGGGGCGTCATCCTCACCGTCGTGCTCGCGAGGAGGGGCGGCAAGGACGAGCCGCCCGACCCGGCCACCGAGGCGGCGGCGCTCCTGCGCGCCGGGCTGGTCGCCGCGCGGCGCGACGTGGGTCTGCTGCTGGAGGGGCTCGCGACGAGCCCGGTGCTCTTCGACCAGCTCGAGCAGGAGGCGGAGCGCGGCGAGGGCGCGCAGCTCGGCGCGGTCGCCCGCACGCTGCGCGCGCCCCCGGCGGAGGTCGCGCGCGCGTTCGTGGCCACCCGCGACGGGCTCGGCGCGCCGCGCGACCAGACCGGCGCCGCGCGGTTCGCGCTCGACTTCCTGCGCGCGGTCGCGCCCGCGATGGAGGACGATCCGCTGCAGGCGGGCGCGGTGCTCTGGCAGCTGGCCCGCGAGCGCCGCGACCCCGCGTTCCCGCGGACCGGCCCCGCGCACGCGCTCGTGGCGCGGTGGATGGGCGTGCCCGTGGACGTGGTGGTCGCGGCGAGCGAGGGGCTCCCCGACCGCGGCGACATCTACGACGCGCCCCTGCCGACGCTCGACGGGCTCGCCGGCGCGATCGCCGCGCGGGCGCCGGACGCCGTCCACGCGCGGGTGGCGGCGGTCGCGCGGTGATCGTCCCGGGCACCGCCTGGGAGGTCGAGGGCGAGTGGCCCGCCGTCGAGATCGCGGTGCTCGCCGACGCCCCCGTGCCCCCCGCGTGGAGGGAGCTTCCGGTCACGGTCGCGCGCGGCGCCACGCATCGGCCGCGGCGGGGCCGCGTCGAGCTCGCCGAGGTGACGACGGAGGCGTGGATCCACGCGCTCGCCCACGTCTGGGACGACGAGACCGGCGCGTCGCGGCGCGGGGACTGGCGGCGCATCGCGGGCTGGAGCCGGGCCGGGCGCGACCCGCTCGCCGAGCACGACCCGCTCACGTTCGCGGCGCCGTCGGGCATGGAGGGGCCCGCGGAGGACCTCGCCACCGTCGCGGCCGCGTGGCTCGCCGGCGAGGGCGACCCGTGCGCGTGGCCGTCGAAGGCGCGGTGGATGGCGGAGCGGTTCGGGGGCGAGCTCGCCTGCCCCACCGTCGAGGACGTGGGCCTCGACCCCGCGAACGTCGAGTCCATCGAGATCGTCTACGTGGTCGCCTCGCCGTCGGGCGCCGCGTCGCTCGCCGGGCACGTGCTGGTGGCGGTGCGGCAGCGGCCGGACGCGCGGGGGGTCGCGCGCGCGGACGCGTGGGGCATCGTCGCCGACACCACCGGCGTGGACGACGACTCGCTCCGGTACGCCTGGTACGGGCTCACGGGCGGGTTCCTCTCCCGCGTCGTCTGGGAGCCGTACGAGGTGACGGTGCGCCGGTACGCCGACGGCGAGGACCGCGACGTGCGGCGCTACCGCCTCGTGCTGGACGAGGCCCAGACGCGGCGCGCGCTCGCGCGGCTCGACGAGCTGCGGCAGGGCTGGCGGCGGCCGTACTACTTCCTGCACCGCAACTGCGTGCAGCTCCCCGTCGAGCTGCTGCGCGCCGCGCTCGGCGAGGGCTTCCGCCCGCCGTCGCCGCTGTCGCCGGACGTGCTGATGGCGATGCTCGCGCGCCGGGGCCTCGTCGCGGCGATCCCGCTGGAGCGGCCGCAGGAGGCGGCGATGGGGGAGCGCGCGCTCGCGGCGGAGCGCCTGCGGCGGGCGCACGTCCGCGACCCCGCGCTCCGCGACCGCGACCCCGCCGTGCGCGCGGAAGCGTACGGCTCGCTCGCGCTCGCTCCGGACGTCGCGGCGAGGGTGCTCGGGTGGTCCGATCCCATCGAGCGGCGCGCGCCGGCCCCCGCCGTCGACGCGCTCCGGGCGGCGCGGGCGGACCTGCGCGCGTCGGCGGGCTCGCCGTTGCCGACCGGCGAGGACGAGCTCGTCGACGCCCTCCAGTGGGACCGGCCGGGGAGCGACCACACGCCGTTCCGGCGCAACACCGCGCTCGGCGGCTGGGACTCCGCGAACGGCGCGTGGGTGGGCGTGCGCGGCGCGCTCTACGAGTCCCGGCTCGGCCTCGCGCGGCGCTTCAAGCTGTCGGAGGGGATGGAGGTCTCGCTTCTGCGGACGTCCTTCGCGATCTCCGAGGGCGGGACGATGGGGCGGAGCGCGCTCGGGTCGCTGCGCCACCTCCCCGCGCGGCCGGGCCCGTGGCGGCTCGGGTGGGGCTGGACGGTCGCCGACGTGCGCTGGGACACGGCGGGCCTCGACGCGCGGGTGATCGAGGGGGGCGGTCTCGTGGCGCTCTGGCCCGATCCGCGCGGCGGGGACTACGTCGCCGCGGGGCTCGGCGTGTCGCTCGACGCGGCGCTCCCGGTCGAGGTGGGCGCGGGCGTGCCGGTCACGCTCGAGCTCCAGCTGGCGAGCCGGCGCGACGCGCTCACGGCGCTGCGGGCGAAGGGGCGCTGGGAGCCCGCGTGGACCGGGGCGCTCGTCGTGCGCGAGGAAGCCGAGGTCGAGGCGGGGCTTCGGCTCGGGTCCCTTTGGGGGGCCGACGTCGGGCTCGTCGTGCGCGGCGAGGAGCGGCGGGAGGTCGGCGAGCCCCCGCGCTTCACGGCGGGCGCGGGGCTCGCCGTCGAGCGCTTCTAGTACAGTCGGGGGGTGGTCCGCCTCGCCGTCGTCGTGCCCGCGTACAACGAGGAGGGCGCGCTGCGCGGCGCGATCGAGGACCTGCGGCGCCATGTGCCCGACGCGCGCGTGATCGTGGTGAACGACGCGTCCACCGACGCCACGCCGGAGGTCGCCCGCGCGATCGAGGGCGTCGAGGTCCTCGACCTGCCCGCGCGCGTGGGGACGGGCGGCGCCGTGCGCGAGGGGCTCCGGCGCGCGCTGGCCACCGACGCGGACGCCGTCGTGCAGTTCGACGCCGACGGCCAGCACCGCGGCGATCAGGTCGCGATGCTGCTGGCCACGCTGGGGCCGGAGGTCGACGTGGTCGTGGGCTCGCGGTTCCTCGGCGGCGCGGGGTATCGCCCGCCGCCCTTGCGGCGCCTCGGGATCGAGGTGCTCAACGCGAGCGTGCGCGGGCTGGGCGGGCCCGTCGTGACCGACGCGACGTCCGGGTTCCGCGCGCTCTCGCGGCGCGCCGCCGCCCGCCTCGCCGATCGCGACGACCCGGAGCCCGTCGCGCTGCTTCTGCTGGCGCGGGCGGGGCTGCGGGTGGTGGAGGCGCCGGTGCGGATGGAGGCGCGCGCGGCGGGGCGCTCGTCGCTCGAGGGGCTCGCCGCGGTGTCCTACATGATGAGGGTCCTCGGGTTGCTCGTGCGGGTGAGGTTGTCGTGATCGGGCTCGCGTCCACGCGTCAATACACGTTGAAGCGGTCCCCCCGGAGCCACCCCACCAGCACCATCCCCGCGCTCCGCGCCGCCTCCACCGCCAGCGACGTGGGCGCGCCCAGCGCGGCCACCACCGGCACGCGCGCGACGAGCGCCTTCTGCACGATCTCGAACCCCGCGCGGCTCGACACCACGAGGCCCAGCGCGTCGAAGTCGAGCGCGTCCGCGCGGAAGCGCGCGCCGAGCACCTTGTCCACGGCGTTGTGGCGGCCGACGTCCTCGCGGACGACGAGGAGCTCGCCCCGCGCGTCGAAGAGCGCCGCCGCGTGGACCCCCCCGGTCACGCCGAACCCGGGCTGGGCCGCGCGGAGCCTCGCCGGCAGCGAGCCCAGGACCTCCGGCGACGGCGTCCACGCTCGGGCGGGCGCGACGTCGCGCAGGAGCCGGTCCAGCGAGGCCTTCCCGCAGACGCCGCAGCTCGACGTCGCGTAGAGCGCGCGGTCGGCCGAGCGGGCGCGGGCGGCGGGCACCCCCTCGGCGAGCCGCACGTCGACGGTGTTCTCGGCGACCTCCGCCATCGCGCGCACGTCGTCGGGGCCGTCGACGACGCCCTCCGTGAACAGGAAGCCGGCGACGAGGTCGAGGTCGTCGCCCGGGCTCCGCATCGTGATGGCGACGGGCTCGCCCTCGACGCGGATCTCGAGCGGCTCCTCGACGGGGACCTCGTCCTCGCCGTCGCCGCCGGGGTGTCGCCGGACGGGGACCCTCACGCGCGCTCGATCCGCACCACCGCGTTGTAGTCGGGCTCCTCGCTGCGCGGGTCGATGCGGCGGCCGATCACCACGTTGCACTCGGGCCAGTATGCCTGCACGACGCCGGGGCGGATCTCCGCCTTCCGCAGCGTCACGTCGAACGTCCCGACCTCGTTCACCACACGCGCGCGCTGCCCGTCGGCGAGCCCGAGCTTCGCGAGGTCCTCGCCGGCGACGAGCAGGTCGTCGCGCGCGCGCCCGCCCTGCACGGGGTCGTGGTCCTTCATCACGATGCTGTTGAACTGCTTGCCGCGGCGCGTCGTGAGGTAGAAGCACCCGTCCGGCACGTCGATGCGGACGGCGTCGACCCGCTTGAAGCGCGCGCGCCCGTCGGGCAGCGGGAACTTCCCGTCGGCGAAGAGCTGCTCGCCGCCCCACTGGATCCAGTCGCCCGCCTTCGCGAGCCCGGCGATCCCCGCGTAGAGCGGCATCGCGGCGTCCATCTCGCGGCGGATGTCGCCGGCGGTCTGCCAGCCGAGCTGCTTCGCTCGCGCGGGGAACGCGGCGGCGACGACCTGCGCCGGGATCTCCCACTCGGGCCGGCACTCGCCGACCTGCGGGTGGCCCTCGATCTCGGGCGAGAAACGCACGCGGCGCTCGGTGGACGTGGAGGTGCCGCCGCCGCGCTGCTCGTAGCGGGTCTGCGCGGGGAGCACGAGCACGACGTCGCCCTCGAGCACCGTCGACGTGTTGAACACGATGTCCTGGTGGATCCGGACCCTCACGCGGTCGAAGGCCTCGGCGACCCACTTGGGATCGGGAAGGACCGCGAACAGGTTGCCGCCCACGTTGTAGAGGAAGTCGACCTCGCCGCGGGCCGCCGCCTCCATCATCGGCATGGTGGAGAGACCCACGTGGGTCGGCAGCGGGGTCTCCCAGAGCTGCTCGAAGCGCGCGCGGCCCTCCTCGAGCGCGACCGGCCCGGGCAACAGCCCCGGCGCCACCCCGCACTCGCCGCCGCCCTGCACGCCGGAGTGGCCGCGGATGGGGATCATCCCGGTCTTCGGGCGGCCGAGCATGCCGCGCGCGAGGTGGAGGTTCGAGACCGCCTCGACGTTCTCGGTGCCGAAGCGGTGCTGCGTGAGCCCCATCGACCACACGCTGACGCAGGTGCGAGCGCGCGCGTAGAGCGTGGCGATCCACTCGATCCGGTCGCGGGCGACGCCGCTGTCGCGCTCGACGTCGTCCCACGCGAGCGCGCGGACGTGGGCCTCGGCGGCGTCCCAGCCCGTCGTGTGCGCGTCGATCCACGCGCGGTCCACGGCGCCCATCGCGTCGAGCGCCTTGAGCAGCCCGTTGCAGAGCGCGATGTCGCCGCCCACGCGCACCTGCACGAAGTCGTCCATGAGGTTCGTGCCGAACAGCGCCGAGATCGGCATGCTCGGGACCCAGTAGGACTCCAGCCCCTTCTCGCGCACCGGGTTGATCACGACGATGCGGGTGCCCTGCCGCTTCGCGTAGGCGAGGTACTTCATCGTGACCGGCTGGTTGTTGGCGATGTCGGTGCCCCACAACAAGAGCAGGTCCGTGCCGATCATGTCCTTCAGCGAGCACGTCGGCGCGCCCACGCCGATCGTGGCCTTCAGCCCCGCGACGGAGGCCTGGTGGCACAGCCGCGCGCAGAGGTCGACGTTGTTGGAGCCGGCGAGCCGCGCGGCCTTCGTGAACGCGTAGTAGGTCTCGTTCGTGATGCCGCGGCTCGTCGCGAACCACGCCTGGCGCTCCCCCGGAGTCGCCCGCAGGGCGTCGGCGGCGATGCGGATCGCCTCGTCCCAGCCGATGCGCGCGAAGCCGCGGTCGCCCCGCCGGTAGACGAAGGGGTACGGGACGCGGCCGAGCGCCTGCAGCTCGCGGTTCGACATGCGGCGGAGCCGCTCCACGTCGAGCACATCGGCGGGCACCAGCGCGGGCATGGTGTTCAGGCGCAACAGCTTGAGCCGGGTGAGGCAGACGTGGAGGCCGTCGATGACGTCGTCCTTCATCCCGCGGGGCCCGAGCGAGCACCCGTCGCACACGCCGTCGTTCAGGATGCGCCACGCGTACGGCAGCGCGTCGCGGTTCTCCCACGCGACCTCGAGCGTCTCGAGCAGGTGGTGCGGCTTCTGGTGCCCCAGCCCGAACGGCACGGGCGAGGGGAAGCCGGTGACGCCGCGCACGGGGGGGTCGGTCATGCGGCGTACGTAATTCGCGCGGGCAGCGGGCCGGTGGCGGGGCAGAGCCGGGCCGAACGGGACGACTTTCGAGCAGAGCCGAGCCGACTGGGACTCCAGGCTCCCACCGGGTGGTCCGCCACGGACGAAGGCCGGTTTTCAGAGGGCCGATCCACCGCGGGAGTGCTCGCGAGTCCCACTCGGACCGGCTCTGCTCCGAGACCGTCCCAGTCGACCGGGCTCTGCTTCCCCGTTGCCCGCGGGGGTCGCCCGCCGAGCCCGCGAGCGCGGCGAGGCGGGGTCCCACGGCGGCCCGTGCCCGCGGCGCTTCGCCGGGCCGGCGCTTGCCTCCCTTCCTCACCCGGCGCATCTTCCCGGCCATGCGTTTCCTCCACGCCATGATCCGCGTCCGCGACCTCGACGCCGCGCTCGACTTCTTCGTCGGCACGCTCGGCCTGCGAGAGGTCCGCCGCAGCGAGCACGCCGCGGGGCGCTTCACGCTCGTGTTCCTGTCCACCGGGGCCGACGGCGACGCCGCGCAGATCGAGCTCACGTACAACTGGGACCAGGCCGAGCCGTACACGGGGGGCCGCAACTTCGGGCACCTCGCCTTCGAGGTCGACGACGTCTACGCGACGTGCGATCGCCTCCAGCGGGGCGGCGTGACGATCCTCCGCCCGCCGCGCGACGGCCGCATGGCCTTCGTACGCTCCCCGGACGACATCTCGATCGAGCTGCTCCAGCGCGGCCCCGCGCTCGCCCCGGCCGAGCCCTGGGCGTCGATGCCGAACACCGGGACCTGGTAGTCAGGGCGCGACGGGCGCCTCCGCCCACAGGGCGCCGCGCAGGTCGCCCACGGCGTAGCCGGTCGCGGCGTCGGTGGGGTAGCGGCGGGCGAGCTCGGCGCGCACCTCGGGCGCGATCGCCTCGGGCGGGCCGTGGCAGGCGAGGCACGGCGCCTCCACGGCGATGGGACGCAGCACACGCGCCCTCCCGTCCGCCACCGTGGCGCTCGGCGACACCTGCGCGGCCGGCTTCCCCGCCTGCGCGACGAGCCACGCCTGCACCCACGGCGGCGGCGCGTTCGCGGGGTTTCGCAGCTTCAGGGACGCGCGGCCCACCGTCACCCCCGTCTCCGCGCGGATCTTCTCCGCGAGCGCCGGCGCCTCGACGCTGCACACCGTCACCGCCGAGGCCGGGCCGCCCTTGCCCATCTCCTCCGTCACCCGCTTCTTCAGCGTGCCGCCGAGGCGCGTGGCCGCCTCTTCCGCGCGGGCGAGGGCGGCGGTTTCCTGCGGGGTGGCGGCGAGCGCGACGAGGACGAGGAGGGCGAGGCGCATGGCGGCAACTTAGGACCGGAACCCATGTACGTCCCTCCGCTCTTCGCAGGCGACGCGGCGGTCGGCCGCGAGGTGATCGACGCCCACCCCTTCGCGACGGCGGGATCGAGCGGCATGGCGCGAGCTTACTGCCCCAGGGACACCACCGCCCCCTCGAGGCGCGCATGGACGTCGGGTGGCTCGCCGGCGAGGATCGCGCGCCGCCGGGCCTCCGCGAGGGCGGCGCGCGCCTCCGCGGTCCGGCCGCGCGCGGCGAAGAGCCCGGCGAGGTTCCAGGCGGCGTGCCAGTGCCGCGGGTCGGCGGCGAGCGCGTCGCGGAAGGCGGCCTCGGCCGCTTCGGCCCGGCCGAGGGCCTTCTCGAGCGAGCCGAGCTTGTTGTGCGCATCGGCGCCCGGAAGCCCGCCCTCGACGGCGGCGCGCACCTCGCGGGCGGCCTCCTCGCGGCGGCCGAGCTTCTCCAGCGCCAGCCCGAGGTCGTAGCGCGCGCCGACGAGGTGCGGGCGCGAGTAGGCGATGCGGGCGAGCACCGGCACCGCGGCCTCCGGGAACCCCGCGGTCAGGGCCACGGCGCCGACGCGGGCGCGCATCCCGTCGGGGAGCGCGTCGCAGGTGGCCAACAGCCCGGGCAGCGCCGCGACGAGCGCGGCCCGATCGCCCTCCGCGTCGGCCCGCAGCACCGCCACGTACCCGGCGAGCGCGACGCGGGTGGCGTCGTCGCGCAGCGCCTCCGTCGCGAGTGTCGCCTCGTCCCAGCGAGCGTTCGCGACGAGGTGGTCGACGGCGAGGTCGACGGCGACCTCGTGGCGGGGGGCCTTCGCCGCGGCGTCGACCGACAACGCGACGGGGTCGGCCCAGAGCCTCGCGCGGGACACGCTCGCCGCCGTGAGCGCCGCGGCGATCGCCAGCGCGACCGGGCGCGGCAGCGCCGCCGCCCCCGCGATCGCGAGCCCGGCGACGGGCAGGAACAGGAAGCGCTCGCTCGCGAGCGACCACGTCGTGAAGGGCACGATCTGGAGGAACGGCGCGCAACAGACGACGGCGGCGGCGACGCCGAGCCGCGGGAGCGTCCGCGCGCGCGCCGCCCACCCGAGCGCGCCGATCGCCCCCGCGGCGAAGGCCCAGGCGTACAGGCGGAGGGGCTCGCCCGGGCCGAGGTCCCAGACGAGGCGCAGGTCCACCGGCGCGAGCGCGATGCGGGCGAGCGCGCCCAGCACGACGAACGGCGCCTCCGCGCGCCCGAGATCCGCGCGTACGAGCGCCTCGGTGCTGGCGACGCCCGTCCCCCGCCCGACCGCGACGTGCAGGGCCACGCCCGCGGCCGCGACGGCCACCCACGGGATCGCCGCGCGCGGCCGGCCGTCCTTCCGGGCGATCCACCACGCCACGACCACGAGCGGCAGCACCGTGGACTTCGCGAGGAGCGCGAGCGCGAAGAGCACGACGCCCGCGACGTCCTTGCGCGCGGCGAGCCGCTCGAGCGCGAGGAGGCCGAAGAGCCCGGAGAGCAGGTCCTTCCGGCCCGAGATCCACGCGACGGACTCGACGTGCGCGGGGTGGGCGGCGAACAGCGCGGCGGCCGCGGCGGCGAGCCACGCGGGCGCGGGGTGGTCGAAGGCGCGGGCGAGGCGGAGCGCGAGGGCGGCGAGCGCGGCGGTGCACGCGACGTGGAGGAGCAGGTTGTGGACGTGCCAGCCGAAGGGGTCGGCCCCGAAGAGCGCGAGGTCGACGCGGTACGAGAGGTCGCGCAGCGGGAGGTACTCCCACTGGTTCGCGCGGCGGAGGAAGAGGCGCCAGGCCTCGGCGAGCGGCACGTTCCGGAGCGCGGGGTCGCCGAGGTAGAGCAGGTCGTCGACGAAGAAGGGCCCGCGGACCGCCGGCAGCGCGGCGACGGAGGCCACCGCCGCGACGAGGGCGGCGGCGAGGGGCCAGCGGCGGGACATGGAGACGTGCTACCGCGGACGGGGACGGGGCCCTGTCGGGCGATCGGTCGAGGGGATGGACCCGCTCGCGACGCGTGCTTACGGTGGCGCGCTCGCCATGCCCCCCCTCGACGCCATCCTCCGCGACCGCCTCGGCTACCCGGGCTTCCGCCCCGGCCAGGCGGAGATCGTCGAGCACGTCGTGGGCGCGGGCGACGCCCTCGTCGTCATGCCGACGGGCGCGGGCAAGTCGCTCTGCTACCAGCTGCCGGCCGTGGCGATGGGCGGCGTCACGCTGGTGGTCTCGCCGCTCATCGCGCTGATGAAGGACCAGGTCGACGGCCTCACGCGCCGCGGGGTCCGCGCGACGCTGATCAACTCGACGCTGTCGCCGCCGGAGCGGCACGGGCGCGTGCGCGAGGTGCAGCAGGGGGAGTGGGAGATCGTCTTCGTCGCGCCGGAGCGCTTCACGCCGCGCTTCGTCGAGGAGATGCGCGGCGCGGACGTGCGGCTCTTCGCGATCGACGAGGCGCACTGCCTCTCGCAGTGGGGCCACGACTTCCGGCCGGACTACCTGCGGCTCGGCAAGGTGCGCGAGGCGCTGGGCAGCCCGCGCACGCTCGCGCTCACCGCCACGGCCACGCCGGAGGTGCAGGACGACATCCTCCGCACGCTCGGCCTGCCCGAGGCGCGGCGGTTCATCCGCGGCTTCGACCGCGAGAACCTCGGCATGGAGTGCATCGCCGTCGGCGGCCCGCGCGAGAAGGACCAGCTCCTGCCCGAGCTCGTCCGGCCCGGGCCCGCGCTGGTGTACTGCGCGACGCGCAAGAACGTGGAGCGCGCCGCCGCCGCGCTGGCCGCGGCGGGGGTGACGTGCGCGGCCTACCACGGGGGCCTCGAGCTGCCGGACCGCGCGCGGGTCCAGGACGACTTCATGGGCGGCCGGCTGCGCGTCGTCGTCGCGACGAACGCGTTCGGCATGGGCGTCGACAAGGAGGACGTCCGCACGATCGTGCACTACGACCTCCCCGGCACCGTCGAGGCCTACTACCAGGAGATCGGCCGCGCCGGTCGCGACGGAAAGAAGAGCCGGGTCGTGTTGCTCTTCCGCGAGGAGGATCGCCGCACGCAGGAGTTCTTCATCGACATGGCCCACCCGCCGGCGGCGTGGGTGCACGCGGTGTGGGAGGGGCTGAAGAAGCGCGGCACCAACCCCGTGTTCGTCTCGATGGAGGACCTCGCCGAGGAGATCCACGACGACGCCGCAGGCGACCGCGCCGCGTCGAGCTGCATCTACCTGCTCCAGCGCGAGGGCCGCGTCCGCCGCATCGCCCCCGCCGAGCGCGCCGGCGTCGTGCGTTTCACGGGCACCTGCGCCGAGACCCACGGCCTGCGGCGGAAGGTGTACGACGCGCTCCGCGCCCAGGGGGAGGTCACCGGCCTCTGGCCCGACCGCCTCGCCGAGGAGCTCGACCTCACCCGCGATCAGGTCACCGCCGCGCTCCGCGGGCTCGAGGACCGCGGCGTGCTCGTGTACACCGCGCCGGAGCGCACCGGGGGCGTCGAGCTGATCGACCCGGACCTGCCGCTGAGGATCGACGAGGCGCGCATCCGCGCCCGGCGCGCGCGCGAGCTGGCCAAGCTCCAGAAGATGGTGGACTACGGGCACGCCGGGTGCCGCCGCCGCTACGTCCTCGAGTACTTCGGCGACAAGCCGCCCTGGGACCGCTGCGGCGACTGCGACGCCTGCCGCGAGGGGAAGTCGCTCGGGACGGGCCCGCGCGCGCTCCTCGCCGACGAGACCGTCGTGGTCCGCAAGGTGCTCTCCTGCGTGGCGCGCATGGGCAAGCCTTTTTCGCCCGGCATGATCGCGAAGGTCGTGACGGGCAGCCGCGACGGCGCGGTGCTCGCCTTCAAGTTCGACCGTCTCTCCACGTTCGGGCTCCTGTCCACCTTCACGCAGCGCGAGGTCGAGCAGGTGATCGCCGAGCTCGTGCGCGCGGGGGCGCTCTCCCGCGAGTTCGTGTCGCGCGAGGTCGCCGGGCGCGATCGCTCCTACGGCGAGGTGTGGCTGACCGACCTCGGGAAGGCGGTGATGGCGGGGCGCGCCGACGACTTCCGGATGTGTTTCCCGCTCGGCGAGCGCGTCGTCCGGACCCGGCCCGCGGCCGGCGCGAGCCGGGTCGCCTCCGCGGATTTGCTCGCCCACCTGCGCGACGTCCGCACCCGCCTCGCGAAGGCCCACGACAAGCCCGCGTACGTGATCTGCCCCAACCGCACGCTCGAGGACATGGCCGCGAAACGCCCCATGACGCGCCAGGCGATGCTCGACGTGCACGGGATGGGGCCGGAGCGCTTCCGGCTCTACGGCGGCGAGCTGCTGGATGCGGTCCGGAGCTGGACCGGAGGCTGACGAACCGGGGTGGGCGGGCGGGACGCCCGCCCCCACGAAGATCCTCAGGTCGATCGTGGGGGCGGGCGTCTCGCCCGCCCC